>NZ_JBHWEL010000015.1:12786-76310 GCF_042734135.1 Streptomyces sp. NPDC059668 | reverse complement strand
AAACATCGACACCCAGACTGTGAGCGCGCTGGTCGTCTAGCCCCCGGGGGGGTGTTAAAAAACCCCCCCCCCCCCACAGTTTAAAACCCCGGCGCGGGGCTTCCCCGCCCGCGGGGGACCGGCCCCTGTCGGCTTTACGCCGGCCGCCAAGCGGGCTTCATCCGACCGCTGTCAGTCAGGACCTGCCCCGTACAGCGTCAGCATCAGTGCCACAACGGCAACGCCGACCAAGAGCGCAGCGCCTAGCCGTTCGTCGCGCCGAGATTCGCGCACGACGAAGCAGCCGACCATGGCGATCAGGGCGAGAGTCAATGTGTCAGGCATTCACGCCTCCCGCGCTTCCGCTGCGCGGTCATCGGCTCGACCGACAGCAGGCGACTGGGCCGCTCGGAAACGGGACGTCTCCTCGCCATCCCGACTGTGACGCGCGCGGCGACCGAGCCGCTTAAGTTTGCGGCGTACTCGCTCACCCAGAGCCTCGGCGTCACCCTGCACGTACGCCTGCGAGGTGAGGGCCAACACCATGGCGGCCGCCTCGGTCCAACTCGACGTTCCCGAACGGGACCAGGCGAGCGCGACGGCTCTCTCGATCGGGAACATCTGCTCCAGCACGGCGAGCACACGCGGATCATCAGGCAGCATCCCCGTAAGGATGTCGGCCGGGTCGGGCCCTCCTGCGACGAGGTCGGCGAGAGTCAGCCCATTCTCCAGAACGGGGACATCAAGGCTGAGCAGCCGCTCTCCGGCGCAGCGTCGACGCCACAGTGGCGTGAGCTGTCGGTGGATCTCCCTGACCTCACGCATCAGCCGGGAGAGAGCCCCCCGGCGGATGGTGCCGTGCGTGTACAGGGTGCTCGCCCAGTCGCCAAGGAGAGCCGTGGTCACCGGTTCCTGCCAGCGGGCTCCCCGCCACAGGCCGAGGTCGACGGCCATGAACTTCTCGATGAGCTCGGTGTTGCCGAGCGCCGCCTCGTTCCGTGCTTCCACGGCGCGTGCCGCGAGCCTGGCCTCACGGGCCTCTGCACGAGCCTCCGGGGAGCTGGGCTTCGCGGCGATGGCCGCTCCACCCCATGGGCCGTCGACCTCCCCCTCTGTCCAGGTCTGCGCGATTTGCCAAGGTTCGAGTCGAGGGCTGTCCAGGAACAAGCGTCCTGCCAGCAGTCGTCCACCGTCCCTTTCGTTGCCGAAATAGAAGTAGGAGCTGTCGCGGACTCCCCCATCGCCCCCGTACGCGATGAGGTCGCCCTCACCCAATACAGGGAGGCCGTGAGTGGACTGTGGATCAATGGGTACGGGCTTCGGCTCAGGAAGTACCCGCCACCGCCTGACCAGGCCGTACCGCGCGTAAAGGGCGTCGAGGTCCTCGGCTTCTTCCGTCTCCGACACGTCGGTCTCGCGGGGCGGGACGGTCACAGGCGGTGCCGCCGCTTCCAGTGCCTGCGGTTCTTCGAGAGCTTCGGGCGTCATGGGTGGTGCCTCCGGCAGATGATGAGCGAGCCTGTCCCCTCTCGGGCGCCGCAACGCCCCGAACCGGCAATCCCCAGCCCGGAATCTTGAGTGATCTGCATCACAAAGCCGGAGGTCGTGCTGAGGTCTCCGGCCCGCCGACATCTGGCTCCCCACTCCCGCGCCCCTCCCCCTGCGAGCCTTGAGAGCAGGACGTATCACCTGGGAGCCATTGGGGAGCCGATTCGTTCCTCGAACCCCCGCGAGACCACCTCATACCTATCCGCACCAACGCCCTGCCCAGGGGAAACACCATCAAGGCTGATGGTGATCTTCGCCGAACCTCATTCGGGACGAAGAGGTCGTGGGTTCAAATCCCGCCACCCCGACAGCTAAATAGCAGTTCAGAGGGCCCTTACCGACTCGGTGAGGGCCCTCTGGCGTTGCGTTCCTTCGTCCGGGCACCGGTCAGCAGTGCGACGACGATGCAGGAGTGCATCGAAGTCCCTACGAGGAACGCCTCCGCGTCCCGCTTGGTCTCGAAGGTGTCTGACTCAGGCCGCAGGGTGTCGTCCGTGCAGGGGTAGCGGGCCTGGAAACGCCCTAAGGGCAGAGCGCCGTCCATAAAAGCGGACGGCGCTCTGCTCAGCCGGGCGGCACGGTGCGACTGCGGATGCCGACCCGGCCGGTCCGCTGCCCTTCCGGGTGGACGTGGTCCGGACGCCCGCCGGAACCGGAACCAGACGCGAAGCCGGCCACCGGGACCCCCGTGGTCCCGAGTGGCCCCCGGATCCGCGTCGTCAGGAGATGCGGATGTCCGACCAGTTCGTGGCCTTGCCGACCTGCGACCGGTTGTCGAAGCCGCCGTGGCCGTTGCCCCGGTTCAGCCAGGCCCGGCCGTCCTTGTCCAGCGAGATCAGGTCGGCCCGGCCGTCCCCGGACAGATCGAGCCCGCCGATCACGTCCTTGTAGGAGGTGCCCCAGTCCTTGAAGACCAGCGCCCGGGGCGTGAACGTACCGGCGCCGGTCCCCTTGAACCGCCACAGCTCGTTCGACGCGTCGAGGGCCAGCAGGTCGTTCTTGCCGTCGCCGTCGAGGTCCCCGGCGGCGATCAGCCTCTTGTAGCCGCCGAAGCCGGACCCGGCGAGCGAGCGGGCCTTGAAGCCGCCCGCGCCGTTGTTCGCGTACACGTACAGCTTCCCGGTCGAGGCGGACCGGGTCAGCAGGTCGGCCCGCCCGTCGCCCGTCACGTCGCCGGGCGAGACGACCGCGTCGTACCCGCTCCAGTCCGAGGAGACCTTGACGTAGGACGACGCCTGGTCGGGCAGCCCGCCGCAGATCGTCGGGTAGACGCGGGCCTCGCCGTTCGGGTAGCGGAGGAACACGTCGTTGCAGCGGTCGCCGTCGAGGTCGCCGAAGGGCAGCACGAGCGTGCCCGTCGGCCAGCTGCTCGTGCGCTGCCCCGCGGACAGCTTCGTCGCGTCGCCCGCGTACACCTTCAGCGCGGTGCCGTTGCGGCCGAACAGGTCGGCCTTGCCGTCGTCCGTGTAGTCACGCCACTTGGGCAGCGCGCGGCTGGTGGTGGTGGCCTGGTAGACGCCGTCCAGGGCGAAGCTGTTCGTCGCGCTCAGCTTGTACTCGTCCCACAGCACGACGGGCCTGCCGAGCTCGTCGGCGGCCACCTGGGGCACCCCGGCGAACTCGGCACTCGTCGCGCTCAGCCGCCGCGGGACGGACCAGGTGCCGCCCTTGAAGACGGCGGCCATCGCGTACTCCTCGCCCGAGTAGCCCTCCCGCCACGTCACCGTGACCGTGCCGCCCGAGGTGGCGACCGCGTCGACCGAACGCACCTTCTTGTGCGTGGAGAAGGGCTGCGTGTACTGCCGCCAGGCGCCGGTGGCCGCCGAGCGCACCGCGTACCAGGGGCCGGTCGAGTAGCCGGGCCCGCCGGCGACGAAGAGGTCGCCGTTGGGCAGGTGGACGGGCGTCGTCATCCCGTACGTGCTGCCGTAGTTGGCGGCGGACCGCGGGGTGCTCCACTGCGTGGCGCCGACAGGCCGGCGCGTGTGCATGAGGTGCGCGAGGTCGTCGTAGAACACGTCGAAGCCGCCCTGTGGATCAGCGAACACCTTCGGGCGCGCCAGGTCCACGCCCGGGACCGGGAAGCCCTGGACCGCGGTCCAGGAGGTCGCGCCGGGGGCCTTCTCCAGGGCGACGACGGCCTTGCTCGCCTGCCACTGCCACACCAGCAGGGCGGTGCCGTCCTTGGCGACCGCCAGGTCCATGCTGGAAATGTCCCGGCTGCCGGACGGCGGCTGCTCGTTGAGGTCGGCCGGAGCGGTCCACGCGGCCCGCGGGCCGCTCTTCTCGGCGGCCTTCACGACACCGGAGACCGACCACACGGCGACCAGCCGGCCGTCGGGGGCGGCCGCCAGGTGGTGGTAGCCCTTCTCGGGGACCGCGGCGATGTACTCGGGCTCGGAGAAGGCGGTCGCGCCGGGCGCGAGGGTGGCCATCTTCAGCCAGTAGTCGTTGTGGTCGTCGGCGCGCTTGGCCCGCCAGACCAGGCGCACCGAGCCGTCGCCGAGCGAGACGAGCTCGGTGTTGTACCCGCCGGCGTCCGGCCAGGTCTGCGGGGCGAGCCAGCTGGTGCTGCCGGCGGGCCGGATCCGGGTGAAACGGGAGAGCCCGTCGCCGGTGAGGGAGACGAGGGCGCCGTTCCCGGCCGACTCCAAGGCGTTCACCCCGCCCGAGGAAAAGCCGGGGTTGGGGTTCGCGGCGTGCAGGGTGCGGGTGCCCCACGGGCCCGGCGCACGCGTCTCGACGGCGGCCGCGGCAGTGCCGGTTGCCGTGGCGGTGGTGCCGGTGGCCGCGAGCGCGGCCGTGGCGGCGGTGTGGGCGGCGGCCGGGGCCGCGGCCGCCAGGGCGAGGACGGGAGTGAGCGCGATGCCGAGCACCGCGCGGAACTGCGAAGTCATGGGAATGCCCCCCCGGGCAAGGCGTATCCGGTAGCACGGATTCGCCGATCCGTTCGATCAAGTCAGGCGCAGCGTATATCAGCCAAGATCGGCCCACGCGAGGGTTTCCCTCCCCCTGCTCAGAGATACGCGGCTGGCGTGTCCAGCAGGGCGGCCGGCGGACCCTGGCGTCGTCCGCGAGCCGCACCGTGACGTGGTCCCGAGGTGGCTCCCGAGAACCTTTGTGCCCCCCCACGCGCCTTCTGTCCTCGCGCATTCCGCCATGAGGAGGTGGAATCGCGGGCGAGGCACCCCGTGGGGTGCTCCTGCGACCTCGTGGATCCGCGTTTCAGGCTCCCGGTCAGCACTGCCGACTCCGGACTCCTCCACCAACACTTCCCGGGCCGCCGACCGCACTTACAGTCCCGACCCGCCTGGTCGGCCACCGCTCCGTCAACCTCGCGTCCAGCAGCACCCGCAGATGCCTCCCCGCCGGTCGCTGCCGGTCATGGTGACCGGCCGGCTGCAGATCGAGGAGGGATTCGAGGATCAATCCTTGAGGCGCCTTGAATGAACAAAGGGGCTGACAAAAGGACGACGTTCTCGCGCTCGTGGGGTCGATTCGCACTGAGGGAGCACGAGATTCTGCTTACTTGCCTACAGGGCCAAGCTATAGCCGATACCCCATATTCAATCGTCATGCTCAAGTCTCGCTCAGATCAGTCGAGTTTCCTTGACGATCACCCAGGCAGTCCGTGATTGTTCTGTCCGTGCCGCTCCCGGGGAGGGCGACAACGGAGGCCGGTCCCGGTGGCCAAGGGCCACACCTGGACCGGCACCGTCACCTGTGCGGCAAAAATCTCGTGAGCTGAGGACGATCATGAAGCTGCCCCTGCTGGCCGCCGGCTTGTCGGCCCTGGTGCTCGTGTCGGCCTGTTCCGGGGAGGCTCACCCCCGGGCGACCGCCACCCACGGGGCGACGCAGCCTCCGGCAGGAGCGACGACGGGGACCGGCGCGACCCCTTCTCCGGTACAGACCGCGACGAGCCCGGACCGCCTTCCCGATCCCGTCCAGTCGTCACTCCCTGTCGGATCGAAGACGCTGTACACGAAAACGGGTCACGGTAAGGGCGGTGTCACGCTTCCCGAGTCAGCGGGGAAGGCCTCATCCATCACGGTGATGTGGACATGCGCCGGTCCCTCCGATTTCGACGTCATCGCCACCGGAAAGCGTCTCGCCGGGTCTCAGTGCGGTGACGGGACCGGCGTGTTCACCGCCGAGATACCGCACGCCCATATGCACGAACTGGTGTGGAAGTTCTCAGCGGCCGATTCCGTGATCTGGCGAATCGTCGTCATCCAGCCACCTGGGAAATAGAAACGAGCGCCTCGTCGACGAGTAGGTCGGTGCATACGTGGGCCGCCAGAAGAAGGCCGCAGTGTCCACGGCGACCGAACGGGACGAGATTTCGTGGGTGCCGGCCGGCCCCACCCTCGCCGGAGATTGCGTAGTGGACGCCGGGCGGAGGCGGAGTGCCAGTCCCCGGGAGCCAACCCGGGAGCCGGACCCCGAAGATCACGCCCAGGTGGCTCCCAAATGGCCCCCGAAGCAGGGGTGTACGCCTCGTGCCCGGTCCTGCCGAGGGTGTGCTCGCGCTGCTCCGGCTCCGCGTCGAGCAGGCACTCGCGCGGTACGGCGAGATCGCGGTGTTCCCCGGTCGGTGAGGGCCCCCTGGCGTTGCCGCGTGTCTCTCTGACTTACTGGCGCTCCGGGGCCCGCCCGAAGGGGACGGGGCCCTGCCGGGTCGTACCCGGACGATCAGAAGGAGAGACGTCCCGTTGAGCACCTCGTCGCCCGTTCCGATGGCCTCCTCCGGGGACACCTTGGGATCCGCTCTCCCCTCTCCCTCCGCCTCGCCCGGGAATCCCCGTGCGGTGGTGGTCGGCGGAGCCGGCTCGCGGCCCTGCACCCTGGTCGTGTGCCGGGGGTGCTGCTGCGGGGATCCGGTGAAGTATCCCGACGACGACCACGCCTGGCAGCTGGAGCGGCTGCGCGCCGGGGCCGAGGCGTCCGGGGGGCGGTTCGTGGTGCGGACCGTGGACTGTCTCGGGCCCTGCGACCAGGCCAACGTGGTGGTGGTGCGGCCTTCCGGCGAGGGGCGGCGCCGGGGTGCGCGACCGACCTGGATCGGGTTCGCGATGGGTGACGACTGCACGGAGGACCTGGTGAACTGGGCGACCGCCGGCGGGCCGGGCGTCGCTCCGCCGCCGGTCGCGCTGGAGTTGCAGTTCGTGCGGGCGCCGCGCGAAGTGCGGGCCCGCACCAATACCCGTACCCGCAGCCGTACCCGCGGGTGAGTCCGTCCGTCCCGGGGCCGGTACCCGAGCTGCTGTCCCAACCGCTCTCGGGTGATGGCGACTTGTGCAGGGCGGCCGTATGGAACCACGCGTCCCGGTACGGCACTCTTCTCCCTTGTGGCGACCCTTCCGTACCCAAGCCCGTCCAGCGAGACCGCCGCGCACATGGTGGTGGCCGGGGACGACGCCCTGGCACACCGGCTGGCCGCGGAGCTGCGCGGTGTGTACGGCGAGCGGGTGACCCTCGTCGTACCGCCCGCACAGCGCCGCGTGCGCCCACCGGTGGTCGGTCGGGCCCGGGGCTCGACCCTGTTCGACCGGGTCTCCGCGGCGGTGAACCGGGCCGCCGGGAACGGTGACGCGCCGCCCGGACGTACGGCCGAACCACCCGGCTCCGAAAGGGTGTTGGAGGCCACCGAGCTCACCGAGGCGGTGCTCGCCGAGGCGGGTGTCGAGCGGGCCGCGGCCCTCGCCCTCGTCCATGACGACGACGAGACCAACATCCGGGCCGCGCTCACCGCCCGTCGTCTCAACCCGCGGCTGCGGATCGTCATCCGGCTCTACAACCGGCGTCTCGGCCAACACATCAAGGAACTCCTCGACCAGGCATCGGCGTTGGCCACGGCCGGGATCGACGGCGACGGCGACGGCGACGGCAGCGGCAGCGGCAGCGGTGACGGTGGTGGTGCATTCGACGCGTCCACCACCGTGCTGTCCGACGCCGACACCGCCGCGCCCGCGCTCGCCGCGACCGCCGTCGCCGGGACCAGCAAGGTCGTCCAGACGGACGGGCTGATGCTGCGCGCGGTGGAACGGCCGCCGCCGGGGCCCGGCGAGGTCGCCGACCCCGGTCTGTGCACGCTCGCCCTGCTGTCGGCCACGACCAACGACCCGGCCGGAGCCGACGGTTCCGAGAGCAGCGGTCCGCAGGGGCCCCGGCTGCTGCCCGACGAACGGGCGGTGGCCGCCGCCACCGGACGCGGGACCGTCGTCCTGGAGACCGTGTCGTACACCGGTCCCACGGTGTCCGGCGGGCGCAGCGTCCCCTTCGCCTCGCTGATGTCACGGCGGCTGCGCTGGTCGTTCGCCGGGCTGGTGGGGTGTGTGATCGGGCTGGCGGTCGCCTCGATGGCCGTCACCGGGGAGCCTCCGCTGCGCGCGACCTATCTGACGCTGCTCGACCTCTTCGCCATCAACAATCCCGCCATCGGGCAACCGGCCGGTCGGCAGGTCCTCCAACTCTTCTCCGGACTCGTCGGGTTGCTGCTGCTTCCGGTGCTGCTCGCCGCCGTGCTGGAGGCGCTGGGTACGTTCCGGAGCGGGTCCGCGCTGCGCAAGCCGCCGCGGGGGCTGTCCGGGCACGTGGTGCTGCTGGGGGTCGGCAAGATCGGTACGCGGGTGCTGGCGCGGCTGCGGGAGCTGAACATCCCCGTGGTCTGCGTGGAGGCCGACCCCGAGGCGCGGGGCCTGGCGTTGGCGCGGCGACTGCGGGTGCCGGTGGTGCTGGGGGACGTGACCCAGGAAGGTGTGCTGGAGGCCGCGAAGATCCATCGGGCGCACGCGTTGCTCGCGCTGACCAGCGCGGACACGACCAATCTGGAGGCCGCGCTGTACGCCCGTACGGTGCGGCCCGATCTGCGGGTGGTACTGCGGCTGTACGACGACGACTTCGCGACCGCCGTGTACCGGACCCTGCGGGCCGCGCATCCGCAGGCGCTCACGCGCAGTCGCAGCGTGTCGCATCTGGCCGCGCCCGCGTTCGCCGGGGCGATGATGGGGCGGCAGATCCTCGGGGCGATTCCGGTCGAACGGCGGGTGTTGCTGTTCGCGGCGATCGAGGTGGGCGGGCATGCCCAGTTGGAGGGGCGGACCGTCGGGGAGGCGTTTCGGGCGGGGGCGTGGCGGGTGCTCGCGCTGGAGACGGGCGTGGGTGGGCGGCGGGGGGATCCGGCGGCCGGGGGTGGAAGTGGGGGCGGGGCCCAGCGGGCGCCGAGCGGGCTGGTCTGGGATCTTCCCCCCACCTATGTGCTGCGGGCGGGGGATCGGGTGGTGTTGGCGGCTACTCGGCGGGGGCTTGCGGAGTTGTCGGGACGGTGGGTTCGGGAGCGGTCCGGGGGTCCTCCGGGCGAGTAGGGGGGGTCGTGGGGGGGGGGGGGGGGTGGTGGGGGGGGGGGGGGCGCGCCCCCCCCCCCCCGCGGGGGGGGGGGGGGGGGTGGTGGGGGGGGGGGGGGTGGGGGGGGGGGGGGGGGGCCGGGGGGGGGTGGGGGGGGGGGGGGGGGGGGGGGGGGTTTTTCCTCGCCCCCGCCGCCCCTACCCGTCCCATCCTTCTGGGGCTGCGCCCCAGACCCCGCCGGGGCTTCGCCCCAAGACCCCACCGGGGCTCCGCCCCTGGACCCCGGCGGATTGCCGCCGGACCTTGCGGGGCTCTGACCGGGCCCCGCGGGTTGGCTGCCGCCCAGTCACCACGGCCGCCGGGCCCACCAGGGTCACGCGACCGCCGGACCCACCGGGTCACCACAGCCGCGCCACCCAGCCAGGCCACCACAACCACCAGGCCCACACGGCCGCCGGACCCACCAGGTAACCACGACCGCGCGACCCATCCTGGTCACGACGACCGACGGACCCGCCCGGGTCACACGGCCGCCGGACCCACCGGGTCACCACAGCCGCGCCACCCACCCAGGCCACCACAACCACCAGGCCCACCGGGGTCACGCAGCAGCCGGACCCACCGGGGCACCACGACCGCGCCACCCACCCAGGCCACCACGGCAACCGGCCTCCCAGTCGCCGCAGTCGCGGGCCCCGCCCAAGTCCCTGCCGTCGCCGGACCCGCCCGGGTCACATCCCCGGCCCCGCAGGGACCACCCCCGTCAGCTCGGAAGGTGGGTTCGGGCGAAGTTCAGTTCCAGGTGGACCTGTTTGATGCGTTCGTCGACGACCAGGGAGCCGTGGCCGGCGTCGTAGCGGTAGACCTCGTGGACGGCTCCTCGGGCGGCGAGGCGGTCGACGTAGTTCTCGACCTGGCGGATGGGGCAGCGGGGGTCGTTCACACCGGCCGAGATGTAGACGGGAGCCTTGACGGCGTCGACGTACGTCAGGGGTGACGACGCCTCGAAGCGCTCGGGGACCTCCTCCGGGGTGCCCCCCAGCAGGGTGCGGTCCATGGCCTTCAGCGCCTCCATCTCGTCGTGGTACGCCGTGACGTAGTCCGCGACCGGGACCGCTGCGATGCCGAGGGTCCAGGCGTCCGGCTGCGTGCCCAGGCCCAGCAGCGTGAGGTAGCCGCCCCAGGAGCCGCCGGTGAGGATCAGGCGCTCGGGGTCGGCGAGTCCGGACGTCACCGCCCACTCGCGGACCGCCGCGATGTCCTCCAGTTCGATGAGGCCGACCCGGTGCTTGAGCGCGTCCGTCCACTCCCGCCCGTACCCGGTCGAACCCCGGTAGTTGACCCGCACCACCGCGTACCCGTGGTCCACCCAGGCCGCCGGGCCCGCCGCGAAGGAGTCGCTGTCGTGCCAGGTCGGGCCGCCGTGGATGTCGAAGACGGTGGGCAGGGGTCCCGTCGACCCCGCCGGCTTCTGGACCAGGGCGTGGACCCTGCCGCCGGGGCCCTCCACCCAGACGTCCTCCACGGCGACCGAACCCGGGGACTTCAGGCCGGGGGGATCGAGGATGACCCCGCCGGTCGTCGAGCGGACCGACGACGGTTCGGCCGCCGACGACCACAGGTACTCCACGCTGCCGTCCGGGCGGGCCGTCGCCCCGGACACCGTGCCCGCCGGGGTGGGCACGCGGACCAGCTCGCCGGACGCCAGGTCGTAGCGCCACAGGTCGCTGCGGGCCTCGAAGCCGTGCGCGATCAGCAACGCCGAACCGTCCGGATACCACTCGGCGCCCACGTCGCCGGGCAGGTCGAGGGACAGGTCCGTCTCCTCGCCGGTCACGACGTCCCACACCAGCGGCTCCCAACGGCCGCGCCGCTGGTGCCCGATGAGCAGCCGGGTGTCCCCGTCGACGGGGGCGAAGCCCAGCACCTCCAGACCCAGCTCGACCGTGCCGCCCTTCGTGTCGTCGAGTTCGGCGACCGTCGAGCCGTCCGGGCGCAGCACCCGTAGGGCCGAATGCATCGCGTCACCGTGCTCGGTGTGCTCGACGGCGATCAGGGAGCCGTCGTGGGAGAGGTCGCCGACACCGGCCGACTCCCGGTGGCGGTAGATCTCCACGGGTTCCTCGCCGGAGCGGACCAGGTGGATCGTCGACCCGTCCTCGTCCGTGGAGCGGCCCACGACGGCCGTCCGCCCGTCCCTGCCGATGGCGAGTCCCCCGGGGTAGGAGGGCTCGAGTCCCGGCGCCGCCGGCTCGTCCACGCTCGCGGCACCCGCGGCATCCGCCGTGGAGGCGGCGTCCGCGGAAGCCGGCGCGGCGAAGCGCTGCCGGCGCCAGATGCCGAACTCGTCGCCGTCCTTGTCGTCGAACCACCAGATCCATTCGCCGTCCGGGGAGAGCACCCCGTCCGTCGTACCGTTCGCCCGGTCGGTGATCTGGCGCTGTTCGCCCGTCTCGCGGTCCCACGCGTACAGCTCGTAGGTTCCCGTCGCGTTGGACACGAACAGCGAGCGGTGCGGGGCGTCCTCCGCCCAGTCCGGCAGCGACACCCTCGGTGCCCTGAAGCGCTTCTCCCAGTCGGGCATGGCCGCCTGCTGCTGCTCGACGGACCCGTTGCTCTCAGTCATGGCCCCATAGTGCCTGGCCCACCCGCCCTCGCGCCGACGAGGTCCCCAGCCTGTGGACAACTCCGTCCGGGACCGGGCCCCGGAGCCGGGCCGCGCGCGGCGGCACCGTACCTTTGAAGTCGTGTACCGGTTCCTGCTGACGCCCCGCTGGTGGGGGATCAACGTCTTCGTGCTGTTGGCCATCCCCTTCTGCGTCTTCATGGGGTCGTGGCAGTTGAGCCGGTTCGAGGCTCGGGTCCAGGACCAGCGCGACGCCGGCGAGCAGGCCGCGGCGGCCAGGACGGACCCGGCCCGGCCGCTGCGCGAGCTGCTGCCCGTCGACAAGGACACGTCGGGCAAGCAGGCCGTGGCCACCGGCCGGTACGGCAAGCAGCTGCTGGTGCCGGACCGCGAACTGGACGGCAGGCACGGGTACTACGTGCTGACGCTGCTGCGGACCGACGGCGGCCAGGCGCTGCCCGTCGTCCGGGGCTGGCTGCCCAGCACCGCGGATCCCGCGAAGGCACCCGCGGCCCCGGCCGGCGAGGTGACCGTCACGGGCGCGTTGCAGGTCTCGGAGAGCCCGGGGTCGAACGGGGTGAGCGCCGCCGGCGGTCTTCCCGGCGGACAGACCGGCGCGATCAGCTCGGCGTCGCTGGTGAACCTGGTGCCGTACAAGGTCTACGACGCCTGGATCACCCTCGCGAAGGCCGACAGCGGGATGACGGCGGTGCCCGCGACCGCGCCGCAGGGTACCGGCCTGGACCTCAAGGCGTTCCAGAACCTCGGCTACACCGGTGAGTGGTTCGTCTTCGCGGGCTTCGTCGTCTTCATGTGGTTCCGGCTGCTGCGCCGCGAGGCCGAGTTCGCGCGGGACGCCGAGCTGGGCCTGGTCCCCTCCGAGGAGACGCACCAGGAGCAGGACCGGGAACAGGATCAAGAGCAGACGCAGGAGCAGGAGCAGGAGCGGAACGGAAGGCCGGACGCGCATCCGGCCCGTGACACCGCCGGGGCCCCGGCTCCGTAACGGCTCCGGTCCCGGGGCCGTCCCGTACGGGCTCGTACCCCGGTCCCACGAACGCTCAAGGGCCCGCCCGCACTCAGGACGCCGCGAGTATCCCCGTCCGGTACACCGTGCCCGCGCAGGCGCCGGAGACCGTCGCCGAGGCGGTCGCGCCGGTGTCCGTCGCGTACGAGACGGCGACGCTGCCGTCGGCCACGCCGTCCTCGGTGAGGAGCTGGGCCGAGGTACCCGTGCCGCCGGTGTCCGTGCCGGTGCCGCCGGCCGTGGCGGCGCCCTCCGTGGTGCTCGGATCGGGCGAGGGCTGTCCTCCGCCGGTGGTCGGGCAGGTCTCCGAAGGCACCCAGGCGAACTTCACGACGTACGAGACACCCGGCTGAAGCACCAGCGAGGCGACCTCCGCGGAGGGGTCGGGCAGGCCGGAGGCCGCGTCGCCCGCCACATGGGTCACCACGCCGATCTTGGCCGAGTCCGCCGCGCCCTGCGCCAGGGTGCCGACGGTGCCCGCGCTGCTGACGGTGCAGCCGGCGCCGGAGACGTTCGAGACGCTGAAGGAGCCGTAGACCGCGCCGGTGGCGTCCGGGACGCCGACGGTTCCGGTCGCGCCGCCGAGCTGCGCCGCCGTGCACGGGGGCGCGGCGGGCGCCGAGGCGGACGGGTCGTCGGGGCCTCCGGTGGCCGCCCCCGTGCTCGCCCCCTTGCCCTTGTCGGGCGCTCCCGTGTGGTTCTTCCTGCCGTGCTCCTTGGAGGTGCCGGAACCGCCGCCGGCGGTGCTTTCGCCGCCGTCCGGGTACTTGCCCTGGCTGGTGCCGCCCTGGGCCTGCGAGCTGTTGCCCGCGATGGACGGGTCGGCGTTCGAACCGGAGGCGTTCGAGACGTGCACCAGGGCCGGGACGGCCGTGCCCAGGAAGAGCGCGGCGGCCGCCATGCCGACGAGTGCCTGGCGCTTGCGGGCGCGCCGGGCGGGCACCGCGCGGCGCAGATGCTCCAGCGTGCCGTCGGAGGGTTCGATCTCCTCGACCGCCTGGTGCAGCAGCCGGCGCAGCGCCAGTTCGTCCGGGCCGAGCCTCTCGGAGCCCAGTTCGTCCGGGCCCTGTTCGTCGGGCTGTCCGTCGGGGCCGTGGTTCACAGTTCCGTTCCCAGCGTGCGATTGCCTGTGCTCGTGCTCCGGATGCCGTTCCTCGTCACGGCGCCGTGCGTTCTCGTGCTCGCTCATGCCGGGGCCTCCATGGCCACACGGAGCGCGGCGATGCCGCGCGAGCCGTACGCCTTGACCGAGCCGAGCGATATACCGAGGGTCTCGGCGACCTGGGCCTCGGTCATGTCCGCGAAGTAGCGCAGGACGAGGACCTCGCGCTGACGGCGCTGGAGGCCCTTCATCGCCTTCTTCAGCGCGTCGCGCTCCAGCAGGTCGTACGCGCCCTCCTCGGCGCTCGCCATGTCGGGCATCGGCTTCGAGAGGAGCTTGAGGCCGAGGATGCGCCGGCGCAGGGCGGACCGCGAGAGGTTGACGACGGTCTGGCGCAGATAGGCGAGGGTCTTCTCCGGGTCACGGACACGCTTGCGCGCCGAGTGCACCCGGATGAAGGCCTCCTGGACGACGTCCTCGCAGGAGGCGGTGTCGTCGAGCAGGAGCGCCGCGAGACCCAGGAGCGACCGGTAGTGGGCGCGGTAGGTCTCGGTCAGATGGTCGACCGTCGTGCCTGCGGCCGTACTGCTGTCCTCAGCGCCGTCGCGCTGGCTCGGTATGCGGGCGGGCCGCGCTGCGGGCATGGGCGCGATCACCGGCATGCCGCCGGACGCGCCGGGGCTGCGGAGTCGGCGGGGTGGACGCAGGGTCGTGCCCCTCGTCTGTACCGCGGTGAATTCGAGAACCTCTGCCACGCCAGTTGGACACGCGTACCCCCGTCAGGGTTGTACGCGACAGGCATCACATTCGCTTCAGCCATCACTTCGGCCGAAACCCCCACCCGCGTGCGCACGGCGGCACCCGCTCTCACACACACCGCAACGCCCGCCGGAACACATTCCGGAACCCCCGCCGACGCGCCCGGCAGCGCGCCTGAAAGTGCACTGAAAGCCCTCATGCGTAACAGCTCATCCCCTATGCCCCATGTGCCCTGCCGCCCCCGGACCACCCGCGCAGGGCTACCGCAAAGACGCTCCCCGCCCTCCGCACGGTTGCGGAGAACGGGGAGGGAAATCTTCGAACGCCGGGTGGATCTCGTTCAAGTGGTCCGGACCATTATTTCGGCCACAGGACTCACACAGATCCTACAAACGAATCCGGGGATGACCAGGGAGATTTTTCGTGATCTTCGACCGTGGCCGGGAAACCTGCCGCGCAGGTCACGCCCTGCCCGGGGGGCGAACGGACAGCTCGGCCGCCACCAGCTCGGCGATCTGTGCCGTGTTGAGCGCGGCGCCCTTGCGGAGGTTGTCGCCGCAGACGAAGAGTTCGAGGGCGGTCGGGTCGTCGAGCGCCCGGCGGACGCGGCCGACCCAGGTCGGGTCGGTGCCCACGACGTCGGCGGGGGTGGGGAACTCGCCGGCGGCCGGATCGTCGAACAGGACGACCCCCGGCGCGGTGGCCAGGATCTCCCGCGCCTTCGCCACCGTGACCCTGTCCTCGAAGCGGGCGTGGACGGTGAGGGAGTGCGTGGTGACGACCGGGACGCGGACGCAGGTCACGGCGACCGGCAGGTGGGGCAGCCCGAGGATCTTGCGGGACTCGTCCCGGATCTTCATCTCCTCCGAGGACCAGCCGTCCTCGCGCAGCGACCCGGCCCACGGTACGACGTTCAGCGCCACCGGCTCCGGGAACGGTCCGGTGTTGTCCCCCACCGCACGGCGTACGTCACCGGGGCTGGTCCCCAGTTCCGTGCCGGCGACCAGGGACAGCTGCTGGCGGAGGGTCTCGACGCCGGCGCGACCGGCGCCGCTCACCGCCTGGTAGCTGGAGACCACCAGCTCGCGCAGTCCGAACTCGGCGTGCAGCGCGCCGAGCGCCACGATCATGGAGAGGGTGGTGCAGTTCGGGTTGGCGATGATCCCGCGCGGACGCATCCGCGCGGTGTGCGGGTTGACCTCGGGGACGACCAGGGGCACGTCCGGGTCCATCCGGAAGGCGCCCGAGTTGTCCACCACGATCACGCCCTTGGCGGCGGCGATCGGCGCCCAGTGCGCGGCCACCTCGTCGGGTACGTCGAACATCGCGACGTCGACCCCGTCGAGGGCGGCCTCGCTCAGGGCCGCCACCTCGACCTCCTCGCCGCGCACGGCCAGCTTGCGGCCGGCCGAGCGCGGGGAGGCGAGCAGTCGGATCTCGCCCCAGATGTCCGCGTGCTGGGACAGGATCTGGAGCATGACGCCGCCGACGGCCCCGGTCGCGCCCACGACCGCGAGCGTCGGGCGTCCGAGGCGTCCGGGGTGACCGGAGGGTCCGGAGTGTTCAGCCGGTCGCCCGGTCCGTTCGGCCATCAGCGGCCAGTGCCCCCGTAGACGACGGCCTCGTCGCTGTCGGAGTCGAGCCCGAAGGCGGTGTGCACGGCGCGTACGGCCTCCGGCACGTCGTCCGCACGGGTCACGACCGAGATACGGATCTCGGAGGTCGAGATCAGTTCGATGTTGACCCCGGCGTCGCTGAGCGCCTCGAAGAAGCCGGCCGTGACACCCGGGTTCGTCTTCATGCCCGCGCCGACCAGCGAGATCTTGCCGATCTGGTCGTCGTAGCGCAGTGAGTCGTAGCCGATCACGGACCGGGCCTTCTCCAGGGCGTCGATGGCCTTGCGGCCCTCGGTCTTGGGAAGGGTGAAGGAGATGTCCGTGAGGCCCGTGGAGGCGGCGGACACGTTCTGCACGACCATGTCGATGTTGATCTCGGCGTCGGCGATGGCCCGGAAGATCGAAGCGGCCTCGCCCGGCTTGTCCGGGACACCGACGACCGTGACCTTGGCCTCGGAGGTGTCGTGAGCGACACCGGAGATGATGGCCTGCTCCACCTTCTGGTCCCCTTGCTGGATCGGTGCGTTGCTGACCCAGGTGCCCTGGAGCCCGCTGAAGGACGAGCGCACGTGGATCGGGATGTTGTAGCGGCGGGCGTACTCCACACAGCGGTGGAGCAGCACCTTGGAGCCGGAGGCGGCGAGTTCCAGCATGTCCTCGAAGGCGATCCAGTCGATCTTCTTCGCCTTCTTCACCACGCGCGGGTCGGCGGTGAACACGCCGTCCACGTCGGTGTAGATCTCGCAGACCTCGGCGTCGAGGGCCGCGGCGAGTGCGACGGCCGTCGTGTCGGAGCCACCGCGTCCGAGCGTGGTGATGTCCTTCTTGTCCTGCGAGACGCCCTGGAAGCCGGCGACGATGGCGATGTTGCCCTCGTCGAGGGCCGTCCGGATGCGGCCGGGCGTGACGTCGATGATCCGCGCCTTGTTGTGGACCGAGTCGGTGATGACACCGGCCTGGCTGCCGGTGAACGACTGGGCGCTGTGGCCCAGGTTCTTGATCGCCATCGCCAGCAGGGCCATGGAGATCCGCTCTCCCGCGGTCAGCAGCATGTCGAACTCTCGCCCGCTGGGCATCGGAGATACCTGCTCGGCGAGATCGATCAGCTCGTCCGTCGTGTCGCCCATCGCGGAAACGACCACGACCACCTGGTGGCCGTTCTTCTTCGCTTCCACGATTCGCTTGGCGACGCGCTTGATGCCCTCGGCATCGGCTACGGAGGAGCCTCCGTACTTCTGCACGACAAGGCCCACGTGCGCTCCTCGCTCCATCTGTCTCTGCACCGCACTACTGCGGTCGGCTCAGTTTAACGAGCGGCCGGATTTCCCTTCCGAAGTATCGCATCGTGAGATGTCCCGCTCACGACGTGATCACTGCGGACCGTCAGGTCGACCGAGGCCGTCAGGGATCCTCCGGCCGCTCCGAGCGGCATCTGCCCATGCCCCGGCCCCGCCACTCCGGAAAGTGCCCCGAGTCACACGAGGACCGGGGTGACCCGGGTGCCGGCGAGGGACGGGCGCACGCCCGGCGCATCCGAGCTGCCCGAGTGCCTGGCTCGCCCGGCACGGCGGAGCGCCCGTCGCGTCCGCCGGGTCCCGGTGCGCCCGTCCTACTTGGCCGTCCCCAGGCCCAGCGGGCCCCCGATCTCCTCGGCCATCACCCGGCCCGCCTCCTCCGCGAGGATCTCCTCGCCGAGGTCCTGGTCGGTGTCCAGGCCGTTCAGGTCGTCCAGGGGCTGGTTCAGCCGCACGTGGGCGACCAGGGACTGGAGGGCGCGCAGGGCGGCCGAGGCGGTGGAGCCCCAGTTCGAGAAGTACGAGAACTGCCACCACCACAGGGCCTCGCTGGTGCGGCCGGCCCGGTAGTGGGCCATGCCGTGGCGCAGGTCCGCGAAGACGTCGGCGAAGTCGTCCGAGATCCGGCAGGCCACCGGGGCCTTGCGGGGCTCGTACGGGTCGAAGACCTCGGAGTAGACGTCGACCGGTTCCAGCATCAGGGCCAGGCGCTGGCGCAGCTCGTCGACGTCCGGCTCCGGGCCGAGGTCCGGCTCGTAGGGCTCGTCGGGGACGATGTCCTCGTGCGCGCCCAGGCGGCCGCCTGCCAGGAGGAGTTGGGAGATCTCCAGGAGGAGGAAGGGAACCGCCGAGTCCGGCTCGTCGCCCTTGGCCACCTCGGTGACGGCGACCAGGAAGCTCTCCACCTGGTCCGCGATCTGGACCACGAAGTCGTCGGGGTCCTGGCTGGTGGCGTGCAGTGTGGCGTCAGACATCTAGGAGTCGTCTCCCCTCGAAGGCGCGGCCGAGCGTGACCTCGTCCGCGTATTCCAGGTCGCCACCCACCGGGAGGCCGCTGGCCAGGCGGGTGACCCTGAGGCCCATGGGCTTGATCATGCGGGCGAGATACGTGGCCGTGGCCTCGCCCTCCAGGTTCGGGTCGGTGGCCAGGATGAGTTCCGTGACCGCGCCGTCCGCGAGGCGGGCGAGCAGCTCCCTTATCCGCAGGTCGTCCGGACCGACGCCCTCGATCGGGCTGATCGCGCCGCCGAGCACGTGGTACTTCCCCCGGAACTCACGCGTCCGCTCGATCGCGATGACGTCCTTCGGTTCCTCGACCACGCAGATCACCGACAGGTCGCGGCGCGGGTCGCGGCAGATGTTGCACAGCTCCTCCTGTGCCACGTTGCCGCAGGTCGCGCAGAAGCGGACCTTCGCCTTGACCTCCATGAGGCACTGCGCGAGCCGGCGGACGTCCGTCGGCTCGGCCTGCAGGATGTGGAAGGCGATCCGCTGCGCGCTCTTGGGACCGACGCCGGGCAGCCGCCCCAACTCGTCGATGAGGTCCTGGACCACGCCTTCGTACAACGGACTGCCGCCCTTCCTGGATTCGTTCAGTACGTACGGTAGTTGGCCGCCGCCGGTCTTAGAAGGGCAGCCCCGGGATGCCGCTGCCGCCGCCGAGACCCTGGGCGAGCGGGCCGAGCTTCTGCTGCTGGAGCGCCTGCGCGTTCTCGTTCGCCGCCTGGACCGCCGCGACGACCAGGTCGGCGAGCGTCTCCGTGTCCTCGGGGTCGACCGCCTTCGGGTCGATCACCAGGGCGCGGAGCTCACCGGAGCCGGTCACCGTCGCCTTCACCAGGCCGCCGCCCGACTGGCCTTCCACCTCCGTGCGCGCGAGTTCCTCCTGCGCGTTCGCGAGGTCCTGCTGCATCTTCTGGGCCTGCTGGAGCAGCTGCTGCATGTTGGGCTGGCCACCACCGGGAATCACGATCAGCTCCTGGGTCGTACGGCTATCGGCACCACTGTGCGGACGAGGTTTTCCCGCTCAGCACGAGCCTACGTGGTCGACGGGCCGGTCGCCCCAGCACTCTTTCGAGTGACACCGTCCGCCCGCCTATACCTGACCAAGGCCCTCTTGCGGGCGGAAAACCGGTGAAAACCGGGCCATCGCCACCCATTGGGCGGTAGGAAAGGGGCGGCGCCTGAGCATCATGCGTCACGCAGCATCACACAACGTCACTAGTTTTCGTCGGAGCCGTCGTCGCCGGGGTCGTGGCCCGCGTCGACGTCGGTGTCATCACCGTCGTCAGTAGGGAGTGCCGGGTGAGCCAGCCGGAGATGCAGCCCGAGGGGGCGCCCCAGGACGCTCGGAACGACGGGGCCGCGGGGCCCCGGCCGGGCGACCTGACCGGCCGGCCGCTCCCCCTCGGGGACTGGGGGGAACCGGCCGAACGGCTCCACGAGCTGTACCAGTGGGTGGAACGCGGGGCTCTCGACACGGCGTCCTGGTACCTCACGGACCGGGCGGGCAAGCGGTGGGCGGCCCGGGGACTGCGGGGCGGGGCGGCGCTGGGGGCGGTGGCCGGAGCCGCGCTGCCGCTGCTGGACCTCACCGGAGTGGTCGGTGGCGTGGCTCCCTGGGGATATCTCGCGCTGCTGTTCGGGGTGGCGTGTGTGGCGGCCGACCGGTTCTTCGGGGTGACCTCCGGATGGATAAGGGACGTGGCCACGGCGCAGGCCGTGCAGCGACGGCTCCAGGTGCTCCAGTTCGACTGGGCGTCCGAGAGCGTGCGGGAGGTGCTGGGGCCCGCGGAGGGCACCGCCGGCGAGGCGGCGGAACGGTGTCTCGGCGTCCTGCGCAGGTTCTCGGAGGACGTCACGGAGCTGGTCAGGGCCGAGACGGCGGACTGGATGGTGGAGTTCCGCACCGGCTCCGCCCCCCTCGGCATCCAGTCCTCACCGGTCACCGGGGCGAGGACGGACGCGGGGGCGGCACAGGGCAGGTTCACGGCGCACCCGAACGGGGCCCGCCCGAACATGCCCCGTCAGCGCCCGCCGGAGTCGAGATGAGGCGGCCTCGGACCGGCTCGCCCCCTCAGTCCCGCCCCTCGTCGTCGCACATCCGCAGCGCCTTCGACGCCGAGCACGAAAGCTGGCCGTGGGCACGGATGACGCTCTCACCGGTGCCCTGGACGACGTAGGCGAGGAAGCTCGCGGCGAGGGAACCGGCCGGCGGGCGGCGGTAGGTGTAGGCGTACTCGACCCCGCGGTACGGGTAGTCGCTCCTGCCGTTCTCGATGTCCGCGACCGAGGCCGCGGCACCGTCGAGGGCCACGGGCCGCAGCCCCTTGTGGCCGGTGGCGAGGGTGAGTTCGCTGTAGCCGATGGCGCCGGGGATCTCGGCCACGTGGTCCAGCACCTTCTGCGTGGAGTCGAGTTCGCAGCGCATGACGGGGGCCGTGCCGTCGCCCTTGCGCTCACAGTCCAGGGACGTGCTGGGGACTCGCTCCCAGGCCCCCAGGACCCGGCGCTGGAAGATCTGCCGGGTACCGGACTCGGCGTTGCGGCTGACCAGGACGACGGGCAGGTCGGGAAGCCTGGCGTCGAGCTGCTTCCAGCGCGTGATCTCACCGCGGTAGACGCGCCGTACCTCGGCCAGGGACAGCCCCCGCCGGAGCTGGACGTCGTCGTTGACGACCAGGGTGAAGACGGACAGGGCGACCCGGGTCCCGAAGAGTTCCGGGGGCCCGTCGACCGCGGGGCCGTCGGAGAAGGCGATCACGGACCGGGCGCGCTGCTCCGAGCGGACGCCCAGGGCCGCGAGGTCGTGGATCCCGGCTTCACTGCTGCGCGCGTCCACGGTGATCTCGGACCCACCGCAGTGCTTCTCGTACTGCTGTGCCAGCTCCTGGATCGCGGGGGCGAAGGCCGTCGAGCCGGTGATCCTCAGCGTGCCCCTCTCGCAGCCGATCGGGACCGCGTGGTCGTCGCGCAGGACCACGATCGCGGCCAGGGTGACCACGCAGGCCGTGAGCAGGACGGTGATGATGCGGGCCGCCCGGCTGAACAGGGGCGGCGTGTCGTCCGGCGTGGCGCTGCGGTTGGGATGGACCTCGCCGTCCCGGATGCCGCCGACGATCCGTATCGGGCATCCCACGTCACCGCCCGACAGCAGCACCAGCAGCTTGAAGTGCTCGCCCCGGTTGAGCGGGACGCGCGGGATGTGCAGGGTGCCGCCCGCGTAGCCGAGCCCCGCCGCCGGGGTGAAGTGGTCCATGAGGTGGTCGGTGCCGGTCGGCTGGGTGACGGACACGCCCCGGATGGTGCGGTCGGTGAACACCGCGGTCAGGCCGTGCCGTTCACGGCTCGTGTAGTCGTCCCCGGCGATGCTCTGCGAGCCGTCGTTCTCGATGCGCAGCAGCACCAGCGTGGCGTCCGCCATGCCCGGCGCCTCGTCGAACAGCCCGAGCCGCACGTTGGCGCGCCCCGAACGCACGTCGTCGCCCACCGGGTTGTCCATCTGCACCCGGTACCCGATCCGCTTGCGCCGTGGCACCCGGCGCTCGTACCAGACCATCACCGCGGACGCGACGACACCGATCACGGCGGTCCCGACGGCCACTATGTTCTCTGCGCTCAACCACTCCATCGCGAGCCACTCCCCCGAGCCCAACGGTGGGGTCACCGTACGGCCCGGAGCGGGAACGCCCGGCGTACGCCGGATGAAGTCTCAGCGGCCTTCCGCGCCGACCGCCCCGGCGTACGCCGCCTATCGGGTCCGTACGTCCGTCAGCCGCTCTTCGTGTACGTGAGGGCGTCTCCGGAGCCCGTGTTCACCCGGCGCAGACTGCCGTCGGGCAGCAGGGTCACCTCGGAGGCGCCGCCCGGCGTGCAGGAGGAGAGCGGTTCGCCGGAGGAGACCTGGGAGGGACCGATCCGCAGCGGGCCGCCGGTGGCCGGGGCCGCGGTCAGCTCGGCCTGGAAGACGCAGTGGTACGTGCCGCTGCCGAGCGGACCGTCCGCGGTGAGCGAGAGCACCGTGTCACCGGCCTCGCCCTGCTGGATGGTGAGCCGGCGCGTGTTGTGCCCCGTCGCGTTGTCGATGGAGGCCTCCCAGGTGCCGAGGAACCCCTCCGGGACCGTCCCCCCCTGCGCCGACGGCGAGGCCGACGACTCGGTGGGGGCGGAGGTGGCGGCGGAGGCCGACGGCCCGGACGGTGTCGGTCCCGGCGTCGTGGGCGCGGTGGTGGCCGGGGCCCCCTTGGAGTCGTCGGTGCCGCCGCCGCTGCCGCCCTGCATCAGGGCGTAGACGGAACCGCCCGCGCCCAGCGCGACGACCAGCGCCACCACGATCAGGGCGGCGGTGGAACGGCCGCTCCTGTGCGGGGGCTCCAGGGGGCCGGGGACGGGCCCCGCGCCGGGGCCGTACGGCGTCGTCGAGCCGTAGGAGCCCGGCGGAGTGCCCCAGCCGCCCTGTGGATAGCCGTACGCGGGTGGCCCGGAAGGGCTGGGGTGCTGCTGGGGGTAGCCGTACGCGGGGTGCTGCGCGGGCGGCGCGGCCGGCGGGGGCGTCCCCTGGAAACCCCCGATCATCGTGGGGAGATGGTCCGGGGAGCCGGGCTGCCCCGGCGGCGGAGTGGCGGCGTGCTCCGGGGAGACCTCGGGAACCGGTGCCGCTGCGGAGGCGACGGGGGCCACCGGTGCGGCGGGCGCATCAGGTGCCGCGGACGCGGCGGACGCTGCGGGCGCGGCAGGGGACTTGGACAGGTCCACGGCCGGGTCCGGAGTCCGCTCCGGGGCCGGCGGGAGGGCGGCGGGCGCCCCGTCCGGATTCTCCGTGTCCAGCAACCGCACCGCGTGCCGCCCCAGTTGGGCCACCAGCGCGCTCGGCAGCCACGGGTCACGGGACCGGCCGCCCGAGACGGTGTCCTCCGCGCCGGTCCGCTCCAGGATCTCGTCGAGCGAGGGCCGCGCCGCGGGATCCTTGCGCAGACAGTGCCGTACGAGGTCGGCGAGCCCCTCCGGTACGCCCTCCAGGTCCGGGTCCTCCTGCGCGATGCGGAACATCATCGCGTGCACACCGCTGCTCGTCGCCCCGAAGGGCAGTACGCCCGTGGCGGCGTAGGACAGGACCGAACCCAGGCTGAAGATGTCGCACGCGGGCGTGACACGGTCGCCGCGGACCTGCTCGGGCGCCATGAAGCCGGGAGAGCCGACGAGCGCGCCGGTGCGGGTGAGGCCGCCGTCGGTCACGGTCTCCAGGGCGCGCGCGATCCCGAAGTCGATGACGCGCGGGCCGTCGATCGTCACGAGCACGTTGGAGGGCTTGAGGTCGCGGTGGATGAGTCCGGCCGCGTGGATGTCCTTCAGGGCGTGCGCGAGCCCGGCCGCGAGGATGCGCACGGACCGCTCCGGGAGCGCGCCGTGGTCGTGGCCGACGACGGTCTGGAGGCTGGGCCCGGCCACGTAACCGGTCGCGACCCAGGGGATCTCGGCCTCCGTGTCCGCGTCCAGCACGGGCGCGGTCCAGTAGCCACCGACCCTGCGCGCGGCCTGCACCTCCTGCCGGAAGCGGGCCCGGAACTCCTCCTGCTCGGCCAGTTCCTCGCGCACCAGTTTCACCGCGACGGTACGGCCGCGGTCGGAGCGTGCGAGATAGACGTTACCCATCCCGCCGGCACCGAGCCGCGCCATCAGCCGGTACACCCCGATCTGACGCGGGTCCCCGCCCCCCAGCTTCTCCATCGTCGCGCGCCCTCCCCCGTACGTGTGCAACAGCCCGAGGATAGTGCGGCCGTAAGGGGCGGCGGGTGGGGTGGTGTCTACGGTTCCGTAACAGCGTCTGCTGGTTTCGTGACGCCCGTCGCGGGGCCGCGGGCGCCGGGTCCGTCTCCTCCTCCCCCATGCCCGACAGACTGTCGCGGAAAGCCCCGGAGCGCAGACAGGACGCCGATGTCGCGTCCGCTCCGTGGACACCTACGCTCGGCGCATGACCCCTCAGCCCAACCCCCAGGTCGGCGCCGCCGTGAAGGCCGCGGACCGCGCGCACGTGTTCCACTCCTGGTCCGCGCAGGAGCTCATCGACCCGCTCGCCGTCGCCGGCGCGGAGGGGTCGTACTTCTGGGACTACGAAGGCAAGCGGTATCTGGACTTCACCAGCGGGCTCGTCTTCACCAACATCGGCTACCAGCACCCGAAGGTCGTCGCCGCGATCCAGGAGCAGGCCGCCACCCTGTCGACGTTCGCGCCCGCCTTCGCCGTCGAGGCACGGTCGGAGGCGGCCCGGCTGATCGCCGAGCGCACCCCGGGCGACCTGGACAAGATCTTCTTCACCAACGGCGGCGCCGAGGCCGTCGAGAACGCGACGCGGATGGCCCGGCTGCACACCGGGCGCCCGAAGATCCTCTCCGCGTACCGCTCGTACCACGGGGCCACCTCCACCGCGATCAACCTCACCGGTGACCCGCGGCGCTGGCCGAACGACATCGGCGCGGCCGGTGTCGTCCACTTCTGGGCGCCGTTCCTCTACCGCTCCCCCTTCCACGCGGAGAACGAGCAGCAGGAATGCGAGCGGGCGCTCCAGCACCTGGAGGACACGATCGCCTTCGAGGGGCCCGGCACCATCGCGGCCGTCATCCTGGAGACGATCCCCGGCACCGCGGGCATCATGACGCCGCCGCCCGGCTACCTCGCCGGGGTGCGGGAGATCTGCGACCGGTACGGGATCGTCTTCGTGCTGGACGAGGTCATGGCCGGGTTCGGGCGGACCGGCAAGTGGTTCGCCGCCGATCACTACGACGTGACGCCGGACCTGATGACCTTCGCCAAGGGCGTGAACTCCGGGTACGTGCCGCTGGGCGGGGTGGCCATCTCGTCGGCGATCGCGGAGACCTTCGCGCGCCGGCCCTACCCCGGGGGGCTGACCTACTCCGGGCATCCGCTGGCCTGTGCGGCGGCCGTCGCCACGATCAACGTGATGGAGGAGGAGGGCATCGTCGAGCAGGCCGCGCGGATCGGTGAGACGGTGCTCGGTCCCGGGCTGCGTGAGCTCGCCGAGCGGCATCCCAGTGTCGGCGAGGTGCGCGGTACGGGGGTCTTCTGGGCCCTTGAGCTGGTCAAGGACCGGGAGACGCGGGAGCCGCTGGTGCCGTACAACGCGGCGGGGACGGACAACGCGCCGATGGCGGCGTTCGGGGCGACCGCGAAGGCCCACGGTCTGTGGCCCTTCATCAACATGAACCGTACGCATGTCGTGCCGCCGTGCAACGTCACGGAGGCCGAGGCGAAGGAGGGGCTCGCGGTCCTGGACATGGCGCTGTCCATAGCCGACGAACACACGGTCTGACGCCGACGCCATTCCCTCGCCCCCGCCGCCCTTGCCCGACCCGTCCTGTCCCTGGGGCTCCGCCCCGGACCCCCGCCATCGCCCGAAGGGCTCGTCCTCAAACGCCGGACGGGCTGACATGCATGACCCGGGCGTCGGCCTTTCAGTACCCCAATAGCGCAGGCCGGCATCTCCAGCCCGTCCCGCGTTTGAGGACAAGGCCCTTCAGGCCGGAGCGGGGGTCTGGGGGCGGCAGCCTCCAGGTACGGATGGGACGGGTAGGGGCGGCGGGGGCGAGGAATCCCCTGCGGGAACCCCAGCGCGTAAGGTGACGTGCTCATAGGAGAACGCACACGCGCACGCACGCGCACCCGTACGCGATGGGGGAGCGACACACCATGCCCGGCACCGGCGGCACTGGCGCCGTAACCCGCAGCACCCTGCGGCAGCAGATCGCCGACGCACTCCGCGACGAGGTGCTGGCAGGCCGCCTCCAGCCGGGGCAGGAGTTCACGGTGAAGGAGATCGCCGAGCAGTACGGCGTCTCCGCGACCCCGGTCCGCGAGGCCCTCGTCGACCTGTCGGCGCAGGGACTGCTGGACGCGGACCAGCACCGCGGCTTCCGCGTGCACGAGTACTCACCGGCCGACTTCCGCGGCATGATCGAGGCCCGCAGCCTCGTCACGGACGGGATGTTCCACAGCCTCGTCGAGGGCGACGGCATGAAACTGGCCGACGACCCACGCGTCCTCGCCGCCCTCGCGGGCGTCCGCCGCCGCGGCGAGGAGGCCCAGCGCGCCGCCGCCGCGGGCGACCTGAACATCCTCATCGGCTACGACCTCCGCTTCTGGCGCGAACTGAGCGCCCTCTTCGGCAACGCCTACCTGGCCGACTTCCTGCACCGCCTGCGCGTCCAGTCCTGGGTGTGCACGGTGCAGCACCTCCGCCGGCTGGACGACCTCAGGGGCTACCTGTGGTCGAGGCACACGGAACTGGTGGACGCGCTCGCGCGCCGCGACCCGCGGGCGGCGCACGTGATCGTCACCGAGTACAACGCGCACTCCCTGGCCCTCATAGAACGTCTGGCCGCCGAATGAGCGCGCCGCACACCACGGACGTCATGGAGAACGTGCCGGCCCCCGCCATCGACCTCTCGGTCGTCGTCCCCGCCTACAACGAGGAACGACGGCTCGCCCCGACGCTCGACGCGATCATCACGCACCTGCGCGACAACGAGAGCCGTTTCGGCAGGTGGGAGCTGATCGTCGTGGACGACGGCTCCACCGACGGCACGAGGGACGTCGTCACGGCCGTCGGCGCCCGCGAATCCCGCGTCCAGCTCGTCAACAGCCCCCGCAACCGTGGCAAGGGCCACGCCCTGCGCCTGGGCGTCCTCGCCTCGTACGGCCGCCGCGTCCTCGTCACGGACGCCGACCTGGCCGCGCCGATCGAGGAGCTGGAGCTGCTCGACAAGGCGCTCGGCGAGGACCACGCGGCCGCGATCGGATCACGGGCCACGCCCGGCGCCACGATAGACACGCACCAGCACCGGCTGCGCGAGCTGCTCGGCCGCGCCGGGAACTTCCTGATACGCAGCGTCGCGGTACCCGGCATACGCGACACCCAGTGCGGGTTCAAGCTCTTCGACGGCGAGCGGGCACGGGAGGCGTTCGGCGCGTCGCGGCTCAACGGCTGGGGCATCGACGTGGAGGTGCTCCAGCACTTCCGCCGCTCGGGCTGGCCGGTGGCCGAGGTCCCGGTGCGCTGGTCCCACCAGCCGGGCTCGAAGGTACGGCCCCTCGACTACGGCCGCGTCCTCGCCGAACTGACCCTCCTCAAGGCCCGCTCCGTCCGCCCCGCGGACCTCCTCGCGGTCTCCCTCTTCCTCCTCATGGCGGTCGCCCTCTACTCCGGCCGCTGGGCGGACCCGAACGGCCGCTACCTCCCGGACTCGCTCCAGGACCAGAACCAGTGGGAGTGGTTCTTCGCGGTCACGGCGGACAACGTCCGCCATCTCCACAACCCGCTCTTCACCACCCTCCAGGGCTTCCCTGACGGGGTGAACCTCATGGCCAACACGGTCATGCTGGGCCTGTCCGTCCCCTTCGCGCCGATCACCCTGCTCTTCGGCCCGGCGATCGCGCTCGGCCTCGTCATGACGCTGGGCCTGGCCGCCACCGGCGCCGCCTGGTACTGGCTGATCGCCAAACGGGTCGTCGGACACCGGGGCGCGGCGTTCGCCGGCGCCGCGCTGGCCGCCTTCGCTCCCCCGATGATCAGCCACGCCAACGCGCACCCGAACTTCGTGATCCTGTTCATGGTCCCGCTGATCGTCGACCGCGCGCTGCGGCTGTGCGCCGGCACGCGCGTCGTCCGGGACGGGATCGTGCTCGGTCTGATGGCGGCGTACCAGATCTTCCTCGGCGAGGAGCCCCTGCTGCTCGCGTCGATGGGCATGGCGCTCTTCGCCCTCGGCTACGGGCTCGCCCGACGCGACGCCGCCCGGGCCGCGTGGCGTCCGCTGCTGAACGGGCTGGCGGTGGCCGGGGCCGTGTGCCTGCCGATCGTCGCGTTCCCGCTGTACTGGCAGTTCGCGGGGCCGCAGAGCTACGGGAGCGTGCTCCACGGCGACAACGCCGGCAACAGCCCTCTCGCGCTCCTGTCCTTCGCCGAGCGCTCGCTGCTCGCCGGGAACGCCCGGAGCGCGGGCGCGCTCTCCCTCAACCCCACCGAGCAGAACGCCTTCTACGGGTGGCCGCTGGCCGTGTTCGCCTTCGCGGTCGTCGTACGGCTGTGGGAGCGGGCGCTCGTCAAGGCCCTCGCCTTCACGGCACTGGCCGCGGCCATGCTCTCACTGGGTCCGAAGTTCCGCATTCCGACGACCGACATCGTCCTGCCCGGCCCCTGGGCGCTGCTGTCCGGCAAGCCCCTCTTCGAGTCCGTCATCGAGGGACGGGTCGCGATGATCTGCGCGCCCGCCCTGGGGATGCTGGTGGCCGTCGCGATCGAGCGGCTGCTGAGCGCCCGCCGCGCCCCCACCCAGTACTTCGGGGCGCTGGCCGTCGCCGCCGCGCTCCTTCCCCTCGTCCCGGCGCCCCTGAAGACGGTCGAGCGGGCGCCGGTGCCCGCCTTCTTCACCGACGGGACGTGGCGGGCGTACGTCGACCCGGCCAGGGGCGAGTCCCTGGTGCCGGTGCCGCTGCCGGACCCGGGCGCGGCGGAGGCGCTGCACTGGCAGACGGCGGCCGGCCTCGGCTTCCCCCTGCCCGGCGGGTATTTCAACGGCCCCTACGGCCCCGAGCACATCGGCATCTACGGCGCCTCGCCCCGCTTCACGTCCAACATGCTGCGCGACGTGCGGTACTCGGGCAGGGTCCCCGTGATCGGCAAGAACTGGCGGGCGCAGGCCCGCGTCGATTTCGCGTACTGGAAGGCGGGCGCGCTGGTGCTGGTCCCGCAGCCCCACCAGGACGAGCTGCGGGAGGCCGTGGACAAGCTGGTGGGCCACCCCGGCACGTGGGCGCACGGGGTCTGGGTATGGGATCTGCACGAGGGGGACTGAGGACGGGCCCCACGCATTACGCTTCCCTGACCACCGTGCTTCCCCAGGAGCTAGAGGAGCCGTCTGTTGGCCTGTGACCTGTGGCTTGTCCCGCTCGTCGACGTGCTGTGCCACACCCCCGACAACCCGTTCGCCGAGGAACTGGCGCTGTACGACAAGGTGCTGGGCGAGGCCGGGCTCCCGCCGGTCCCCGTGTACGCCTACATGCCGGGTCTGTCCGGCGACGTCGCCCCGGTCGCGGGCTTCGACTACGACGCCCTGCACTTCCTGCGCCGCGCGTACCTGCTGCAGATGTGCGGCCTCGCGATCACCCCGGTGGACGAGCTGGGCGGCGACTACGAGCAGTTGCTGGAGATGTTCCAGACCAACGCCCAGCAGTCGCACCTCGTCTGGCACTACGACCACGCGGGCGCGTACGTGCCGGTCGACTTCCCGCATCCGCTCGCCAACGACGAGCTCCTCGCCGGGGGCGGCCCGCTGGGCTCCTCCCAGACGCTGCTGCGCGAGCTCGAGTTCGTGGCCCCTTCGATCGGCATCGACCCGGCCAATCCGCCGGCCGCCCCGCAGCCGCCGACGGCTCCCACGGAGCTGGAGGAGCCGGCCGCCCCCGCGCCGTACGACGCGAGCCCGTTCGCCCGTGAGCGGCACGTCTGGCTGGGGCTGCACGCGGCGGCGACCCGGAGCCTCGCCCAGGGATCGATGATCATCTTCAGCTGAGGCGCACCCTGGCCGGCCGGGGTGGGGCCCGCTCCGCGCGTCCCCCGGCCGGCCACCTCCGCCTCCCGGCCACCCGGCGCCGCCCGGCACCGCCGGACATCGGCGCCCGTCCGCCGCCGGCCGTCCCCACGTCCGCGAGCCCGTACGGTCGTCCTTCCACGTCAGGCATGGCCGGACAGCGAGGGCCGTGCCGCCCCGGCCGTCCCACGTCCGCGAGCCCGTACGGTCGCCCCCCGGCCCCGAGGCCCGCGCGGGCGCCCCTCCGTCCTGCCATCACCTCGCCCCCGCCCCCGGCCCCCGTGATCTCACCCCGGCCCCGTCCGGGCCCGGCCCGGCGCCCGGGTCCCGCACGCATCCGGTTCCGGGCCGCCCCCGAATGCCGCGCACAACCCCCTTCGGGAGCCCTCGCCAGGCCGCTCCGACGGGCCTCCGTCGCCTCGGGCGAGGGGGCCCGGGGCCGGGCGGGACCGGCTGACGGGTGACCGGCCGCGCGCAGTCGTGTTGCGACCGATCGGGTTGTGTCTGGGCACGGTCCGGCGTGGGACACGGCGGATGGCCCAGGATGAAGTAGCAGGTCAGAGTGGTCCGGCCGGGTCCGGGGCGGCATCTGGAGGCCCGGCGGGCGACGCCGGGACCTGCGCCGGTTGCGCGGCTCGAGTGGTGAGCGGGCCGGGAGGGGCTGACGGTGGATCACGTCGGGGTCGGGTTCCCCACGTGCTGACAAAGTGTCAGCGGCTCGGCTGCGACGGAAGGACTCGACAATGCGTTCTGCCCGCATGCTTCTCGCTACCGCGACGGCCACGGCCGCCCTCGCGATTGCCGCTCCCGGCGCCTTTGCCGCCACGGCGGGCGACGGTGGCCACGACGACTCCTCCTACAGCAACGAACAGGACGACGGCAGCAGGAACGACAGGCCCAACGGCGGCATGCACACCGGCGGCGGCGCCCTCAACAAGGTGAAGATCGGTCCGCTCGCCACGGTGAAGGGCGGCGTGCACACCAAGGTGAAGGGCGACGACCAGGGCGAGGAGGGCGACTCGGACTGGGGCGGGGACTCCGGCCGTGGTGGCGACTCCGGTCGTGACGGGGACTCCGGGCGTGGCGGGGACTCCGGCCGTGACGGGGACTCCGGCCGTGACGGGGACTCCGGCCGTGACGACGAGGGCTCCGACCACGACAGGCCCCGGGGCGGCGTCCACACCGGCGGCGGCGCGCTCAGCATGCTGAAGAGCGACGACTGGAACAAGGACGACGCGAAGTTCAACCCGGAGACCTACAAGAACGACAGCACCGGCGGGTACGGGAACGGGAACGGCAACGGCAACGGGAACGGGAACGGGCGCGACAACGGCGGCTCGGGCTCCGGCCGCGACAACGGCGGCAACGGGAACGGCCGGGACAACGGCGGCAACGGAAACGGGAACGGCAACGGCAACGGGCGTGACAACGGAGGCAACGACTCCGGCCGCGACAACGGCGGCAACGACTCCGGGCGTGACAACGGAGGCAACGACTCCGGCCGTGACAAGCCCAACGGAGGCATGCACACCGGCGGCGGCGCGCTCGCCGGCAAGGGTGTCACGGCCGCCGGTCTCGCGGTCCTGACGCTCGCCGCCGCGGGCGTGTACGCGGTGCGCCGCAGGGGTGCGGCGGGCGGCCTGTCCTGACCGGAGTCCGGCGTCCCATCGGCCGAGGCCGCCGCGGGTCATCCCCGTCGTGACGGCCCGGCCGGCTTCCCCGCGTGCCGTGCCCGCTGCGCCGCAGTGCCCTAGTGAGGTGGTTCCCGATGACAGCCCGGCTGTCCTCCCCTGTCGTGACCGAGCCCGTGCCGCAACGGCAGGGCTCCCGTTCCGGCGTACCGTTGAGCGTCTGGTGCGCCGGAATCCTGCTTCTGGTGCTGGGCGTGTTCGGCAGCCCCGCCAAACCGGCCGACGACTCCCGGACACCCCACGACTCGGCCGCGCTCATGCCGTGGTCGACCCCGGTGCCGGGCAAGCACCTGCCGGAGTCCGCGCCGACCCGGCTGGTCATCCCGAAGATCGGGGTGGACGCGCCCTTCACGGCCCTGTCGATCGACGCGAAGGGCCACCTCAACCCCCCTCCCGCGGACAACGTGAACATGGTCGGCTGGTACGCCGACGGAGTGACCCCGGGGGAAGCGGGAACCTCGATCGTCGCCGGCCACGTGGACACGAAGACCTCGGCGGCCGTGTTCGCGAGACTCAGCTCGCTCAAGAAGGGGGACACCTTCAGGGTGGAGCGGGCGGACGGCCTCACCGCGTCCTTCGTGGTCGACGACGCCGAGACCTTCGAGAAGGACCACTTCCCCAACGACCGCGTGTACGCCGACACCCCGCAGGCCCAGGTCCGGCTGATCACCTGCGCCGGTGACTACGACCACAGCGCGAAGGACTACACCGAGAACCTGGTGGTCTTCGCCCACCTCGTCTGAACGGCGCCACCGCGGCCGGCGCCCCGGCAGGAGGACGCCGGCCGAGGCGCCCTCCCGGGACGCGGGTGCCTCAGAACACCGGCATCCCGTCCTGCGTCAGCTTCCAGTTGCCGTCGGCGAAGTCCGCCGGGTCGAGGGTGCCCTTGGACGTGACGTAGTCGATCATCAGCTGACGGATCTCGTTGGTCGAGCTGTAGGCGATGTCGGCGGCCGCGATGTGCGGGTAGCCGCTGCCGCCGTTGGCGCGGTAGTTGTTGACGGCCACCACGAAGACCTGGTCGTCGGTCACCGCCGCGCCCCGGTAGCTGAGGTTCTTGATCCGGGAGCCCTCGGCCTGCGCGATGTCGATGTCGTAGTCGACGCCCGCGGCCGTGTCGTACATGTAGTCCCAGAAGCTGTTGGCGTTGGTGAGGGTGGCGGTGTCCACCTTCGTGCCGGACGGGACCCGGTAGTAGTACTTCGCCGCGTACTCCAGGTAGTCCTTCAGCTGGGCGCCCGTGAGCTTCTTGCCGTAGAGGGTGTTGTCGTAGATGTAGAGCCCCGCCACGTCCCGGATGGTGACGTCGCCCCGCGGGATGTCCGCCGTACGGCTGAAGGGCGCGGCGACGGAGATGAGCGGCAGGGCCGCGTCGGCCGTCGACAGGCCGGTGGCGACGGCCGCCATCTGGACCTGGTGGATGAAGTCCATGACGGGCACGTCCTTCCAGCACGCCTCCGCCGCGGAGAGGTCGGTGGTGCACGTGCCGACGGGCGTGTTCACGTATTTCACGACCAGCTCGTGGTCCGCCGCCAGGAGCTTGGTGATCTCCGGGTCCTCGGCGACGGTGTTGCTGTTGAGGGTCTGCGCCTTGGTGCTCGTCACCTTCCACTGGCCGTGCGCGAGCTCCAGCTCGAAGTCGAAGACGGTCAGCCGCATGCCGTAGCAGTACGGCTCCGACAGGACGACGTCCTTGCCGGTGGCGGTGTTGGTGACCGTGTAGGAGGAGACCTCGGTGTGGGTGTGGCCGACGAGGATGGCGTCGATGCCGGGCACCTGCGCGGCGACCAGGTTCGACGCGTTCTCGACGTACGGGAGCTCGTCGCCGTACGAGGACGACCCGTCGAGGCCGGAGTGGTCGGTGAGGAACACGACGTCGCAGCCGAGGGCGCGCATCCGCGGCACGTACTTCTTCGCCTGCTCCACGAGGCCCGTGAACGCCATCTTCCCGGCGACGTTGTCCTTGTCCCACAGGGCGATCCCGGGGTTGGTCAGCCCCAGGACGCCGACCTTGATGTCCGGGGCGCCGGGCACCCGGATCCGCTTCACGGTGTACGGCTGGAAGGCGGGCCGGAGTGTCTTGGCATCCAGGGCGTTGGCGCCGAGCAGCGGGAAGTGGCACTGCTTCTCGAACCGGCGCAGGGTCTCGATGCCGTAGTTGAACTCGTGGTTGCCGAGCGCGGCGGCGTCGTACTTCATGGCGTTCATGGCGATCGCCATCGGGTGCACCGGTCCGCGCCTGCCGCCGGTGCCGGTGATGGGGTCGACGCGGGCGTAGTAGTACGCGAGCGAGGTCCCCTGGATGATGTCGCCCGCGTCCACGAGCAGCACCCGGTCCGCGCCCTTCGCGGCCCGCTGCTGCTTGACCAGGGTGGCGACCCGGGCGACGCCCACGGAGTTGCCGGCCTTGTCCGTGTACGCCGCGTCGGTGTAGTAGTCCCAGTCGAAGACGTGGCTGTGCAGGTCGGTGGTGCCCAGGATGGAGAACGACCAGGTACGGGGCTTCTTCTCCGGCTTGCGTCCCGCGGCCTGCGCCGGGGTCGCCGCGGCCGTCCCCGCGACGGCCACGGCCGCGCCGGTGACGGCGGACCTCTTCACGAACTCCCGGCGGTTCAGCGGGTTGACGGGCATACGGGGCTCCTGGGGACGGGGCTGAGGCGGACGGAGGAACGGGCCGTGCGGGCCGAACGGGGACTACACGCGTAGATCGTGGTCGGGTCCCGCCCCGTCCGGAACCAGGAGCAAGCCATGTCCAGGTCAAGGATGGGCATTCCGGGAGCGGTCCGCATCTCGGCGCTCCCGGACCCGCCCGCACCGCCGGCCGTTCAGCAGCCCTCCGCCACCGCGCGCAGCAGCAGCGTGTGGACGAGGTGGTCGCGTGCCGTGGGCCGGTAGCGCCAGGCCAGGGGCCAGGTCAGGCCGCCCAGCGCGGGCACCGGGACGTACGCGACGTGGTGCGGGCCCGCGGTGAGGCGGGTGACTCCGGGCGGCCACGAGCGGTGGGCGGTGCTGCCGGCGGGGACGAGGAAGTAGACGGCACGGCGTCCGCGGGCCTCCTCGACGACCGGGCCCGGGTTGCCCCCGGTCGCTCGCGCGAGGCGGTCGGCGACGGTGCGGCCGGGGTCACCGTCCACCCGGACGGCGTCGAACTGGACGCCGGCCTTGCGGAGTTGGATGCCGGACGGGGGGATCCAGTCCGGGATCTCCGGGGTGACTGGGGGTAGCGCCGGGTTTACTTCGTCACTTTGCGTATCCATGAGGACAGTTTCCGCAGGCGGGGCTAGCGTTTCCATGACTCTGCGTCGACCACCGGCAACGGTGCGGATGCTGACGCCGGTCTATGCAGTTCGGTTGAGTTCGGTTGAGTTCGGGGGTGACCGCATGGCGCGGGCGGAGAACAAGGCGGAAGCGGGTGGGACGGCACACATGGTCGCCGCCATGTCGAAGGCCTTCCGCGAACAACATCAGCTGACGCAGGAGGAGTTGGGCAAGCAGATCGGTTACACGGCGTCCGCGATCAGCGCGATGGAGACGTGCGCGCAGCCGGCGAGCGACAAGATGCTCGTCAAGCTGGAGGAGGTGATCGGGGGTGGGTTCGGGCTGTTCGAGAAGGCGCGCAGGTTCGTGTTGCTGGAGAAGTATCCGACGCGGTTCCGTGGCTTCTCGGAGATGGAGGCCGGAGCCGTGACGATCTCCTCGTACGAGACCTTGGTCGTAGACGGCCTGTTCCAGACCGAGGCGTACGCACGGGCGTTGATCGGTGGCGGCTACCCACCGGTCTCCGAGGAGAAGCGAGAGGAGCTGGTGGAGGCACGGCTGGCCCGTCGCCGACTCTTCGACCAGAACCCCGCCCCGATGATCGAACTAATTCTGGAAGAAGGCGTACTGAGGCGGCCGTTCGGCAGCTGGGAAATCATGCGCGAACAGCTTCGCTCGCTCGCCGAGGACTCCCGACGGGACAACGTCTGCGTACAGGTGCTGCCGATGGATCGCGGCCTGCGCGGAACGTATGCCGGCGCCCGTGGTGCCATGAAACTCGTCGTGACCCGGGAACACGACCACGTCGTCTATATGGAGATCGAGGACCAGGGCATTCTGGTCAGCGAGCCTCCGCAGGTGTCCCAACTCGCACACCGCTATGCGAAGATCCGCGCACAGGCCCTCAGTCCCGACGAATCCCTGCTCCTCATCGAGCACTTGGCAGGAGACGAACAATGACCCGCACCGGAGCCCTGCGGTGGTTCAAGTCCAGCTACAGCGACGACGGCGGCGGGAACTGCCTCGAAGTCGCCCACGAACACCGCCCCACGCGAGTGGACGCCATCCACATCCGCGACTCCAAGAACCCCACCGGCCCCGCCCTCTCCGTCACCCCCGCCGCCTGGCGCCGGTTCGCCGACTCCGTCTGACGGTCCGGACACAGCGCACCCCCGGGTCGGCCGAAGCCTCACCGGGGGCGCGCTCAACGGGTGTTCTAGATGAACGAGTTGATCTCGATCGTCTCGTCGCGGCCGGGGCCGACCCCGATCGCGGAGATCGGCGCGCCCGACATGTCCTCCAGCGCCCTGACGTACGCCTGGGCGTTCTTCGGCAGGTCGGAGAAGGACTTCGCCTTGGTGATGTCCTCGGACCAGCCCGGCAGGGTCTCGTAGATCGGCTTCGCGTGGTGGAAGTCGGTCTGGGAGTACGGGAGTTCCTCGACGCGCTTGCCGTCGATCTCGTACGCCACGCAGACCGGGATCTCGTCCCAGCCGGTCAGGACGTCCAGCTTGGTGAGGAAGAAGTCCGTCAGGCCGTTGACCCGGGTCGCGTAACGGGCGATGACCGCGTCGAACCAGCCGCAGCGGCGGTCGCGGCCGGTCGTGACGCCCCGCTCGCCGCCGATGCGGCGCAGCGCGTCGCCGTCGTCGTCGAAGAGCTCGGTCGGGAACGGGCCCGAGCCGACGCGGGTGGTGTAGGCCTTTAGGATGCCGATGACCCGGCTGATCTTCGTCGGGCCGACGCCCGCGCCGGTGCAGGCGCCACCGGCGGTCGGGTTGCTGGAGGTGACGAAGGGGTAGGTGCCGTGGTCGATGTCCAGCAGGGTGCCCTGGCCGCCCTCGAAGAGGACCACCTTGTTCTCGTCGAGCGCCTTGTTGAGCACCAGGACCGTGTCGGCCACGTACGGGCGCAGCCGCTCCGCGTACGTCAGCAGTTCCTCGACGACCTGGCCCGCCTCGATGGCACGGCGGTTGAAGACCTTGGTGAGGAGCTGGTTCTTGCCGTCGAGGGCCGCCTCGACCTTCTGCGTGAGGATCGACTCGTCGTAGAGGTCCTGGACGCGGATGCCGACGCGGTTGATCTTGTCCGCGTAGGTGGGCCCGATGCCCCGTCCCGTCGTACCGATCTTCCGCTTCCCGAGGAAGCGTTCCGTCACCTTGTCGACGGTGACGTTGTACGGCGTGATGATGTGAGCGTTTCCGCTGATCAGAAGCTTCGAGGTGTCGACGCCACGCTCGTTCAGTCCGTTCAGCTCGGAGAACAGGACCGACGGGTCGACGACGACACCGTTTCCGATCACCGGAGTGCACTCCGGCGTGAGGATTCCGGAAGGGAGGAGGTGGAGGGCGTACTTCTGATCGCCCACGACTACCGTATGGCCGGCGTTGTTGCCGCCCTGGTAGCGCACCACATAGTCCACGGATCCACCGAGCAGGTCGGTGGCCTTTCCCTTGCCTTCGTCACCCCACTGAGCACCGAGCAGCACAAGTGCGGGCACAGGCGTACACCCCTTCCGGGCGGGGCATGTCCAAGGTCGGGGACGTACGCGGCTGATTCTTCGCACGGCTGCGTACGCCGGCGACCTCCTTTGGCCGCGACCGTCGGACCGGATGCCCCGGAATAGACGAAGCCCCTGGCGCAATAGCGCAAGGGGCTCTTGCACAAAGATGCTACCCGAGGAAGCGAGGCATGACCGAGGTGGCGGCTTCCGACCAGCTTCTGGTGGTCATCGACCCGGTCGCCCGTCGCCATGACGGTGAGTCGGTACGGATCGCAAAAGACGTGCTCAGCGCGGGTGCGGTCACGAAGGTGTGCCTCCCGGAGGGGCCCGAGGAATTCGCCCGGGCGCTGGCCCGCAGAGGGTCCCGGAGGCCGGTCGTCGTGGGCGACGACCGGACCCTGCTGCGGGCCGTGTCCCTTTTGCACCGACAACGCGACCTGGCCGTGTGCGGGTTGTCGCTGGTGCCCGTCGGGGGATCACTCTCCCTCGCGCGGGCCCTGGGGGTGCCCACGGGGGCGGTGGCCGCGGCGCGCGCGGTGCTCGACGGGGTCGAGCGGCGGCTGGACCTGCTGGTCGACGACAGCGACGGGGTCGTACTGGGGGCGCTGCGGATACCGCCGCTGGGTTCGCCGGTGCCGGTCGCCGACGGGGCGGAGGAGAGGGGGGTCCACGCTCCTGGGGCGCATCCGTGGCTGCGCACCTGCCAGTCGTTGGTCCGTACGCTCGCCACGCGGCCCGCGGGGGTGGCGTCGGGGCGCGCGAGGGCGAGGACCTGGGGACGGGTGGGGGCGCTGCCCGCCGGGCCGGGGCCTTCGCGGCTGCGGGTCGAGGTCGACGGGGTGACCCTGGTCGATCTGGATCAGCCGGTGGAGACGGTGTCCGTGACACCGGGGGTCTCCGGGGGCGCGGTGGTGGAGGTGCGGCCGGTCTCCGTGGGGGCGCAGGCCTCGTCGTTGCGGGCGGTGGGGCGGCGGGTCACCGTGTCCGGGGCCGACTTCAGGTACCGGGCGGACTCGCTGGTCTCCGGGCCGGTGCGGACACGGACGTGGACGGTGCGGGAGGGAGGCTGGGGGCTGACCCTTCCGGGGTGAAGCCCGGCCGCGTCTCGTCAGCGGTCGCGGTCGCCGTCGCCGTCGCCGACGCCGAACAGCTTCTCGCGGTGGGCGCGCCAGCGTTCCATCATCCCGGCGATCTCACCGTCGATGAACTCGAAGAAGGCGAGGGTCTCGGCGAGCCGGCGGCCGGCGGGGGTCGCGGGACCGAGGCTCTCGACACCCGCGCGCAGAGCCGTCTCCCACCGCTTGAGCACGGCGTCGCGGCTGGTCAGCGCCTCGTACCACTGGTCGCTGTGCACGCGGTACCGCTCGCGCCGGGAGCCGGGCTCCCGCTCGCGCGAGACCATGTGCTGCTGCGCGAGATAGCGCACCGCGCCGGAGACGGCAGCGGGGCTGACCTGGAGCCGCTCGCCGAGTTCGGCGGAGGTCATGGCACCGGAGTCGGAGGCGAGCAGCGCCGCGAAGACCCGGGCGGGCATCCGCTGCATCCCGGCCTCGACGAGCTGCGCCGCGAAGCCCTCGACGAACTGCGAGACCACCTCCGGGTCCCGCTCCGCCGCACTCGGTCGCTCCATCTGTCGATCATCTCCCCTGCTCACGCGTCACCGTCGAGTCTATCCGGAGTTCATAGGTTTCCTTAACTTCACAAATTTCTGAAAGAAGCGTACGTTCTGAACCATGACGAAGGCACACCTCGCCCTGGACGTATCCGGACTGCGCAAGTCGTTCGGCGGGACGCGCGCACTGGACGGCCTCGACCTGCGCGTCGCGGCCGGCGAGGTGCACGGCTTCCTCGGCCCGAACGGCTCCGGGAAGTCCACCACCATCCGCGTCCTGCTCGGCCTGCTGCGGGCCGACGCGGGCACGGTACGGCTGCTGGACGGGGACCCCTGGAAGGACGCGGTGGAACTGCACCGCCGGATCGCCTACGTCCCCGGCGACGTGACGCTGTGGCGGAACCTGTCCGGCGGCGAGGTCATCGACCTGTACGGACGGCTGCGCGGCGGCCTCGACCGGGGACGGCGCGCGGAACTGATCGAACGGTTCGAGCTCGATCCCACCAAGAAGGGCCGCACCTACTCGAAGGGCAACCGCCAGAAGGTCGCCCTCGTCGCCGCGTTCGCCTCGGACGTCGACCTGCTGATCCTCGACGAGCCCACCTCCGGCCTCGATCCGCTGATGGAGGAGGTCTTCCGGCACTGCGTCGAGGAGGAACGCGACCGGGGCCGCACGATCCTGTTGTCGAGCCACATCCTCAGCGAGGTGGAGCAGCTCTGCGACCGGGTCAGCATCATCCGCAAGGGCCGCACCGTCGAGAGCGGCACCCTCGCCGAACTGCGCCACCTCACCCGTACCGGCGTCACCGCCGAACTCGACGGCCCGCCGGGCGCCCTGGCCTCGCTGCCCGGGGTGCACGACGTCGACGTGCAGGGGACCCGGGTGCGGCTCCAGGTCGACACGGACAAGCTGAACGCCGTACTGCGCTCGCTCACCGACTCCGGCGTACGGTCCCTGGCCGCCGCCCCGCCGACCCTGGAGGCGCTGTTCCTGCGGCACTACCAGGAGGACGCGCCCGCGGAGGCGATGGCGCGATGACCGCCACGGACACCACCGGGACCGGGAACACCACCGCGGGCGCGGCCCGCGCGGTACGGACCGGCGGCACCCGTCAACTGGCCGGGACCGGAACACTGCTGAGATTCGCGCTGCGCCGCGACCGCGTGACGACACCGCTGTGGACCGGTGTGATCGCGCTGATGGTCCTCTCCCTGCCGAGCACCCTGAAGAGCGTGTACGGCACCGCGGCCGAACGCGCCGACCTGGCACGGCAGATGCTCGCCAACAGCTCGCTGCGCGCCACGTACGGGCCGGTGTTCAGCGATTCCCTGGGCGGCCTCACCGCCTGGCGGGTGGGCGGCTACGCCGGGCTGTTCGCCGGGATCATGAGCCTGCTCGTCGTCGTCCGGCACACCCGCGACGAGGAGGAGAGCGGACGCCAGGAACTCCTCTCGTCGGCGATGGTGGGACGGCGTGCCCCGCTGACGGCGGCGCTGCTGGCCGCCCTGGTCGCGAACGGCGCGCTCGCCGTGCTCATCGCGGGCGGGCTGGCCGGCCAAGGCGCCCCCGGCGCTCTGGCGCTCGGACTCGGCGTCGGGGGCGCCGGCATGGTCTTCGCCACGGCGGCGGCGATCGTCGCCCAGTTCACGCAGAGCGCGCGGCTGGCGAAGGGGCTGACGGGCGGCGTGCTGGGCGCGGCGTTCGTGCTGCGGGCGGCCGGTGACTCCGCCGTGAACGACGGTTCGTCCCCGCTGACGTGGGTGTCGCCGCTGGGCTGGCTGGAGAACGAGCGGCCGTTCGCGGACGAACGGTGGTGGGTGCTGCTCCTGTTCGCCGTGGCCGTCGCCGTACAGGGCGCGCTCGCCTACGTACTCGCCGGGCGCCGCGACCTCGGCATGAGCTTCCTGCCGACCCGGCCGGGTCCGGCCTCGGGGCGGCTCGGCACGGCCTGGGCACTGGCCTGGCGGCTGCAACGCGGCAGTGTGCTCGGCTGGAGCCTCGGCTTCCTCGCCGCCGGCGCCGCGTTCGGCGGGATCACCAAGGGCGCGTCCGACCTGGTCGGCGACAACGCCAGAACCCGCGAGATCATCGAACGGATGGGTGGGCGGTCCGGGATCACGGACGCGTTCCTCGCCACGATGACCGGCATGCTCGGGATGGTGGCCGGGCTGTACATCGTCTCCTGCGTGCTGCGGCTGCACGGCGAGGAGACCTCCCAGCGGGCCGAACCGATCCTGGCGAATGCGGTGGGACGGCTGCGCTGGGCCGGCGGGCACCTGGTCGTCGCCTTCGGCGGAGCGGCCCTGATCATGCTGGTGGGCGGAGCCGGTCTCGCGCTGGGATACGGCCACGAGGCGGGGCCCGTCCTCGGCGCCTGCCTCCTCCAGATCCCGGCGGTGTGGACGCTGGGCGGACTGGCGGTCCTCCTGTACGGGGTCTTCCCCCGGTCGGCACCCGGCGCCTGGGGCGCGGCGGGTCTCGTCCTCCTGCTGGGCTGGATCGGGCCCGCCCTGGACGTCCCCCAGGCCCTCATGGACCTCTCCCCCTACGGCCACCTCCCCAAGCTGCCGGGCGGGGAGATGGCCTGGACACCGGTGCTGGTCCTGACCCTCGTCGCGGCGGCCCTGACCGCCGCCGGGCTGACGGCGCTGCGCCGACGGGACCTGAGCACCTGACGCCGGACACCCACGGTCGCTCGCGGACACCGTGGTTCCCGACGGCACGGGCGCGGGCGCCGGTGGGGCGGCGCCGGGAACCCGGGACCGCCCCGCCGCGTCCATGCCGGTCATGGGAGAACGCATGGAGGCCGCCGGCGGATGCCTGACCGCCGCCGCGGGGGCGGGCGCGGGCCTCGCGTTCTGGTCCGTCGCGTCACGCGGCCGGTTCCGGCGGTTCGAGCAGGGGCCCGACTGGAGCGTGCTCTACGCCGAACTGCCCCTGCTGGTCCTCGGCGGAACGGCCGCGGCCCTGGGGCTGTGGGCGCTCGGCCGGCGGGTCAGAGGGCGACGCTGAGCCCCTCGAGTCCCCGGATCACGAAGTTCGGCTTGCGTTCCGGCTCCGCCGCGAGGCGCAGCGTCGGGGCCAGTTCGAGCAACGCGCCCAGCGACGCCGCCAGTTCCAGCCGGGCCAGCGGTGCGCCGATGCAGTAGTGGATGCCCGCGCTGAAGGAGATGTGCGGGTTGTCGGTGCGGGCGAGGTCCAGCTCCCCGGGGCGGGTGAAGACCGCCGGGTCGTGGTTGGCGGAGCCGAAGAGCAGGGCGATCTCCGCACCGCGCGGGATCGTCGTGCCGTCGATCTCGATGTCGTCCAGCACCCACCGCTCGAACATCTGCAACGGGGTGTCGTAGCGCATCAGCTCCTCCACCGCCGTGGGGACCAGTGAGCGGTCGGCGCGCAGCTCGGCCAGCCGGTCGGGGTGGCGGAACAGGGTCCACCAGCCGTTCACGGTGGCGTTGACCGTCGCCTCGTGCCCCGCGTTCAGCAGCAGCACGCACGTGGAGATCATCTCCTGCTCGGTGAGCCGGTCGCCCTCGTCGTGCGCGGCGATGAGCCCCGAGATCAGGTCGTCGCCCGGTTCCTTGCGGCGGGCCTCGATCAGCTCCCGCAGATACTCCGTGAACTCGACCGACGCCCGCACCGCCCGGTCCGCCGTCTCCCGGGAGGGGTTCAGCTCGTACATCCCGCAGATGTCCGCCGACCACGGCCGCAGCGGTGCCCGGTCGGACTCCGGGATGCCCAGCATCTCGGCGATCACGGCGACCGGGAGCGGCTCGGCGACATCGGTGAGCAGATCACCGCCGCCGGCCTCGACCAGACCGGCGACCAGTTCGCCCGCCAGCCGCCGCACGTACGGTCCCAGCCGCTCGACCGTGCGCGGGGTGAACGCCTTGGAGACCAGCCGGCGGATCCTGGTGTGGTCCGGCGGCTCCAGGTCCAGCATCCCGTGGTCGTTGAGCACGTGGAACGGCTCGTGCTCGGGCGGGGGTGCCGTCCGCCCGAAGTCCTCGTGCGTGAAGCGGTGCTGGTACGTCCGGCCCAGGCGCCGGTCCCGCAGCAACGCCGACACGTCCGCGTGGTGCGGGACCAGCCACTGGTCGGTCGGCTCGTAGTAGTGGACCCGGCCGCGCGCACGCAGTTCCGCGTAGGCGGGGTACGGGTCCGCCACGAACGCCGGGTCCCAGGGGTCGAAGGTCCCGGGAGTCTCCAAAGCTGCCATGACCGGACGCTAGCCCGCCGGACCCCCCTCTGACCAGGGGCGTCCCGGCAGACGCGTCCTGCGGACGGCCCCCGTGCCGCCCGGCCCGTGCCGCCCCGCACCGGGACCGGACGGGTGTCACCTGGGCGTGATCAGCCGCGCCTCGTAGGCGAAGACCGCCGCCTGGGTGCGGTCCCGCAGCCCCAACTTCACCAGGATGCGGCTCACATGGGTCTTGATCGTGGACTCCGCGACGAACAGCCGCGAGGCGATCTCCGCGTTCGACAGGCCCTGCGCGATCAGGACGAGCACCTCCGTCTCGCGCTCGGTCAGATCGCCGTACGCCGCCTGTGCCGTCGCCGACAGCCGGGGGGCGTCGGCGAGCCTGGAGAACTCGGTGATCAGCCGCTTGGTGACCGAGGGTGCGAGCAGCGCCTCGCCCGCCGCGACCACCCGTACCCCGTCGGCGAGCTGCCGCGCGGAGGCGTCCTTGAGCAGGAAGCCGGAGGCTCCCGCGCGCAGCGCCTGGTACACGTACTCGTCGAGGTCGAAGGTGGTGAGCACCAGCACCTTCGCGGCGCTGTCCGCGGCGACGATCTCCCGGGTCGCCTCGATGCCGTTCAACTCCGGCATGCGGATGTCCATCAGTACGACGTCCGGGCCGAGTTCGCGGACCCGCTCGACCGCGTCCCGCCCGTTGACCGCCTCGCCGACCACCTCGATGTCCGGCATCGCGCCGAGCAGTACGGAGAAGCCCTCGCGGACCATCACCTGGTCGTCGGCGATCAGAACGCGGATGGCGCCACCCGGCGTCCGGGGCTCCGCCCCGCCGGTCGTCCCGCCCACTGTCCCGCTCCCCCTCCCGCCCGTCATCCGGACTCCTCCGCCACGGGCACCGGCAGGAACACCGTCACCTCGTATCCCCCGTCGTCCGTCTCGCCCGTCGTCATCTCGCCGTCCAGCATCGTGACCCGCTCCCGCATGCCGGTGATGCCGTGGCCCGCGCCGTGCGTGGACTTCACCAGGTTCGCGGCCGGCGCGGGGCCGTTGACTATCCGCAGGCCGAGCCCGCCGAGGACGTAGCCGATCTCGACGCGGGCCGTGGCGCCGGGCGCGTGCCGCAGCGCGTTGCTCAGCGCCTCCTGGACGATGCGGTACGCCGACAGCTCGACGCCCTGCGGGAGTTCGCGCACCCCGCCGGTGACCACCTTGTCCACGCTCAGGCCCGCGTCCCGCACATTGGAGAGCAGCGCTTCGAGGTCGGTGAGGGTGGGCTGCGGGGCGTCCGGCGCCTCGTAGTCCTCGGCCCGTACGACACCGAGGACACGGCGCAGCTCGGTGAGCGCGGCCACCGCGTTCTCCCGGATCGTGACGAAGGCCTGCTCCAGCTCGGGCGGCGGGTTCTCCACCCGGTAGGGGGCGGCCTCCGCCTGAATGGCGACCACCGACATGTGGTGGGCCACCACGTCGTGCAGCTCGCGCGCGATCGTCGTGCGCTCCTCCAGCAGGGTGCGCTTGGAGCGCTCGTGCGCCGTCACGGTCAGCTGGGCGGTCACCTCCCGCTCCGCCGCGCGGCGTATGTGCAGGACGGTGACGACCAGCAGGGACAACGCGGCGAGGAACAGCAGGGCGACCGAGTCGGTCTCGTAGTGCCCGGCGCCGAAGAGGGTCTCGGCCGCCATCCCGTACAGCGCGGTCAGCACCCACATCCAGGCCGCGGTGCGCGGCCGCGTCCGCAGCGCCACGACCGTCAGCACCACCAGGTGGGAGACGAAGGCGCCCGGCGGCCAGGGCCAGTCGCCCCAGCTGTGGCTGAACACGGCCGCGAACGGTGTCGCCGCGAGCGAGAGCCAGAAGGCACCGACCGGCCGGACGAGCGTCAGCAGGACCGGGAGCAGCGCGAGGAGACCGGGCATCAAGCCGGGCACCAGGCTCTGGGCGCCGGGGCCGGCGTCGTTCGCGGTACTCGCGACGGCCATCGCGAGCAATCCGCACAGCACGGTGACGGCGTGCGGGGCCCAGGCCGCGTACCCCCTGACGCTCCCGGGGAGACGTCGGGTGAGCGGACCGTCCACCCGCATGCGCGGGAGCGGGCGGTAGGCGAAGGCATCGTGGAGCAGGTCCTGCCGGAGTCCGCGCAAGGCGTCCACGTCGAGCCGGAACTCCGGGCTGCGTGGCTCGGCCCCGCCCGGCGGCGTCTTCTGCGTCTGGGTCGTCTCGGTCACGTTCGAAACGGTAGGCCGCCCGCCGGGTCACCGTCGTCACCTGTGAGAAGGGTCCTGCCGGGTCCGTCTCAGGTACTACGGGTACACCCGAGGGGCCCGCCCGCCGGACCGGCGCCACGGCCCGGCGGCGCACCGCCCGGTACCGCACCGCCCCGTACCGCCCTCAGTAGCCCGACGGGCGCACCAGTCCCGACTCGTAGGCGAAGACCGCGGCCTGGGTGCGGTCCCGCAGGCCCAGCTTCACCAGGATGCGGCCCACATGGGTCTTCACGGTCTGTTCGGCGACGACGAGTCGCTCGGCGATCTCCGCGTTCGACAGGCCCTGCGCGATGAGGGCCAGGACCTCCGTCTCGCGCTCCGTCAGCTCGCCCACGCGCTGCTTGAGCGGGGTACGGGGTGCCGAACCCAGACGGGAGAACTCGGCGATGAGACGGCGGGTGATCCCGGGCGCGATCAGCGCGTCGCCCGCCGCCACCACCCGTACCGCCTCGGCGAGCTGGTCCGCGGACGCGTCCTTGAGCAGGAACCCGGAGGCACCGGCCCGCAGCGCCTCGTACACGTACTCGTCGAGGTCGAAGGTGGTGAGCACCAGCACCCTGATCCGGGGGGTCTCCGTGGTGATGTGCCGGGTCGCGTCGATTCCGCCGAGCTCGGGCATCCGGATGTCCATCAGCACGACGTCCGGGGCGAGTTCGGTGACCTTGGCGATCGCGTCCAGGCCGTCCACCGCCTGGCCGACCACCTCGATGTCGGGCTGGGTGTTGAGCAGCACGGTGAAGCCCTGGCGGACCATCTGCTGGTCGTCGGCGATCAGTACACGGATGGTGCTGCTCGTCATCGGCTCTCTTCTCCTGTGCGGCCTGCCGGGCCGGCCTCGGGGGCCGGACCGTCGGGGGAGGCGTCGTCGGTCAGGGCGACGCCGTTGCGGGGCAGGAAGGCGGCCACCACGAAGCCGCCGTGCGACGTCCCGGCGGTCACCAGGGTGCCGCCCAGCATCGCAGCCCGCTCCCGCATGCCGAGCAGACCGTGCCCCGCGCCCGGGGACGGCGGGGCCGGACGCTCGGGTCTCGAGTTGATGATCCGCACCTGGAGGCCCCTCGGGAAGTGCCACAGCTCGACCCGGACCGCCGAACCGGGCGCGTGCCGCAGCGCGTTGCTCAGCGCCTCCTGGATGATCCGGTACGCCGACAGCTCGACGCCCGGCGCCAGGGGAAGCTGTTCGCCGGTGATCTCCGTCGTCACCTCGAGACCGGCCGCGCGGGTGTTGGCGACGAGGGCGTCGAGGCGGTCGAGCGTGGGCTGCGGGGAGTCGGGGGCGGCGCCGGTGCCAGCTCCGAGGCCGTACGGGTCCTCGGGGTTCTCCGAGCGCAGCACGCCGAGCACACGGCGCAGCTCGATCAGTGCCTCCAGGGCGTTCTGCCGGATGCCCGCGAGGTTCTCCTTCAGCTCCTCGGACGGGTTCTCCACCAGGTGGGGAGCGACCTGGGCCTGAATGGAGATCACCGACATGTGGTGGGCGACCACGTCGTGCAGCTCGCGTGCGATGCGGCTGCGTTCCTCCAGGAGGGTGCGGCGGGCGCGCTCCTCCTCGGTCAGCGAGGCCTGTTCGACGAGCTGGGTGCGGGCCTCGCGGCGGCCGCGCAGGGCTGTGCCGAGGAGGAGCACGGCGGCGAAGACGACGACCGCCGGAACGCCCGTGGAGCGGTAGGCCGTTCCACCGATCACCCCCTGCATGAAGTACGTCACCAGCGCGGTCAGGGAGAGCGCGCCGACGGCCACCCGCGTGGGCAGCCGCAGAGCGAGGAGGAAGAGCACGAAGGCGTGCGCGGTGATCGCCTCCGAGCCCCACGGCCAGTCGGGGCCCGGGAAGTCGATGGCCGCCACCATGTGGTTCCGTGCCGTCGTGGCGGCGAGGACGGTGCCGCCCAGCGACAGCCACCACGCGGGCACCGGCCGCCACAGGGCGAGGACGACCGCCGCGCCCTGCGCGATTCCGAACAGGTTGCCCAGCGGGAAGCCGAGCCGGTAGGCGGTGGTGAAGGTGTCCGAGCTCGTGAAGGTGACCAGGAGGGCGACCGCGCCCACCAGACAGTGCGGCAGCCGTCGCAGCCACCGGGGCCGGGACAGCGGTGGCAGGGGTGCGGCCGCCGTCGACGCGAGTTCGGCGAGGATCTCCCGCACGGGGACACGGGGCCGAGCCGCGCTCCAGCGGCTCGGCTTCGGGGGCGTCGCGTCGGGCATGGAGGGCTCCTTGTCCGGCTCCCCGGGCTCCGTGCCGGTCACCCCGTCAACCCCGGGCACGAGGGGCCGTTCGTGTGCCCGCCGGACCACCACGGCGGTGCACGCGGACGATACGGGAGGGACGGCCCGTACGGCGGCGCGGACCCTGTTCGTAGGAGCGGAAGGCGGCCCGGCAGACGGCCAGGGCGAGGGCGAACACCGGGAGCCAGGCCAGACGGGCCGCCACCCAGACGAGGTCGTCGGGGACCGTGTGCAGGCCGGGCAGCCGGCCCACGGGCAGCCCCAGGGCGGTGACCGCCATCAGCGACGTCTGGTGCCAGAGGAATATCGTCATCGCCGACAGGTTGACCACCGCCACCGCCGCCCAGGCCAGGGGCCGCCGCATCCACCGGCGGAGCGGCTCGCGCAGCAGCAGCGCGAGGCCGCACTGGGCCAGACCGAAGGTGACCGCGGCCAGCGTGGGCGGGTTCAGGTTCGAGACCCGCGCGCCCGGGACGCCCACCATCGACGCGGGGTAGCCGGCCCACGCCACCAGCGCGGCCGTCGCCACCGCGCCGCAGCCGAACAGCGTCCAGCCCGCGCGCCGCCGGTCCAGCTCGCCCCGCGTCCACGCCGCGCCCAGTGTGTAGGGGACCAGCCAGCCCGCCGCCACGTTCACCCAGCCGAGCCAGGAGGGCCCGCCGAGTCCGAACCGGATCAGGTCCACATGGAGAACGACGGCCAGCGGCCACAGCGGGTTGAGCCGGGTGAGCAATGGCGTCGCCGCGGTCAGCCCGGCGAACACCAGGAGGAACCACAGCGGGGACAGGGCGAGTTTGACGAGGGCGTGGACGGTCCCCACGCCGGTGCCCGACCCGAGCAGGCAGGCCGCGATCACCGCCCAGAGGGTCAGTACCGCGGCGACCGGTCCGAAGAGCCGCGCCAGGCGTGCGCGCAGCCACTGACCGTACGTCAGGCCGCGGGCCAGCGACGACGCATGGCTCCTCGTCGCCACATGCCCTCCGACCAGGAAGAACACGGCGAGGGTCTGGAAGGCCCAGGAGATGGGGGCCAGCCACGGCAGGTGCCGCAACGGGCTCTCCGCGTGCAGGGTGCCGCCGTCCTCGACGAGGGCCGTCACCAGCCAGTGGCCGAGGACCACCCCGAGGATCGCGAAGGCGCGCAGCGCGTCGACGGCGCGGTCCCGCCGCGCGGGGGTGGCCGCGTCGACCCGGCGGGCGCCGCTGCCGACGGCCCGCGCCGCGGCCCTCAGGCCGGCCCGCGCGCCGGGCCGCACACGCGCATCCTCGCGGCCGCTTTCCGGGCCACCGCCACCGGCCGCTTCGTCCGTGACGCCCTTTCCGTCTTCCGGTGCGCGCGGTGCGCGCCGGACCGACTGCGCCGACGACTTACGCACGGGTCACCTCCGCGGTGTCTCCGAGGACGATCCGGGCGAGGTTGTCCAGGGACACCGAGCCCGGCTTGAAGTAGTCGCTGTGGCCGCCGCCGCCCGCCGTGAAGACGCGCGCGCCGAAGGCCGGCGACACCGGGTCGGTGCCGAAGCCGACCGTCGTGCCGAAGAGGTCGACGTGGCCGTGCGGGACGTCCGCGATCCAGTCGCCGGCGCCGCGGGCCGCCCAGACGCGGGCGGACGTGCCCAGGTCCGCCGCGGAGTCCGAGCCGGTGCCCGGGCTGCCGACCAGGGCGATGTCCGCCACGTCCAGCCCTCGCGCCGCGCGGCCGCAGACGACCGAGCCGTAGGAGTGGCACAGCAGGGAGACGTGCGCCTCGGGGCCGACGACGCCGCGCAGCGCGCGTACGAACCCCCTCAGGCGCGGGGCCGCTTGTGCGGCCCGCCCGGCCGTCAGGACCGTCGTGCTGACCGTGCCCGGGGTCTCGTAGCCGAGCCAGGCGACGACCGCCGTACCCGGGCCGAGCCGGTCGTGCAGGGCCAGAGCCGTGGCGCGGAAGCGGCCGTACGTCTCCAGGGTGGTGTCGGAACCGGGGACCAGGACCGCGACCCGGCTCGCGTGCGCGAGGTCGCCGAGGACCTCGACGGCCAGGCCCGCTCCCCGGCCGTCGAAGGTGAGGAGACGGCGCCCGGGAGCGGCCATCGCGCGGTCCGCGGAGGCTCGGGTGCGGTCGCCGTGGCCGGCCGCCATGCGGGCCGCCCGCTCGGCGTTCGCGCGGTTGGCCGCGTACGTCGTGTCCAGCGTCGAACGGGTCGGCGGGGCGAGTACGGCAGGAGCGGGGGCGGGGATGCGCGGACGGGCGGCGGCCGACACGGGCACGACGACGGCGCAGACGACGAGCGCCGCGAGCAGGGTGCGGACCAGCCGCCGGAGCACCTGCCCACCACCACCGCGCCGACCCCCGGACCCGATCTCGCGCCGACCCCCGGACCAGCCCCCGCTCCCGGCCCTGCTCCCCGCCCCGCCCCGGTCCCCCTCGCCCGCCCCGGCAGCGGTCCCCTCCCCCATCTCGGCTCCGGCGCCGCGCCTGCCCCCGTGCGCGTCGCTCGGCCTCCCCCGGAGATCCATGGCGTCCTTCCCCTCCCGTTCGCCCGTTCGTCGGGCGCCTCTTCAGGGGAAGTTACGGATCGTCACGCGTCGTCGGCGTCCTCCCAGGGAGCTCACCCGGGAGGTAGCTCTCAGGTACTACGGGTATGACCCGAGAAGTAGGGGACGGCGTCGACTGCCGCTTTCACCAGGCCAGTTGGGCGATCTCCTCGGCCACCACCGCGCACGCGTCCGCCGCCGGATCGATCAGGGGGAAGTGGCCGACGTCCTCCAGGAGCGTCAGGCCGACCACCTCGCCGGCCCGTGCCGCGGCCTCGGCGTACGACTCGGCGACCGCCTGCGGCACGACGAGATCGGTGCGGCCCTGAACGAGCGTCGTGGCGATGCCGGTGGGGAGCAGGTGGGCGGGGTCGGCGTAAGGCTGCCGTTCCGCGAACTTCGTCTCACCGCCCAGCAGTTGGCGGGACGCCCCGGAGCACACGTCCAGTTTCTCGGCGACCTGGAAGTCGGCGATCGGGGCGAGGGCGACGACGCCGCGCAGCGGGGCGGGACGGTCGGTGCGCCAGGGGGCGTCGGCGGGCAGGACGTGCCGGGCCGCGGCCCACAGGGCGAGGTGGCCGCCGGCGGAGTGGCCGGTGATCACCGTGCGGTGGGGGTCGACCTCCGGCAGGTGCGCGCTCACCAGCCGGGGCAGCGCGTCGAGCGCCGCCGCGACGTCGTCGAAGGTGTCCGGCCAGCGGCCCGCCACCGGGCCCTCGCCGCCCTGCGCGGGGAGCACCGCGCCCCTGCGGTACTCGACGTTGGCCACCGCGAAACCGCGGCGGGCCAGGAAGTCCGCGAACGGGGTGACGTGCCGGCGGTCGTACGGGGCGCGCCAGGCACCGCCGTGCAGGACGATCACCAGCGGGACGGGCAGCGCGGGGTCGGGATCGCGCGGGCCGTAGAAGTCGATCACCTGGTCGGGGTGGTCGCCGTACACGGCGGTGGCGTCGGGGTCGACGGGCGGGTGGGAGAAGGCCGACGCCTCCTCGGCCGCGTCCCGCGCCGCGGCTTCCCGTGCTGCGGCGTCCCGTGCTGCGGCGTCGTCCGACATGCTCCAACCTCTCAGCGGTGAAACGGATATGACGGACCGGGAGGGGGATCGGCCGTTGGCGGGGACGGTATCAGGCCCGTGACGTGCGCCTACCCCCGGATGTCACGCTCGGTGAGGGTTAAACGGTTCCGCTGTTTCGTTACGCTGGGCGGGTACCGACAGCCGATCGTGAAGGAGTCCGTCATGTCCGCCGAACCCGGCACCGTGCGTCCCGGCGGGCGCACCGCCCGTGTCCGCGCGGCCGTGCTGCGTGCCGCCGGGGACGTGCTCGCCGAACAGGGGTTCGCGCATCTCGATCTCGCCGACGTGGCACGGCGGGCGGAGGTCGGGAAGACCACGGTGTACCGGCGGTGGGGGTCGGTGACCGGACTGGTCGCCGATCTGCTCGGCGACATGGCGGAACAGTCGCTGCCGCGCGCCGACACCGGGTCCGTACTCGGTGATCTGCGCGCGAACGCGGCGCTGGTGCGGCGGACGCTGGCCGACGCCCGGCAGGGGCCGCTGTTCCGGGCGGTGATCGCCGCGGCGACGTCCGACGCGCGTACCGCGGAGGCGCTGCGGCGGTTCTACGAGGTGCGGGTGGGCGAGTGGGCGCCGTGCGTCGAACAGGGCGTGACCCGGGGCGAGTTGCCGCCCGGGACCGATCCCTCGCTGGTGGTGCGGGCGGTGTCGGCGCCCCTTTACTACACGGTGCTGACCACCGGCGTGGTGCCGGACGAGGCCGCCGCCGACCGGGCGGCGGAGGCGGCGTTCGCGGCCGCGGTGTCCGGGGTGTACGTCGTCGGGGACTGACCCGGCGCGGCGGCCACGGGGGACCGGGGGCGCGCAGGGCCCGCTATGGCCCCCGGCCGCTCCCGGCCCCCGCCTCCCCCGGTCCACCGTCTCCCCCAACCCAGCGTCTCCCCCCACCCAGCGTCTCCCCCCACCCCACCGTCTCCCCTAGCTCAACGTCTCCCCCAGCACCCGCGCCGCCCGCTCCACGTCCTCGAACCCCACGTACAGGGGAGTGAGTCCGAAGCGCAGGATGTCCGGACGGCGGAAGTCGCCGACCACACCGCGTTCGACGAGACGCTTCATCACGTCTCCCGCGTCCGCGCACCGCAGGGAGATCTGGCTGCCGCGTTCGGCGTGGGCCGACGGGGTCACGGACTCCACCCGGCCCTCGGGCACGTAGGCCTCGACGCATTCCAGGAAGAAGTCGCCCAATGCGAGCGACTTCGCCCGGACCGCCTCGACCGACACCCCGTCCCACACCTCCAGCGCGGCCTCCAGGGCCAGCATGGAGAGGATGTCCGGCGTACCGACCCGGCCCCGCAGGGCGCCCTCCGCCGGCGCGAAGTCCGCGCTCATGGCGAACGGGTCCGTGTGCGAGTTCCAGCCGGGCAACGGGGAGTCGAAACGCTCCTGAAGACCGGCCCGGACGTAGAGGTACGCGGGCGAACCCGGCCCCCCGTTCAGGTACTTGTAGGTGCAGCCGACCGCCAGGTCGACCCCGTGCGCGTCCAGGTCCACGGGCAGGGCCCCCGCGCTGTGGCAGAGGTCCCAGACCGCCACGGCGCCCGCGTCGTGGATCGCGGACGTCAGGGCCGGCAGGTCGTGCAGCCGGCCGGTGCGGTAGTCGACGTGGTTCAGCAGCACCGCCGCCGTACGGGGCCCCAGCGCGTCCGGCACCGCCGACGGCTCCACCGGGCGCAGCTCGCAGCCCGTCAGACGGGCCGCCGACGCGGCGATGTAGCCGTCCGACGGGAACGTCGTCGCGTCGACGACGATCTCGTCCCGCCCGGCACCGGCCAGCCGCACGGCCCCCACCAGCGCCTTGAAGACGTTCACGCTCGTCGAGTCACCGACCACGATCTGGCCGGGAGCGGCGCCGACCAGGGGCGCGATGCGGTCGCCGATCCGCTCCGGTGCCGTCCACCAGCCGCTCTCCTCCCAGGACCGGATCCGCAGCTCACCCCACTGCCTGCGGACGACGTCGTCGACCCGGCCGGGGACGTTCACCGACAGCGCGCCGAGCGAGTTCCCGTCCAGGTACACCACGTCGTCCAGCACGAACCGGTCGCGCAGCTTCGCGAGCTCGTCCGCGGCGTCCAGCGCCGCCGCCTTCGCGGCGTACGACTCAGACATGGCTGCGCGCCGTCCACAGCTCGGGGAACACGTTCTTCTGCGCCCGCTTCTCCAGCCAGGCCACCCCGGCGGAGCCGCCCGTGCCCGTCTTCGCGCCCATCGCGCGGCGCGTCGCGACGAGATGGTCGTTGCGCCATCGCCACACCAGCTCGGCGACGTCCGTCAGCGCCTCCCCGAGCCGCGCCAGGTCGCTCTCCTCGTCCCCCGAGTAGAGCGCGGTCCACACCGCCTCCACCTGCGGCGAGGGCTCGTACCGGAGCGACACGTCCCGCTCCAGCACGGCGGCCGGGACCGCGTGCCCGCGCCGCGCGAGCAGCCGCAGCACCTCGTCGTACAGGCTCGGCTCGTGCAACGCCTTCTCCAACTCGGCGTGCACCCGCGGCGCGCCCCGGTGCGGGACCAGCATGGACGCGGACTTCTCACCGAGCAGGAACTCCATCCGGCGGTACATCGCGGACTGGAACCCGGATCCCTCGCCGAGGGCGGAGCGGTACGAGTTGAACTGCGCCGGCGTGAGCTGCGCGAGGGGCCGCCAGGACGCGTTCAGCGCCTCCAGCTCCCGCAGGGACCGCTTGAGGGCCGCCACCGCGACGGGCAGCCGGTCCTCGCGCAGCGCCTGCGCCGCGGTCTCCCATTCGTGCACGATGACCGTGAACCACAGCTCCATGACCTGGGTGGTCACCAGGAAGACCATCTCTCCGGGGTCTTCGGAGCGGGTGTGCTGCAAGTGGGTGAGGACGTCCGCCTGGACGTAGTCCTCGTACGGCGTGGTGCCGTGGAAATCGAGATGCGGGGCCTCGGGCGCCTGGGCCACCGCGGGCCCGGCCGGCTGGGACGACATCGCTGTCTCCTGATACGTGCTCCGGGTAGCGGTCCGCCCCTGCCGTCGTCGACACGGGGGCCCCGGTCCCCACCGGGAATCCTGCGCAATCGTCCCCCGAAAACGCAAGACCCGCCCGGTCACACCCGCCGGACGGGCCCCACGGGTTCCGCGACCCGACTAACCCAGCGTCTGCGCCGCCGTCGGCGAGGAGTCCTTCAGGAACTGGCTGCAGCGCTCGTACTCCTCCTTCTCGCCGATCGCCTGCGCGGCGCGGGCGAGGGCGTTGAGGGCACGGAGGAAACCGCGGTTCGGCTCGTGCTCCCACGGCACCGGGCCGTGGCCCTTCCAGCCGCTGCGCCGCAGGGAGTCCAGACCCCGGTGGTATCCCGTACGGGCGTACGCGTACGACTCGACGACACTGCCCCGCTCGTACGCCTCGTCGGCCAGCTGGGCCCAGGCGAGCGAGGACGTCGGGTACTTGGCGGCGACGTCGGCGGACGGCGTGCCGTTCGCGAGCAGCTCGCGCGGCTCCGGGTCGTCGGGCAGGTAGGTCGGGGGCGGTCCCCCGAGGAGGTTCTCGTGAATCGTCATGGGTTCCAGTCTGCTGCATCGCCGGTGCCCGGTGCCCCCCGGCCACCCCTCCGGAGCGTCCGGTTCCGCGGGCGCCGCCGGGCGGCCAGGAGGCTCAGGACGGAAGCTGTCCGGGGGTCGCCGCGCGCTGGGGCTCCAGCGGGGGCGTCGTCACGCTGCCGTGCGTACGGCACTGGGGGCGGCAGCAGTCGGGCGCGGGCCGGCGGACGGTCGCGAAGGCCAGTACCGCCCCCACCACGAGCACGCCCGCGCACAGCGGCATCGCGCGCCGGAAGGCGGAGTCGAAGGCGTCCGCCGAGCGGTACGCCTCCGGGCCCATGCCCACCAGCACCGGCAGCGCCGCCACGGCGAGGAGACCGCCGACCCGGGCCGCCGCGTTGTTGATGCCGCTGGCCAGACCCGCCCGTCCGGTGTCCACGGAGGCCAGGACGGTCGCGGTCAGGGGCGCGACCAGCGTCACCATGCCCGCGCCCATCACCAGGAGCGCGGGCAGCACGTCGCTGATGTACACGGCGTCCTTGCCCACCCGCAGCATCAGCAGCATGGCCACGGCGCACAGCAGCGGGCCCACCGTGAGCGGGATGCGTGGCCCGATGCGCTGCGCCAGTTCGCCGGAGCGGGCGGAGAACAGCAGCATCAGGGCGGTGGTGGGCAGCAGCGCCGTCCCCGCCTGAAGGGGCGAGTAGCCGGCCACGACCTGGAGCTGGAGCGCGGTCAGGAAGAAGAAGCCGCCGAAGGCCGCGTACACGCACAGGGTGACGAGATTGACGGCCGTGAACTGCCGCGACGCGAAGATGTCCGGCGGCATCATCGGATCGGGCCGGCTCCGCTCGACGTGCACGAAGCCCACCCCGGCGGCCACACCCAGGACCGCGGACACCCAGACGAGCACGGACCCGCTGGTGGCCTCGATCAGCGCGTACGTCACCAGCGCGAGCGCCACCGCGCCGAGGGACGCGCCGAGCACGTCGAACTTGCGGTGCGGCGGCCGGCCGCCCGCGAGCTCCGGTTCCCGGCCGGGCGCGGCGGTGCTCCCGTCGGACTCCGGGACGTGCCGCAGGGCCACGGGCACGCACACCAGGGCCAGCGGGATGTTCAGCAGGAAGACCCAGCGCCAGCCGGGGCCGTCCACCAGCCAGCCGCCCAGGAACGGGCCGACCGCCCCGCCGATGCCGCCGAAGCCCGACCACAGGCCGACGGCCTTCGCGCGGTCGTCCCGGTGGAAGGAGGCCTGGATGAGCGCGAGGGAGCCCGGCGTCAACAGCGCCCCGCCGATGCCCTAGAGGGCGCGGGCCGCGATCAGCACGCCCGCGTTCGGCGCGAGCCCGCACAGCAGGGAGGCGGAGGCGAACCACACGACGCCCAGGACGAACACCTTGCGGCGCCCGAACCGGTCCCCGAGCGAGCCGCCCAGCAGGATCAGCCCGGCCAGCGTCAGCATGTACGCGTTCACGGTCCACTGCAACGCGGCCAGACTCGCGTCCAGGTCACGGCCGATCCGCGGCAGCGCGACGTTGACGACCGTCGAGTCCAGCATGGCCATGCTGGAGCCGAGCACGGTGGTCAGCAGGATCCACCTGCCCGCGGGCGAGGAGATCCGTACGGCCGGTGTTTCCTGCGAGGGCACAGCCATACTCCGGAGCATACGGAAGGGCCCGGCACCTTGGCGGTGCCGAGCCCTGCCGGAGTGCGGTTGTCTGATCCCGTTACTTGATCCGGGTGCCCGTGGAACGCAGCGCGGCGCACGCCTCGGTCACCCGCTGGGCCATGCCGGCCTCGGCGAGCTTGCCCCAGGTCCGCGGGTCGTAGGTCTTCTTGGAGCCGACCTCGCCGTCGACCTTCAGGACACCGTCGTAGTTCCTGAACATGTGGTCGGCGACCGGACGCGTGAACGCGTACTGCGTGTCGGTGTCGAGGTTCATCTTCACGACGCCGTTCTCCAGCGCGGTGGCGATCTCCTCGGCCGAGGAGCCGGAGCCGCCGTGGAAGACGAAGTCGAACGGGGACGCCGTACCGAACTTGGCGGCGACACCGTCGCTCAGCTCCTTCAGGAGCTCGGGGCGCAGGACGACGTTGCCCGGCTTGTAGACACCGTGCACGTTGCCGAAGGACGCGGCGAGCAGGTAGCGGCCCTTCTCACCCAGGCCAAGGGCCTCGGCGGTGCGGATCGCGTCGTCGACCGTGGTGTACAGGGAGTCGTTGATCTCGTGCGAGACACCGTCCTCCTCGCCACCGGTCGGGGTGATCTCGACCTCAAGGATGATCTTCGCGGCGGCGGCCTTCGCGAGCAGCTCCTGGCCGATGGCCAGGTTGTCGGCGAGGGTCTCGGCGGAGCCGTCCCACATGTGCGACTGGAACAGCGGGTTCTCGCCACGGGCGACGCGCTCGGCGGAGATGTCGAGCAGCGGCCGGACGTAGGTGTCCAGCTTGTCCTTGGGGCAGTGGTCCGTGTGCAGCGCGACCGTGATGTCGTACTTGGCGGCGACGATGTACGCGAACTCGGCGAGCGCGACCGCGCCGGTCACCATGTCCTTCTTGTGCTGGCCGCCGAGGAACTCCGCGCCACCGGTGGACATCTGGATGATGCCGTCGCTCTCCGCCTCCGCGAAGCCGCGCAGCGCAGCGTGCAGGGTCTGGGAGGAGGTCACGTTGATGGCCGGGTAGGCGAACTTGCCTGCCTTCGCCCGGTCGAGCATCTCGGCGTAGACCTCGGGGGTTGCGATGGGCATCTGTCCGCTCCTTGTATGTGCGGGTGGCGTTCTGCTGCTTACGGCCCTGACCTAGGGGGCGACGTCATCGTCGTCCCCATCTTTCCAGACTTGACCCGGTGCTCAGGTCACCCCGTCCGGGATACGGGACCCCGCGTTGGACGGGATCCCGGACCCGTCGTCGGCCAGGACTCAACTCGCCCCGGGGGAGGGCGGGTCAGTCCAGGCCCAACTCGTCCTTGGAGAAGGCGAAGAGGTACGGCACTCCGGCGCCGGCCTCGATCTTCTCGGCGGCGCCGGTCGCGCGGTCGACGATCGTCGCCACGCCGACGACCTCGGCGCCGGCCTCCCGGACCGCCTCGACGGCGGCGAGCGGCGAGCCGCCGGTGGTCGAGGTGTCCTCGACCACGAGCACCCGCCGGCCCCTGATCTCCGGGCCCTCCACACGGCGCTGCATGCCGTGCGCCTTGGCCGCCTTCCGTACGACGAAGGCGTCCAGCTTGCGGCCCCGGGCCGCGGCGGCGTGCAGCATGGCCCCGGCGACGGGGTCGGCGCCCATGGTGAGGCCGCCCACCGCGTCGAAGTCCAGCCCGGCCGTGAGGTCGAGGAGCACCTGTCCGACCAGCGGCGCGGCCTCACCGTCCAGCGTGACCCGGCGCAGGTCCACGTAGTAGTCGGCTTCCAGACCCGAGGAGAGGGTCACCTTGCCGTGCACCACGGCCTTGTCCTTGATCTGCTGCAGCAGCGCGCCGCGTACGTCACTCATGCCCGCCAGCTTAGAGGCGCCGCCAGCTCCAGGTCATGGACGCCTCCAGCGGCTCGATGGGGGTGACCAGGCGCGGGTGGGTGTTCAGCCCGTTCGGCGGACCGGTCTGCGGCTCGACGCACACCGCCGCCTCCTGTTCGTCGTACACGACGACCCACTCCTCCCGGCTGGTCACCTTCAGCTCCAGCCGGCCGGGCCAGGTGAGCGTGACGTCGACTCCGTCGGGCATGCCGAAGCAGTCGTCCCAGGGGCTGGGGCGGGGATCGACGCGATGACCGGTGGGCAGATGGTCGGTGCCGCGCTCCTCCTGCCAGGCGGGGGTGAAGTCGACCAGGACGCCCTCTCCCTCCAGGCTCCGGTTGAACCACGGGTGCCAGCCGATCTGGGCGGGGAAGGAGGAGTCGTGCGTCTCCACGGACATGGTGAGCGTGAGGGCGTCCTCGGACAGGGTGAACGCCTGGGTGACGCGGCCCGGGTGGGGCCAGGGGTCGACGAGGTCGTACGTGATGACGGCCTCGCGCTTGTCGGCGCGGGCGGTGCGCCAGGCGCCGTCGCGGGCGGTGCCGTGGATGGCGTGGGGCGGGGAGTTGAGGGGCATCTGGCGGACGGTCGCTCCGTCCAGGAAGCGGCCGTCGCGGATCCGGCCGCACCACGGGGTCATCGGGAAGCACCCGAACTTCGCACCCTGGCGCAGCAGTTCCACGCCGCCGACCTTCAGACTCCCGACCCGTCCGCCGTTGCCCGGCGTGACGGTCGCTTCCGCGTCGCCCGCGGTCAGCGTGATGTCTTCGTTACTCACGGGGCTGACCCTACTGGTCCGGTTCCGCCGACCGGCCCGTACCTGGGGGCTGCCGCCCTTTGGGCCGTCGCTTTCGGCCTGAACGGCCTCGTCCTCAAACGCCGGACGGGCTGAAACACCCTGCCCGACCGGAATCTTTCAGCCCGGCCCCGCAACCTCCCAGCGCAGGCCCGCAACCTCCCAGCGCGGCCTCGCAGCCTCTCAGCCCGGCCCCGCAACCTCTCAGCGCAGGCCCGCATCTCCAGCCCGTCCGGCGCTTGAGGACGAGCCCTTCAGGCGACGCATGTACCGCCCCCAACCTCCCGGCACAGGCCCACAACCTCCCAGCCCGGCCCCGCAACCTCTCAGCGCAGGCCCACACCTCCAGCCCGTCCGGCGCTTGAGGACAAGCCCTTCAGGCGACGCATGTACCCGCCCCAACCTCCCGGCACAGGCCCGCACCTCCAGCCCGTCCGGCGCTTGAGGACGAGCCCTTCAGGCGACGCACCCCGGGCAGAAACACCGAGCACCCCGCAGGGAACCCGCGCTCAGCGCCGCTTCCGCAGCGCCCTGGTGACAACGATCGCCGAGGCCACGACCACCGCCGCCGCGGGCGCCGCCCAACGAAGCGTCGCACGCGCCGCGTCGGTCTCCGGCGCCGGCACGGGCGCGTAACGCCCCCGCGGCGGCGCGTGATCGACCTCCTCCGCACTGCGCCCGATCATCGTCCGTCGCGCGTGCGCCGCCTCGGCGATGGAGTCCTCCCCGTCCACGGGGCCCGGCGGGGTCGGAGCCGGTACCTGGTCGTCCCCGGCCAGGGGGTCGAGGGACGGCGGCGGGACCTCGGCGTCGAAGACGGAGCGGGTCGCGTCGCCCTCGTCCTCGACCCCGGCCTCGGGCTCGACCCCGGCCTCGGAGCCGCCCGCGGAACCCCCCTCCGAACCGTCCTCGACCTCAGCCTCGGAACCCGGCTCGGCGACGTCCGCGGCGGCGTCCTCCGTGCCCGCCGCCAGGTTCTCCGCGAAGCGGTTCAGCAGTCGGGTCGCCGCCGTCGCGACGGTGGCCGGAGCGAGTTCCCCCAGGCGCCCGTCCGCCGTGGCGGTGCCCGTGACGACGAGGGTGGTGCCGCCCTCGGCCGGCGCGAGCCGGAGGGCGAGGGCGAGTTTCACGGTGCCGGTGCCACGGGCCTCCGTACCGTCCCCCTCGACGGCGTACGCACCGTCGTCCCGGGCGACGACCCGCACCGCACCGCGGTAGGTGATGGTGTGGCCGCCGACGCGGACACGCAGTCGCCCGGAGACCGGCGCGGTGCCCGCGTCCTGCTGGAGCCCGGGTACCGCCCGGGCCACCCGCGCGGGATCGGCCAGCGCCTCCCTCAGCCGCTCGGCCGGAACCGGAACGAACACCTCATGCTCCATGTCGGCCGAGCCTACCCAGGCCGGTGCGAACCGCACCCGCGTATCACGGGATTCCCGCGTCATTCCCCCATTCCCCCGCCCTCCGTGTCACTCGGAGTAGCGCGGATGCACGAGCGTCGAGGGCTCCACTCCCCTGATCCGGGTGAGCCGCACGGCCCGTGCGTCCGCCGCGAGGGACCGGGGTGTGAGCGAGCGCGGAGCGGGCCCGCGGGGGTCCAGGCGCAGGGGCGTACCCCTGACGGACGCGAGGACGAACCCCCAGTCGCGCGCGGCCCGGGACGCCTCCGGCGCGCGGTCGCGACCGGTCGTGGAACCGGGGTCGCGGCCGCCCACGCGGTACGGGTCGGCGCGCAGGCCGGCGGCCCGCAGCGTCGCCTCGACCGTCCAGAAGACACGGGGGCGTGAGGTGACCGGCCCGGCGTGCACCACGAGGCGGCCGCCGTCGGCCAGTGCCCGGCGGGTCAGCCCGTAGAACTCCTGCGAGTACAGCTTCGCGCTCGCCGTGATCCCGGGGTCCGGCAGGTCGGAGATCACCACGTCGTACGGGGGCGGGTCCCGGCGCAGCCAGCAGAAGGCGTCGGCGGTGAACACGTGCACCCGCGGGTCGTCGAACGCGTGGCCGTTGAGCGCCGACAGGGCCGGGTCCCGGCGCGCCAGTCCCACCACTCCGGCGTCGGGATCGACCACGTCGACCCGCCGGACGTCCGGATAGCGCAGCACCTCGCGGACCGCGAGTCCGTCGCCGCCGCCGAGGACCAGCACGCGCGCGTGGCGCCCGTACATCGCGGGGTGCACCAGGGCCTCGTGGTAGCGGTGCTCGTCGCGGCCGCCGGCCCGCAGCCGTCCGTCGAGGAAGAGGCCGAGCGGGTGTCCGCGCGTACCGCCGGTGAGGACCACCTCCTGGACGCCGGTCCGGACGGCCACGCGCACGTCCCTGCCGTACACGGCCTGCCGCGCCGCGTGCTCGAAGTCGTCGACGAGCACGGCGGCCGCGGCGAGCAGTCCGAGGACCACCACGTTGGCGATCAGCAGGAGCCAGCGCCCGCGCCTGCTCAGGTCCCGGCGGAACAGGCCGAGGACGAGGGCACCGCCGACCAGCGCGTTCACCGCCCCGGTCAGCAGTGCGCCGGTCAGCTGCCCGAGCTGGGGCAGCAGCAGGAAGGGGAAGGCCAGGCCTCCGACGAGGGCGCCGACGTAGTCCGCGGCGAAGAGGTCCGCCACCGCTCCGCCCGGGTCCTGGCGGCGGATGCGCTGTATCAACTCCATGAGGAGGGGCACCTCGGCGCCGATCAGCAGGCCGATGGCGAGCGAGAAGGCGGCCAGCAGGTACCGCGACCCGCTCGCCCAGACGCCGCCCCAGCCGCCGGTCCACGCGAACACCGCGTACAGGGCCATCGCGCTGCATCCGCCGACCAGCGCGAGCGCGGCCTCGACCGCGCCGAAGCCGGCCGCCGCGCGGGGACGCAGACGCTTGGCGGCGAGGGAGCCGACACCCATGGCGAAGACCATGACGGACAGCACGACCGAGGCCTGCGTGACCGAGTCGCCGACCAGGTAGGAAGCGAGCGCGACGAGTTCGAGTTCGTACACGAGTCCGCAGGCCGCACAGACGAACACGCCCGCGAGGACGAGGAACCGGCCGGTGCCCGGACGGACGGGCAGCCGCGCCTGGCCCTGGACGCCCCAGGGCGGCGGCGCGCCGGGGGGAGCAGGCGCGTGCGGTTCGATCACGCTGGGAACGCTACGTCACACCGGGACTACGGCTCGTCACCCACACGTGTGGATCTGGCGCTCGCCCGTACGGTTGTCGGGGCAGGTGCGGACGCCGTCCGGGGCCGCCGCCCCCGGCCCACCGGTTCGTCTCAACGGCCGTATCCCCACGGCCCGGACCTCACACGGCCCGCACCGCCTCCCCCACGGCTCGCACCGCCTCACACGCCGGACGCGCTGAGCAGATCGGCCTCGGCCGTCACCCGCACCCCCACCCTCGTCCGGGTCGCCACGAGCTGGCCGTCCTGCGGGTACGCGTGCCATGTGCGCCAGTGGACCTGGCCCTCGTGACGCTGGGCCAGCAGGGCGGTGAAGGCGTGCGGGCTGCCGGGGAAGACACCGACGAGCCCGTTCGGGTGGTCGGAGACCAGGGCCAGCAGCTCCTGGGCGCGCCCCGCGAAGGAGCCGCACGAGAGTGTCTCGACGCGCGCCGCGAACTCGTACTCCCAGTCGCCGACCCGCTTGGCCACGCCGAGGGGAAGGGGCGTGCTGCTGCCGGCGATGCATGCGACGGTCTCCGAACAGCTGCCCCGCTCCTCCTCCAGAAGGACCTGGTGGGACGCGCCGAGGAGTCGCAACTGCAGTCTCGCCCCGTCGAGTTCGAGGTCGAGGGTGGCGAGCGCGGGCAGCGGCTCGCGCCCCAGGGCCCACGCGAGGTCGGCCGCGCGCGTGTCGGTGTAGGCGGTGTTCAGGGTCGTGAGCATGGGTCGGCTCCGCTAGCACGCAAAGGGAGGTGGGGGTCCGGCGCACCCGGTCGGTATGGGGGGATCGACCCGGTCAGCCCGGTCAGCCCTGTCAGCCCTGTCAGGAAGGGGCGATCCGAGGGCCGCGTTGGTGATTTAGAGGGAATCATGAACTGTGGTGGCACCACAGCGTTTTTACCCAACTTCGTAGGGTTTCCATCCCCCCGAGGGCCCCACAGTTCAACTGTTCAACGACGCCGCGCGCCGGGCGCGCGGAAGCGGAAGCCCGGGCCGGCCTCCCGGAGCGCGGCGACACGCGCCGGTCACGGCCCCCGGGAAGCCCCCCGAACGGCCCACGAGGGGAAGCGCCCCGGCACCCCCGACCCGTCCCCGTGATTTTTTTCCGCCACACCCCGGCGACACACCCCCGGCCGGCCTCCCGGCAGCCGGCCACGCCACCGATCCGCTTGCGTACACGGCCCCGTCCGGCCCCGTCCCGGGCCCCTCGCGCCCCGTACGCACCCCCCGCAACACAGAGGTGGGCGGCGGGGGGGGTGCCGCGCGGCCCCCCCGCCGGCAGCGGGGGGCGGGGGGCGGTGGGGCGGAGCGGCCCCCGGGCGGCGGCCAGACCCCCCCCCCCCC
>NZ_JBHWEL010000015.1:4106-12776 GCF_042734135.1 Streptomyces sp. NPDC059668 | reverse complement strand
CCCAGCGCGCGCGGCGCGCCGGGGGGGGCGCCGGCCCCCCAACCTCCGCGTGCTGCGGACGCGTGGTCCGTGTGGAGCTCGGCTGCCCCGTGTCAGCTGCCTCCACCGCATCCGCCGCCGCCACCGCAGGACGACCCGCCTCCGCAGGACGAGCCGCCGCCGCACGACGAGTGGCCGCCGCCGCAGGAGTGACCCCCGTGATGACCCCCGTGGTGGCCGCCGCCGGACGAGCCGCCGGACGAGTCGCCCCCGCCGGCCCACCAGCTGCCCCCGCCGCCGGTTCCGCCCCCCAGGAGGCTCCCGCTCGATCGGGAGCTCCGCGCCCTCACCGAACCGGCCTTCCCGCGGGCACGGCGGCCGGCCCTGAGGACGCCGATCAGGACGATGAAGAAGACCGCCAGGATGATGCCGATGATCATGGCGCCACCCTCCTTTCGTTCCCCCGAAGCGACCCCCCGTGGGCGCCTCGCGTCGTGCGTGACAGGGGGATGCCCCCGCGCTCCGCCGGCCAAAGCAGAGTTGAGCAACTCCTGAGCATCAGAAGTCGGGACACCCCCGCCCGGGGTGCGGACCGGGGCCGGACGGCGGGTGAGTTGAGGAACTCCACGGCTTGGGCGCAGGATGACCGGCATGACCTCCAACGGCCGCCGTCCGCTTCTCAACCGCCGACTCACCGAGTTCGGCACGACGATCTTCGCCGAGATGTCGGCCCTGGCGCTCAGCACCGACTCGATCAACCTCGGCCAGGGGTTCCCCGACACGGACGGGCCCGCGGAGATCCGGGAGGCGGCCGTACGGGCGCTGCGCGACGGACGCGGCAACCAGTACCCGCCGGGCCCCGGCGTACCCGAGCTGCGGACGGCGATCGCCGTCCACCAGAAGCACCACTACGGGCTGTCGTACGACCCCGACCGCGAGGTGCTGGTCACGGCGGGCGCCACCGAGGCCATCGCCGCGAGCCTGCTGGCCCTGGTGGAGCCCGGCGACGAGGTCATCGCCCTGGAGCCCTACTACGACTCCTACGCGGCCGGTATCGCGATGGCGGGCGGCACCCGGATCCCGGTCACCCTGCGCCCGCACGAGGGCCGCTTCCGGCTGGACCTCGACGAACTGCGCGACGCGGTCACGGACAACACCCGGCTGCTCCTCCTCAACACCCCGCACAACCCCACCGGCACCGTCCTCTCCCGCGAGGAACTCGGCGAGATCGCGAAGCTCGCCGTCGAACGGGACCTGCTCGTCGTGACGGACGAGGTGTACGAGCACCTCGTGTTCGACGACGCCGAGCACGTGCCGCTGGCCACCTTCCCCGGGATGCGGGAACGGACCGTCACCATCGGCAGCGCGGGCAAGACCTTCTCGTTCACCGGCTGGAAGGTCGGCTGGATCACCTCCACGCCGGACCTCGTCACCGCCGTACGGTCGGCGAAGCAGTTCCTGACGTACGTCAGCGCAGGCCCGTTCCAGTACGCCGTGGCCGAGGCGCTCGCACTGCCGGACACCTACTTCGAGGCGTTCCGTACGGACCTGCGGGCCAAGCGGGACGTGCTGGCCGCCGGGCTCTCGGCGGCGGGGTTCGAGGTCTTCCGGCCGGCCGGGACGTACTTCGTCACCACCGACATCCGCCCGCTCGGCGAGAGCGACGGCTTCGCCTTCTGCCGCGCGCTGCCGGAGCGCGCCGGCGTGGTCGCCATCCCGAACGCGGTCTTCTACGACCACCGGGAGGCAGGCGCGCCCTTCGTGCGCTTCGCGTTCTGCAAGCGGAAGGGTGTGTTGGAAGAGGCGGTTACCCGCCTCAAGCGATTGGCGGTCTGACAGGGGGCGCGAAGAGAGCGCCGCCCGGTTGCTTCGGGGTGCGGGACCTGCTCAGACCCTGCTCCCGGAGCGACCACGGTTCACTCGGTGTCCTTGGGGTGTCGCGGGGACGCGTACACGAGGATCACGGTGGCGGTCTCCGCGCTGACCAGGTAGCGCACTCGACCACCGCTGGTGACCTCGTACTCCCACTGGTCCAGGTCGGAACCCTTCCACGCTTTGGTGGCGTGCCTGCCGCGCAACTGATGCTGGCGATTCCAGTTGGACCGGGTCAGGGGGTCACTTCGGAGAGCATCCAGGCAGCGATGCGCGCTCGGCAGGGCCACGCGACACAGTTCCTCCCAGCCCGTCACCGCCTCTGTGGTCCCGAAGACGACGTTCCACCCGTTGAGGGGCGGAACGCTCACTCGGTCTCCTTTCTTCGGGCTCACCCACGCACCTCGACCTGACCGAGGTCATCACCATCGAGCGGACGCAGCGATTCCCTGAGCTGCTCGGGATCGGCATTGATGCGTGCCGTGGCGCGCCAGGAGACGATCGCGCGGTGCACAGCCTCTCCCGCCCCCAGTTCGGCGGCGTCCGACAGCGCTTCGAGAAGCTCGACAGTGAAAGCCCGAACCTCTTCCGCGTCCAGGTGTCGCGCCCAGGGGAACACCTCGGGCAGGGCGAGGACGAGCGCTCTGGCACCGTCGTCCTGCTTCATCAGCGCGAGGAAAAGCCGCGAGGCGGTGGTCAGATTCTCCTCCGCACCCTCCGCGCGTACAGCCGTGGTCAGCACCATGTCCGGCGCGTCCCGATGGGTGACCCGAAGCCGCCCCAGGGCAGCAGCTCTGGCCGCGACACCTTTGGGGTTACGGGACAGATCGGTGAAGGAGACGGATTCCGTTTCTGCGTCCAGACGCCCGATAGACATAATCAGAGCTTACTCAGATCACAATCTGATTCCAAGGGGGACTGTCCGACGCGCACCGAGGTGCTGGAAGAGGCGGCCCGGCGGCTCCGGGCGGCCCGCCAGCGCCGCCGCAGGGTGCGTCGATCACGGGCGCGACGCGCCCTAACACGCGGGGGACGGCTACCGCGGACGGCGCGCCGAAGCGTCGGAAACCGCACCCCGGCGGACGCGCAACGTTCGCAAACGCCCCGTAAGGGACGCAGAGTTCGGGTGTGACCCACGCCAGTACCCTTCCGGCTCCCGCCGTCCAGAAGCCCGCTGACGGGGACCGCGCCCGCGCGGCGCGGTCCGGGCGCAACGTGCCCGCCGTCGTGTACGCGCTGGGGCTGTTCGTCCTGGCCCGGCTCGTCGGCGTCCTGGTGCTCGCCGGGACCGCCCGGGCCCACGGCAAGCACCCCCTCGCCCTGCTCGGACGCTCCTGGGACTCCCTCTGGTACCTGGGGATCGCGGCGCACGGCTACGTACGCGCCCAGCACTTCAGACCCACCGTCGTCCACAGCGACCTGGCGTTCTTCCCGCTGTACCCGGGGCTCGTCCGCGCGGTCACGGCGGTGACCCCGTTCAGCGGGGGCGCGGCGGGACTGCTGGTGTCCTGGCTGGCGGCCGCGGCCGCCGCGTGCGGGATCTACGCGATCGGGGCCCGGCTGCACGGCCGCGCGGTCGGCGTCGCCCTCGTCCTGCTCTGGGGCCTGCTCCCGCACTCCGTGGTGCTGTCCCTGGCGTACACCGAGCCCGTCCTCACCGCCTTCGCCGCCTGGTCCCTGTACGCGGTGCTCACCGGGCGCTGGCTGTGGGCCGGCACGCTGGCTGCGCTCGCGGGCCTGTCGCGGCCGAACGGGTTCGCGGTCGCCGCGGCGGTCCTCGCGGCGGCGGCCTGCGAGGTCTGGCGGCGGCGCGGCCGGAAAGTTCCCCACAGCCTGTGGACGGGCGCCGCGCTCGCGCCGCTCGGCTGGTGCGGCTACGTACTGTGGGTGGGCCGCCGCCAGGGCGATCCGCTCGGCGGGTACTTCCAGGTGCAGCGGCTGTGGGGCTCACGCTTCGACTTCGGCGTGGGCGCGCTGCGCTTCGTCAAGCACCTGCTGCTGCGCGGGGACCGCTTCGTGTTCCCGATGTCGCTGGTGATCGTGGCGGTGGCCGTGCTGCTGTACGCGCTGCTGATCGCGGACCGGGCCCCGCTGCCGCTGCTCGTCCACAGCGGCGTCCTGCTGCTGATCGCGCTCGGCGGCGCCGGGTTCTTCGAGTGCAAGCCGCGCTTCCTGCTGCCGGCGTTCCCGCTGCTGCTGCCGCTGGCCCGGGCGCTGGTGCGGACGGCAAGAGCCCGGCCCTGGCACGCCGTCCTGGTGGTCGGCGCCCTGGCCGGGCTCTCGTTCGCCTACGGCGCGTATCTCGTCGTCATCGCGCACACGCCGCTGTAGAACCTGGCGGAAAACCAGCGTGAGGACTACTCGTCGTCGTCCTCGGGCTTGTCCGCCTCGTTCACTTCCTGCTCCAGGCCGAGCTGCTCGACGAGCCACTTGTCGAACTCGATGGCGGCCCGCACCCAGCTGACCGTCGACGACACGAAGTGTTCGAGGGCGACGCCGGTGCCGATCAGCATCTGCGCCTCGCCGATCAGGCGGACGGTGCCGTCGTCGTGCGTGTGGGTGTAGACCTTCGGCCACAGCGTGCGGCGGTTCCAGTCGTCGATCGACTCCAGCAGCGTCGGCTTCTCGTCGATCTGGTGCGGTCGGTCGTAGAACGTCCGCACCGAGAAGACCTGCTGGTCTCCCTCGCCGCGGAACATGAAGTACGTACGGAACTCCTCCCACGGCGCCGCGAGGTCACCCTCGTCGTCGACGACGTACTTCAGCTCCATCTGGTCGAGGAGCTGCTTCACGAGGTCCTGATCCGGGACGACGGGGCCCGCCGGTCCGCCGGGCTGCGGCTCGGGCTGGCCCCCGAAATTCGGAATCGAGGACGGGTCGATGCTCACCGTGTATTTCCCTTCGTACGGATACCGCCATCCTCCCCCATCCGGGGCGGGGAGTGGCAACCCCTGACGTGGCCTGTCGGCCGGGGCGGCATGTTCCCGTCACCGGCGACCGGGGCGGAACCCGTCGTCATGGGGGGGGTGCGGGGCCCGGTACGACGGCCTCCGGCCCCCGGCCGCGAAGTCCCGGCGGGGCACGTCCGGAGTGTCGTACCGCTCCGTGTCCGCCACCGATCCGTTCACGGACGTGACCGGTCGGGCGGCGCGGAGGCCGGCACCCTCCCGCGCACCGCCGCCGATCCCGCTCCCGGCGCCGGTAGCGGTAGCGGCGCGGTACCGATCCCGGTACCGGTCACCGTGCCGATCCCGTCGATCACGGTCCCGACGCCGGTACCGGTGAGCGGTCACCGGTACCGGTGAGCGGCACCGGTACCGGTCACGACGCCGACGGCCGGCCGTACGAACGCCTGTCCGGTACCAGGGCGGGGCCCGCCCGCCCTGGTCACCTCGCCCGCCTCACCTCGTCACCTCGGCGGCGTCACAGCGTCTTGCCGGTCGCGGGTCCCACGATCAGGCCGTCCCCGAAGGCGTCCACCCGGACCGTGTCGCCGTCCTTGACCTCGCCCGCCAGGATCTCCTTGGCGAGCCGGTCGCCGATCGCGGTCTGGACCAGGCGGCGCAGCGGCCGGGCGCCGTACGCCGGGTCGTTGCCCTCGGTCGCGAGCCAGGCCAGGGCCGGGTCGGTCACCTCCAGGGTGATCCGGCGCTGCGCCAGCCGCCTCGCGAGGCGCTCGATCTGGAGCCTGGCGATGCGCTCCAGCTCCTGCCTGTCGAGGGCGGAGAAGACCACCAGGTCGTCGAGCCGGTTGAGGAACTCCGGCTTGAAAGAGGCCCGGACGATCTCCAGGACCTGCTGCTTCTTCTCCTCCGCGGAGGTCAGCGGCTCCACCAGGTACTGACTGCCCAGGTTCGAGGTGAGGATCAGGATGGTGTTGCGGAAGTCGACCGTCCGGCCCTGTCCGTCCGTCAGCCGTCCGTCGTCCAGTACCTGGAGGAGGATGTCGAAGACCTCCGGGTGTGCCTTCTCGACCTCGTCGAGCAGGACGACGCTGTACGGGCGGCGGCGCACGGCCTCCGTGAGCTGGCCGCCCTCCTCGTACCCGACGTAGCCGGGCGGGGCGCCGACCAGCCGGGCGACGCTGTGCTTCTCGCCGTACTCGCTCATGTCGATGCGGATCATCGCCCGCTCGTCGTCGAAGAGGAAGTCCGCGAGGGCCTTGGCGAGTTCGGTCTTGCCGACGCCGGTCGGGCCGAGGAAGAGGAAGGATCCGGTGGGGCGGTCCGGGTCGGCGATACCGGCGCGGGTGCGCCGTACGGCGTCGGACACGGCCTGCACGGCCTGGCTCTGGCCGATCAGCCGACGGCCCAGCTCCTCCTCCATGCGCAGCAGCTTCTGCGTCTCGCCCTCCAGGAGCCGCCCGGCGGGGATGCCCGTCCAGGAGCCCACGACGTCGGCGATGTCGTCCGGGCCGACCTCTTCCTTCACCATCGTGTCGCCGGCGGCTTCCTCCTCCGCCTCGGAGGCCTCCTCCAGGTCCCGCTCCAGGGTGGGGATCTCGCCGTAGAGCAGCTTGCTGGCGGTGTCGAAGTCGCCGTCGCGCTGGGCGCGTTCGGCCTGGCCGCGCAGCTCGTCGAGCTTCTCCTTCAGCTCACCGACGCGATTGAGGGACTGCTTCTCCTTCTCCCAGCGGGCGGTCAGCCCGCGCAGTTCCTCCTCGCGGTCGGCGAGGTCGCGGCGCAGCTTCTCCAGACGCTCCTTGCTGGCGGCGTCCGTCTCCTTGCTGAGCGCGAGCTCCTCCATCTTCAACCGGTCGACGGAGCGCTGGAGTTCGTCGATCTCGACGGGGGAGGAGTCGATCTCCATGCGCAGCCGGGACGCGGCCTCGTCGACGAGGTCGATGGCCTTGTCGGGCAGGAAGCGGGAGGTGATGTAGCGGTCGGAGAGGGTCGCGGCGGCCACCAGCGCGCTGTCCGCGATCACGACCTTGTGGTGGGCCTCGTAGCGTCCCTTGAGCCCGCGCAGGATCGCGATGGTGTCCTCGACGCTGGGCTCGGCGACCAGGACCTGCTGGAAGCGGCGCTCCAGGGCGGGGTCCTTCTCGATCCGCTCGCGGTACTCGTCGAGGGTCGTGGCGCCGACCATCCGCAGTTCGCCGCGGGCGAGCATGGGCTTGAGCATGTTGCCGGCGTCCATCGAGGAGTCCCCGCCGGCTCCCGCGCCCACCACCGTGTGCAACTCGTCGATGAAGGTGATGATCTGCCCGTCGGAGTCCTTGATCTCGGCGAGCACGGTCTTGAGCCGCTCCTCGAACTCGCCGCGGTACTTCGCCCCGGCCACCATGGCGCCGAGGTCGAGCGAGACGAGCCGCTTGTTCTTGAGCGACTCGGGCACGTCGCCCTTCACGATCCGCTGGGCGAGACCCTCCACGACGGCGGTCTTGCCGACGCCGGGCTCGCCGATGAGGACGGGGTTGTTCTTGGTGCGCCGGGACAGCACCTGCACGACCCGGCGGATCTCCTGGTCCCGGCCGATGACCGGGTCGAGCTTGCCGTCGCGCGCGGCGGCCGTGAAGTCCGTACCGAACTTTTCGAGTGCCTTGTACTGGCCCTCGGGATCCGGGGTCGTCACCCGGCGCCCTCCCCTGGTCTTCTGGAACGCCTCCAGCAGCTTCTTCGCACTGGCGCCCTGCTGTGAGAGTACGTCCCCGCTCCGGCCGCCCTTCGCGGCGACGCCGATGAGCAGGTGCTCGGTGGACAGGTACTCGTCGCCGAGTTCCCTGGCCTTGTCGGCCGCCTCGGCGATGACGGCGAGCAGCTCGCGGTCGGGCTGCGGTGGCGCGACGGTGGACCCGGTCACGCTGGGCAGGGCGGCCAGGACCCGTTCGGCGCCGGCCCGTACGGAGGCCTGGTCGGCGTCGACGGCGGCCAGCAGATCGATGATGTTCTCGTTGTCCTGCCCCCCGAGCAGCGCGAGCAGCAGGTGTGCGGGGGTCAGGTCCGGGTGCCCCTCGGACACGGCCCGGCTGGTGGCCGCGTTGATCGCATCCCGGCTCCTGTTGGTCAGCTCGGCGTCCACGTTCGCAGTCTCCTCCTGTGCACGGACTTCCGGTACGGACTCCCCGTACGGACTGACTCAACCAACGTACACAAAGTTGAGTCTATTCCACTCAAGGTGAGCCCGGGGCGACTTGCGGCACACCGGTCGGGTTACCTTTCGGACCATGGCCGCACATCCGGTGAACCCACGCGATCCCGACCCCGCCTACCTCGCCTTCTGGCGGGAGCGGCACCTCTGCACGCTGACCACGCTCCGGGGGGACGGCAGCCCGCACGTCGTCCCCGTCGGGGTCACCTACGATCCGGACGCCGGCCTGGCCCGGGTCATCACCAACGGGTCCAGCGCGAAGGTGGGGCACGTGCGGGCCGCGGGGGCCGACGGCGCCCGGGTCGCGGTCTGCCAGGTGGACGGGCGGCGGTGGGCGACGCTGGAGGGGCTCGCGACCGTCTCCACCGAACCGTCGCGCGTCGCGGAGGCGGAGCGGCGGTACGCGGAGCGGTACGGGAGGACGCCCTCACCCAACCCGGCCCGGGTGGTGATCGAGATCGGACTGACCTCGGCGCTGGGGCACGGCTGATCCCACCGCACGGCTGATGCCACCGCACGGCCGGTTCCGGCCGCCGTGGCGGAGGACGCACCCTGAGGACGCTCCCGAGGGACGCACCCGGGGGGACGAGGCTCGGATACCAGGATGTTTCGCCCAAAACTGCAGCGGCGTCACCGTGTTCAGGTCACGGTGTCGGCGCCGCGGGGGGTCGTATCTGGGGGATCTAGATCGACGGGGGGTTAGCGGTTGTGACTGTGGGGGGTGGGGGT
>NZ_JBHWEL010000015.1:0-4096 GCF_042734135.1 Streptomyces sp. NPDC059668 | reverse complement strand
CACAGCGCCCCCCGGGGGCTGGTCCGCCCGGTCGGCGTGGGGGGGTGTGCCGCGGTTGGGGGCCCCCCCCCCCCCCCGGGTGCGGGGGGAAGTACCTGCGCGATCTACTACGACGGGGGAATCGCGTCAGGCACTGCGGGGGGTGGCTGAGATGGTCCTTACGTCCGGGGCTTCCGGCTCGGCCAGCTGGTGGTCACGCTGATCGAGGTTCACAAAGATCATTCCGTACCTGATGGCACACCGCACGGGCTGCGGCGCGCCGCGCGGCCGTCGCAGACACCGATACGCCCGTACGTCCTCGTCCTCGTCCCGGGTGACGACGACCGGCTCTCCGAACACGGTCACCATCAGCGAATCCCCGGTGTGCGGGATCGCGGTCGCCAGGTCGATGAAGTGCCAGCCGGAGCGGTAGGCGGTTGCCATCTCGCGACGGAAGGAGCGGTCGTCGGGGGGCGTCGTCACGTCAACTCCCGGAGCCGTCATCCGCCGCCGGAGTCACCACGTCGTTCGCGACCGGCGCCGGCCAGTGGCTGTCCGCCAGTACGTTGTCCGTGGCCACCGCCGGCCAGTGACTGTCCGCCAGTACGTCGGCCTTCGTCTCGGAGAGGCCGCCCAGAGCTCCGAATGCCACCATGGCGGAGAAGGCGGCGACAAGCACCGAGCGAAGCATTTTGTTACGCATAGTCGGCTTCGTCCTCACTTGAAAGTCCCGTCTTCCCCCGTCGAATAAGACGATGGCTCATTCGGGCACGTCGTGGCCACATAATCGATGCATCATGTTCCTGCACGTTCAGGACCCTGGGGGGTGGAGTTTTGACAACGAATCAGACCAATGCGACACATCCCCACGGTGTGACCCAGTTGTGCGAGGACGGAGGCCGTCTCTACGCGAACGCGCTGCGCACCGGACGAATCGCGCGCGAGGACGCGGAGCCCGCGCCCTGCTTGCTCGAACTCGCACTCCTCCACCCCGACCCCGACGACGCGAACTGGCTGCGTCCGGTGCCCCCTTCGGTGGCCCTGGCCCAGCGACTCAACCCCATAGAGCGCGAGATCACCGAACGCAGGCGCCTCTCCGTCGAGTTGAGTGACGCTTTTGAGCCGTTCATGGCCCTCAGCGTCCAGGGAGCGACCCTCACCCACTCCATCACAGTGCTGGAGGGCGGCGACCGCATCAACGCGGCGCTGAACCTGGCGACCGCCCAGTGCCAGCACGAGATGCTCACGATCCAGCCGAGCGACCGCGGCTCCGAGCGCAGCCTCCTCCAGGGACTGGAGCGCGACCGGCCGCTGATCGAACGTGGTGTGAAGATCCGGACGCTGTATCAGCACACCGCCCGCCACAGTCCGGACAAACTGGCGTACGTGGCCCAACTGTCCGACGGCAAGGTCGAGTACCGCACCATCGACGAGCTGGTGGAGCGCCTCATCGTCTGCGACGAGAGCGTCGCCTTCATCCCCACCCGCGACGACCAGCAGGTCGCCCTGGAACTGCGCCACCCGGGACTCGTCCGCTACCTCATCAAGGTCTTCGAGTTCATCTGGGGCCGCGCCGTCCCGCTCACCGCCGGCGCGCCCTACGAGACCGCCGCCCCGGGCGGCATCACCAACATCCAGTACTCCATCGCCAAGCTCCTGGTGGAGGGCCACGTCGACGAGGCCATCGCCCGCCGCCTCGGCATGAACGTCCGCACCTGCCGCGCCCACGTCGCCAAGCTGGCCACCGCTCTCGGCAGCGGCAGCCGGGCCCAACTCGGCTATCTCATCGCCCAGTCGGGGATTCTGGACCAGGAGCACTGAACGGCAGCAGCTCCGGGGAGCGCGGCGGCCCGTCGAGCCCCGCCTGCGCGATCCGGACACCCAACTGCGTACGGCTCGCCGCTCCCAGGGTCTCCGAGAGGCGTGCGATGTGCGCCCGGCAGGTCCGCACGCTGATCCCCAGCCGCTCCGCGACCACCGCGTCCTGGTGGCCCTCGGCGAGCAGCGCCGCGATCGAACGCTCGCGATGGGTGATGCCGTCGATGCCGGTCTCCGGGAGCGGCGCGGCGAGCGGTATCGCCAGCCGCCACAGCCGCTCGAAGACCGTCACCAGGTAGTCGACCAGCGCCGGGTGCCGCAGCTCCAGGGCGATCGTGCGGTCGTCGTTGGCCGGGATGAACGCCACCTTGCGGTCGAAGAGGATGAGCCGCTCCACCACTTCGTCGAGCGTCCGGGCCTCCGCCGCGCCCCCCATCATCTCCATGTAGTTGTGCAGGCCCTGGCCGTGCCGTGCCACGTGGGTGTACAGGTCCCGCATGCGCACGCCCCGCCGGCGCATCTCCAGCGCCCGGTGCAGACCCTCCGACAGCTCGTCCTCGCGGCGGATGCCTCCCGGCTGCACCGTCAGCACCTCGCTGGTGCACGCCTCGGTCGCCTCGTCCATCGCGGCCCGGATCCTGGGCAGCCCGTCGAGGACGCGGATCGCCACCCCCTCGGCCTGCGTCTGCACCCGACCGCCGAGCCCGGCGTACCACTCGAACGCCGTCACCGCGTCGCCCACCCGCGCCTGGCTCGCGCTGACCTCCTCGTACACACCCCGGATCAGCCGCGTCATGACCTCCTGCGGCGAGGTCGGCACCAGCCATCCCATGTCGTCGGGGTCCGGGTGCAGCAGCGCCAACTCGACCAGGCAGGGCACCGCCTCCGCGTCCGCGCGCGGCACCCGTCCGCGCCGCACGGCCCGGGAGTACACCCGGTCCCCGGCGTCGCAGAGTCGGTCAGCGCCGTGCGGATGCCTGTCCGTCCCGTGCCCGGCCATCTCCCACCCCTGGCTCCAACCTCCGGCTCCGGCAACCTCCGTGATGCGACGCTGCGCACCGTCCACGGCGGAGCACTTCCGCACCGCGGAACCCGTGGTCCGCGTCTTCCGCAGCGCAACTATGCGCGGCCCCGACCGCCATCGCAACACGGGCGCGCCCCCCGCGCGCCCCCTCTCGCCCGCATACGTCGGGACATTTCCCCACCTCCGCGCGGCGCCCTGCAACAACATGACGGTGTCACCTCTGCCCCCTCCGACACCCGCGCCGCCCGGTCCCTCCTCATGGGCCGGCCCGGTCCGCGATCACGACGGCGTGCCCCGCCCAGGGACACCCGCCCGTGAAGTGATGGGTGAAATACCGGAGTTGACGGCACGGTAGGCGGCGGAGGCGGGGTCGACCGTGGAGCCCACCGGCGAGGCGTACGGCACGGCCTGGGCGGCCCGAGGGCCGGCGGTGGGGTCCTGGGAGGCGACGACCCCGTCACGGGGCGCGCTCGGACGCGCCCGCGCCCGGAGAGCGCCCTCCTCCGCCACGACCTCCTGGGCGGGGCCCGGCGCCCTCCGCACACGTCTCAGGCCGCCGCGGCCCAGCTTCTGAGCAGTGCCTCGCGGGCGGCCCGCCAGGGTGTGACGCCGTCGCCCTCGACGCTCCCCCACTCCAGCAGCCGTGCCACGTCCGCCGTGCCGTCGACGAAGCGGTCCAGCAGGTCCAGCGAGAGTTCGTACTCGGACTGCACGTAGCCCCCGACGGCCGCCGTGTACACCGTCAGCTCGGCCTTCTCCTCGTCGGTGCGGACGTGGAGTTCGAAGGCGGGCGGTGCCTCACCGCCGCCCGTCGCCACGTCGAGGACCGTGTCCATCACGCTGTTCACCAGCCACCGGGTACTGGAGCGCACCTGCGCGTCGTGCACGGTGACCGCACGCACGTCCCGCCACGCCCAGAAGCCCCTCTGGTCCGTGCCCACGGCCTCCAGGCCCTCGGGGGTGAGCCGCACCCCGCGCCCGTTCCCCGCGGGCTCGGCACCCACGTACACGCTCTTCTCGGTGATCCAGAACAGGCCGATCATGGCCACGGGCGCCTCCAGTACGAACGGATCGGGCACGGGTCTCCCGGTGAGACCCCGGCCGGCCCGGAACGGTTCACCCGGACCGGCAGACACGTGGGGGGGGGGGGGCCGCCGGGCGGCGCCGCGCCCGGGGCGCCCGCGCGCGCCCCAGCGCCGCAGGGCGAGGGGGCGGCGACGCGCCAGCCCCCACGCCAAGGAGCCGGAGAGCGAGAGCCACGAGACGGACGAACAC
>NZ_JBHWEL010000014.1:117919-156334 GCF_042734135.1 Streptomyces sp. NPDC059668 | reverse complement strand
GGCCAGCGGAAGCCCGTACGACTTCGGATCGGCCTCGCCCGCGCGGATCCGCTGCCAGGCATCACCGGCGACCTGGAAGCGGTCGCGCGGGACGTCCATCGGATCGAAGCCCACCTGATGAGCCTCCAGGACGAGAGGGTCTGCCAGCTCGGGGTCGGAGAGCAGCCAGCCTCGCGTGGGGTCCCAGTACTCGGTGACCACATGGTCGAAGTGGAAGCCGTCCGCACCGAAGTAGTCGGCGAAGCCGGACCGGATCCGGGCGGGTATGCCCACGTACCGCAGGAACGAGCAGTGCAGCAGCGCGAAGTCACGGCAGACACCGACGAAGCGGTCGCCGACCTGGCGGCGTTGGGCCAGCGAAGCATCGTTGCGCGAGATGACGATCCGCAGGATGTCGTCGATGTAGCGCGTCTCGGCGTCGTTGTGGAGACGATCTTGCGGGATGGCGTACTGGAAGAGGTCGCCCTCCAAGCGGTGGACCATCAAGTCCCGCGCAACCCGCGCAAGTTCGTGTGGATCGGCGGGCAGGACAGCATAGAGCGGTGCGAGGTCCCTAGGGTCGGAGAACAGACTCTGGGCAGCGTAGAAAGCAGCGGCGTCCGAGGCGAGGCTGGGCATTGGCATGTGCGCCACCGTGTCAAATTTCCCCCGAAAATGTCCACAGGCGGACACCTGCCCACACGCGCGACCGTCCGCTTTCCCCCCGCACATTCCCAGGTGAGTGACCCCACACAACCCTCCGTTCAAGGTCGGAGGTTAAATGCCAAGGTGAGGCTTCCATAACGGAATCGGCAAGAACCTGCTCAACGTACAACCTCAGGTTGATCTCATGAATCCCTATGTCGATACGACTGTCCGCAGGACAGTCATGTGTTCAAAAGGGGACTCAGTGAGCAATGTCAGAAGATCCCGTCTGCCCGCCGCCACCGCGGCTGTGGTCGCACTGACGGGTGGTCTCGTGGCGGGCGCCACATCGCAGGCGTCGGCCGCGTCGTGCGCGACGAACTCCTACACCAGACAGTTCTTTGCGAACACCAGTTTTTCCGGAGCGGCAAAGCGTACGGACTGCGACGCCTCGATCGGTGAGAACTGGGGCAACAGCTCGCCCGGAGTATCTGGCGTCGGTATCGACAACTTCGGAGTCCGCTGGCAGGTCACACGCGACTTCGGCTCCGGCGGCCCCTTCGCATTCAACGCCTCAGGCCAGGACGGCATCCGCGTCTACCTCGACGGCGTCCGCAAGATCGACCTCTGGAAGAACGGCTCAACCACCGTCTCCAAGACGATCAACCTGACCATCCCCAAGGGCACACACACGCTCCGTATCGACTACGTCAACTGGAACGGCGCCGCCGCCGTCAAGTTCACCTACACCCCTCGCGCGGGAGCTGGCCTGGACCCGGTTACGCCGCTCGCTCCGTCCGGGCTCGCGATCGCTCGGGACGCCGCCTCGAAGCGGAACGTCCTGCGGTGGTCGGCGAACAAGGAGATGGACGTGGCTGGGTACCGCGTCTACCGGCGCGCCCCGGACCAGGCCTCGTTCGACAGTCCCATCGCCACGGTCACCGGCACGACCTTCACCGACACCACGGCCGGCACCGTCGACCACGTCTACGAGGTCCGCGCGTTCGACAAGTCGGGCAACGCTTCTCCGGGAACGACCGACGTTTCAGTCACCGGCAATCCCACCTTCCTGCGTCAGTACTTCGCCAACACCACCTTCACGGGCACCCCATCGCGTACCGACACGGATGCCTCAATCGGTGAGAACTGGGGGAACAACTCGCCCGGAGTATCTGGCGTCGGTATCGACAACTTCGGAGTCCGCTGGCAGGTCACACGCGACTTCGGCTCCGGCGGCCCCTTCGCATTCAACGCCTCAGGCCAGGACGGCATCCGCGTCTACCTCGACGGCGTCCGCAAGATCGACCTCTGGAAGAACGGCTCAACCACCGTCTCCAAAACCGCCACCCTCACGATGCCTCCAGGGACACACGTACTCCGTGTCGACTACGTCAACTGGAACGGTGCTGCCGCCGTCAACTTCAGCTACGGTCCCGCCGCATCGGGCCCGGACCGTGTCGCCCCACTCCCGCCGGCCAGGACCAAGGTGGTCTACGACGAGGGCGCCGGAACGGCGACCCTCACCTGGGCACCCAGCAGAGAAATGGATCTCCCCGCCTACCCGTACCAGGTGTACCGCCAGATCGGGGACAGCGGCTGGATCTCCATGGGCCCCAGCAACAAAACCGCCTGGACCGACCCTCTCAAGATCTCGCACGACGGCATACCGCGCCAATACGCCGTTCGGGCCACTGACCGCGTAGGAAACCAGTCTCAGCTCAGCCCCACGCTGACGATCACCCCGCAGGACACCATCACGCCGTCGGCACCCGACCTCGAGGTCGCCCACAAGTCCGGCACCAGCACTTCTCTCATCCTCAGTTGGTTCGGACCCGCGGCCACGGTGGAAGAGGTGCGCACCGGTGGAAGCCTCCGCATCTACCGTTCCACTGGCCAGACGCTCGGCGACACCCCCAAGCTCATCGCCACAGTGACCGCAGCCTCAGCGACGACCGACAGCTTCACGGATGAGCTGCCTGCATACGACGGCACCTCCTACACCTACGCCGCCCAGGTCACAGACGCCGCAGGCAACGTGTCTCCCATGTCGAAACCCGTCACGGTGACTCCCGACAGCGTTCCGCCCCCCGCCCTGACCGGCCTGACAGCGACGCCTCGCGCGGACGGAATCGTCCTGAGCTGGGACGCACCAGCGGAAAGCGACCTGCACTACGTAGCTGCCCGCGTCGTACGACGGGCTGACGGCAGCATTCACTACGACAACAGCGGATGCTTCGACGCCGCAGACTGGGCCGCTCCCCCAAGAGATGTCCCGAACGCACTGCTGTGCGCGGGACCTCCCGACGGCGAAACGGTGACCTTCTTCGTTGCGGCACTCGACCCCTGGGACAACCACATCCCCTGGGCCGCCGCCTCCACCGTCACCATCACCGAACCCGACAACAGGCCCGCCGAAGCCCGCAACGCGGACACGGGACCGCTCACCATCACCAGTTCCGAAAATGCGGGCAACCTCGGGACCGTGCAGTGGCGGTGCGACGATGAGGCTCTGTGCAGCAACATTGCCGAATACCACGTGGACGCATGGAACCCCTCCACGAACACGTATAACCGAATCAAGACGATCGCAGGTTCCAAGGGCCCTATCTACGCGTCGTACGTACCCCTCAACCGCGCCGACACGACCTACTTCCGCATCACCGGGGTTCGCCCAGACGGCACTACCGCCGCTATCACACACGGCGCCCAGAGCTACGGCTACTCACTGTGAAGCCAACTAGCCCTCCTCGGCGCTGAATCCTCACCCCACCTCGTCTGTCCGCCGCTCGTCAACCGCGCTGAGGCCACGCTCGTAAAAGCACAGCTTCGGCGCGGAACAGCACTCACTGGCAGCGATCGGCAGAAAAATCGGACTGCACCAGGCCACTGTCCGCAAACTGATTGCCGTCCACTCCGCGGACGGCGTCGTCGCCAAGCAGGGCCGCAGTCCGCCCGGCAGAGGCACGACCAGTGCGCCTGGCGAGTACAACCGGCGCGCCCTTCATCTTCGTTGCGTCAGCCGCTGGTAGGAGTCGTTGCCATTTCGAGAGTGACGGGTGTGGCCCCGCTGATCACTGACTGTTCTCTATCCGCCCGCGCGGTCGGACGGCTTCGAACGGGGGCCTGGTTCGAGTGAGTTGTCTGATGCGGGTGCATGGAGGAAGGGCCTCTTGGTAGCTCGCGGATGTCGAGTCCAGCGAGAATCAAGAGGCCCTGTTGTCGAAGTGTCGCGTGGTCGTGGTCGCCGAGTCCAGTTCGTCCACCCGTGGGTGTGACTGCCTCGCCCACAGGTTCGGGAACGCGGCCGACCGGCCGGTCCGGCGGTCGCGGTACGACTCGGACATGAGTGATGCCGAGTGGGTTCTGGTGCGGGATCTGCTGCCGGTTCCGGGATGGCTGGCGGGCCGGGGCGGCCGGCCGGAAGGCTATTGCCACCGGGAGATGATCGACGCGGTGCGCTACCTCGTCGACAACGGCATCAAGTGGCGGGCGATGCCAGCCGACTTCCCGCCCTGGCCGCGCGGCTATGCCTTCTTCGCCCGCTGGCGGGATGCCGGCCTCGTGACCGAGCTGCACGAACGGCTCCGTGAGGCGGTCCGCACCGGCGAGGGCCGCGGCCCGGAACCCAGTGCCGCGGTCGTGGACTCGCAGTCGGTGAAGGCGGACGCCACCGTCGCCCACGCCTCACGCGGGTTCGACGCGGGCAAGAGGATGAACGGACGCAAGCGGCATCTGCTCACCGATACCCTCGGACTCCTCCTGGAGGTGCAGGTCACCCCGGCATCCACGACCGACCGGGACGCCGCCCGGATCCTGCTGCCCGCGGCGACGAGGAACTTCCGGCGGCTGGGTCGGGTCTGGGCCGACGGCGGTTACACCGGACACCTGGCCGACTGGACCGCCCTGCACCTGGGAATCGTTCTCGACGTCGTCCGCCGCTCGGACGATGTCCGCGGCTTCCAGGTCCTGCCGCGGCGCTGGGTCGTGGAACGGTCCTTCGCCTGGCTTCTGCGCAGCCGGCGCCTGGTCCGCGACTACGAACGACGCACCGACACCAGCGAAGCCGTCATCCGCTGGTCGATGATCGCCCTCATGAACCGCCGCCTGGCCGCCCGGCATCATCATCGGGCTGTTCCCGCTCAGGCAGTGTGAACCTGCCCGGCTTCCCTCGAACGATGTCCCGAACGGGGTCGCTCGTCTGGGAGTTCGCCGGACGTGGGTACGGCCTTGGTCTGATCATGTGCTCCGACCAAGGACGCACCTGAACTCGACGAAGGCCGCGGAGAATGAGTCTGCTGCACCACGATGTCCAGCGGGAGCCGTTCGCGGAAGCGTCACACTTCCGGGAGGACTTCTTCGCGTGTCTGACCGCGCGGCGTGACGAACTGTTCGAGCTCGCGGACGCGCTGCTGTGCGCGGACGGGCCGGTGACCGCCGCGGTGGACCTGACGCTGCTGGCCGAGCACCGCCGCGGGCACGGCGCCCTGTACGACGCTCTCAACCACGGCCGCATCGACATCGACGGGCTGAGGCGCACGCTGGCCGCGCTGCCCCAGCCGGAAGCGGCCGATGGCCGGCTTGTCCTGGCTGTGGACGTGACCAACTGGCTGCGGCCGGATGCCGAGTGCAGCGCGGACCGGCTGTTCTGCCACACCTTCGGCCGCGGCCGGGACCAGCACCTGATGATCCCGGGCTGGCCGTACTCGTTCGTCGCCGCTCTTGAAGCAGGCCGCACCTCCTGGTGCCAGCTGCTGGACGCCGTCCGACTCGGCCCCGAGGACGACGTGGCCGAGATCACCGCCCGCCAAGTCCGCCGGGTAGTCGAGGACCTGGTCGCCGGCGGCCGCTGGCGCGAGGGCGATCGGGACGTCCTCATCGTCTTCGACGCCGGCTACGACGCCCCGCGCATGGCCTACCTTCTCGACGGGCTGCCCGTCGAGTCCTGGGACGGATGCGATCGGACCGTGTCATGCGACGGCCGACACCCACACAGATGGAGTACGCCCTGGCGTATCCCCAAGGCGGCCGGCCACCCAAGCACGGCAAGGAGTTCCGCTTCGCCAAGCCCGCCACCTGGGGCGACCCAGACGCGGCGACTGTCCAGGTCACCGACCGCTACAGTTCCGCCCGGGCGATGGCGTGGGATCGCATCCACCCAAGGCTCACCACCCGCTCCGCGTGGATCGACCACGACAGCGAACTCCCCATCATCGAGGGGACGCTGATCCGCCTGGAGGTCGACCGCCTGCCCGGCGGCGGAGACCCGCTGCCGCTGTGGCTCTGGTCCTCCGCCACCGGCATGGCCGGCCCCGACGCCGATCTGCGATGGCAGGCGTTCCTCCGACGCTTCGACCTGGAGCACACATTCCGGATGATCAAACAGACCCTCGGCTGGACCCGACCGAAGCTCCGCACCCCACAAGCCGCAGACCGGTGGACCTGGCTGATCGTCGTCGCGCACACCCAGCTCCGTCTCGCCCGGCCGCTCGCCGAGGACGTCCGCCGGCCCTGGGAGCGACCGATGGAACCGAACAGGCTCACCCCGGCCCGGGTCCGCCGGGGGTTTAGGAACCTCCGCCCGGCCTTGCCCTGCCCGTGCGCCGAAGCCGTCGCGGCCTGGCCCCGGCAGGCCACTCGGGTCGAAGAACCAGCGGCCAGCCACCCGCTACGACGTGGGCAAAACTGTCCGGCGCCCGGAGACCATCAGCGAACGCGACCAGATCAGACCGTGAGGGGCACGATCAGACAACCCTCACGACACCCGACAAGGGGATGTCGATCCTGGTCGCGTCACCGAAGATGTCTACCCTCAGCTCGACACGGCCCCGAACATGGTCAACAGCCACGACGGGGCTCGTGAAGTCTGTGAACGGTCCACCGGTAATCCGCACGTCGGTCCCGACATGGATATCCATCTCCTGCGTCACGCCAGCCCCTTCGCGCCGTTACGTCAATCAGCCACCGCCGACAGAAGCCAACCTACCTTCGGCGGAGGGGGCCGAACCGCCCGAGGCCGACTGCGATGCGGCCGTTGGTTAAAGCACAAGCTGAGGAGCCGTTCCACATCCGCCTGGGCTTCTACCGCGAGAACTTCGACGCACTGGCGCTCGGCCTCGTCGACGCGGTGGCCGAGGTCTGACGTCCGGCGGGTGCCGCCGAGGGGCCCGGGCCACGTGCCCGGGACCCTCTTCGGTCCAGCCCTCGCGCGGCGGCACGCGCCGAGGGCGCCCCCTGGAACCAGGAGGCGCCCTCGATGCGTGCGGGGACCGCGGGTCAGGCGGTGCGGCCGCTCTCGCCCAGGTGGTGCACGCGGACCATGTTGGTGGTGCCGGGGACGCCGGGGGGCGAGCCGGCGGTCATGACGACGACGTCGCCGTCGTTGAACCGCTTGAGCTTCTGCAGCTCCTGGTCGACCAGGTCGACCATCTCGTCGGTGCTGTTGACGAACGGCACCACGTGGGACTCGACGCCCCAGCTCAGCGTCAGCTGGTTGCGGGTGCCCTCGTCCGTGGTGAAGGCCAGGATCGGCTGGGACGCGCGGTAGCGGGACAGCCGGCGCGCGGTGTCACCGGACTTGGTGAAGGCGACCAGGCCCTTGCCGCCGAGGAAGTCGGCGATCTCGCAGGCGGCGCGGGCGACCGAACCGCCCTGCGTGCGCGGCTTCTTGCCGGGGACCAGGGGCTGCAGTCCCTTGGAGAGCAGCTCCTCCTCCGCCGCCACGACGATCTTCGACATCGTCTTGACCGTCTCGATCGGGTACGCGCCCACGGACGACTCGGCGGACAGCATGACCGCGTCGGCGCCGTCGAGGATCGCGTTGGCCACGTCCGACGCCTCGGCGCGGGTCGGACGCGAGTTGGTGATCATCGACTCCATCATCTGGGTCGCGACGATCACCGGCTTGGCGTTGCGGCGGCAGAGTTCCACGAGGCGCTTCTGCACCATCGGGACCTTCTCCAGCGGGTACTCGACGGCCAGGTCGCCACGGGCCACCATGACGGCGTCGAACGCCGCGACGACGGCGTCCATGTTGGCGACCGCCTGCGGCTTCTCCACCTTGGCGATGACGGGGACGCGGCGGCCCTCCTCGTCCATCACCTTGTGGACGTCGTTCACGTCGTCGGCGTCGCGCACGAAGGAGAGGGCGACCATGTCGCAGCCCATCCGCAGGGCGAAGCGCAGGTCCTCGACGTCCTTCTCGGACAGCGCCGGCACGTTCACGGCGGTGCCGGGCAGGTTGATGCCCTTGTGGTCGGAGATCACGCCGCCCTCGATGACGACCGTCTTGACCTCGGGGCCCGTGACCTCGACGACCTTCAGCTCGACGTTGCCGTCGTTGATGAGGATCTGGTCGCCCTTGGAGACGTCGCCCGGCAGGCCCTTGTAGGTCGTGCCGCAGATCTGCTTGTCGCCCGGCACGTCCTCGGTGGTGATGGTGAACTCGTCACCGCGCACCAGCTCGACCGGTCCCTCGGCGAAGGTCTCCAGGCGGATCTTCGGGCCCTGCAGGTCGGCGAGGACACCGATCGCCCTGCCGGTCTCGGCCGAGGCGGCCCGGACGCGGTCGTAGCGCCCCTGGTGCTCGGCGTGCGAGCCGTGGCTGAAGTTGAAGCGGGCCACGTTCATGCCGGCTTCGATCAGCGCGACGAGCTGCTCGTGGGAGTCGACCGCGGGGCCGAGAGTACAGACGATTTTCGAACGGCGCATGGGGCGATCCTATCGGTTTGTTTCGCTGCGGAATATTCCGTCTGGCGGAAGATACAAAGGGGCGCGATGCCGCTCAGGTGAGGTCGTGGGGCGCGCCCACGAGTGCGTAGGTCTGCGTGGCGATCTCCAGTTCCTCGTCGGTCGGCACCACGGCGACCGCGACCCGTGCGTCCTCGGGGGAGACGATTCTGGCCTTGTCCCCTCGAGCCGCGTTCAGGCCGGCGTCGACCGCCAGGCCGAGCCCCTCCAGACCGGCGACCGCGGCCTCGCGCACCGCGGCGGAGTTCTCGCCGACCCCCGCGGTGAAGGCGATCGCGTCCACCCGGCCCAGTACCGCGTAATAGGCGCCGATGTATTTCTTCAGGCGGTGGATGTAGATGTCGAAGGCGAGCCGCGCCTGCTCGTCGCCCTCGTCGACACGGCTTCGGATCTCCCGCATGTCGTTGTCGCCGCACAGACCGATCAGGCCGCTCTTCTTGTTGAGCAAAGTGTCGATCTCGTCCGTGGACATCCCGCCAACGCGCGTCAAATGGAAGATGACCGCGGGATCCACGTCGCCGGACCGCGTCCCCATGACGAGCCCCTCCAGTGGCGTGAGCCCCATGGAGGTGTCCACGCAACGGCCCCCGCGCACGGCGGACGCGGAGGCTCCGTTGCCGAGGTGCAGCACGATGACGTTCACGTCCGCGGGCGCCTTGCCGAGGAGCCTCGCGGTCTCCCGCGACACGTAGGCGTGCGAGGTGCCGTGGAAGCCGTAGCGCCGGATGCGGTACTCGTCGGCGGTGCTCACGTCGATCGCGTAGCGCGCGGCCGACTCCGGCATCGTGGTGTGGAAGGCGGTGTCGAAGACGGCGACCTGGGGAAGGTCGGGGCGCAGCGACCGGGCCGTACGGATACCCGTCAGGTTCGCCGGGTTGTGCAGCGGGGCGAGCGGGATCAGCCGCTCGATCTCCGCGAGCACGGCGTCGTCGACGATCTTCGGCTCGGTGAAGGAGCTCCCGCCGTGCACGACCCGGTGGCCGATCGCGGCCAGTTCGGGGGAGTCCAGACCGAGGCCGTCCCGGCCGAGCTCCTCGGCGACGGCCTTGAGGGCGGCGGCGTGGTCGGCGACGGGGCCGGTCGTCTCCCGGGTCTCGCCCGTGGTGAGCGCCGTGTGCTTCAGCCGGGAGGTCCGCTCGCCGATGCGCTCCACGAGGCCCGTGGCGAGGCGGCCGCTGTCACGCATGTCGAGAAGCTGGTACTTCAGCGACGAGGAGCCGGAGTTGAGGACGAGGACGCGGGTGGCGGTCACTGCGGGGATGCCTTCTGGGTCGGTTCCGGTTTCGGGTTCGCGGTCGTCGCCGGGGGCGGACGCCGGGTGGGGGCCGGTGCTCGCGGGCCGGGCCGGGCCGCCCGGTGCGGCGGTCATCCGGCGGCCGGGGTCTGGGCCTGGATCGCCGTGATGGCGACCGTGTTGACGATGTCCTGCACGAGCGCGCCGCGGGAGAGGTCGTTGACGGGCTTGCGCAGACCCTGCAGGACCGGACCGACCGCGATCGCGCCGGCCGAGCGCTGCACGGCCTTGTAGGTGTTGTTGCCGGTGTTGAGGTCCGGGAAGATCAGCACGGACGCCTGCCCGGCGACGTCGGAGTCCGGCAGCTTGGTCGCCGCGACGGAGGGCTCGACGGCGGCGTCGTACTGGATCGGCCCCTCGATCTTCAGGTCGTCGCGCCGCAGCCGTACGAGATCCGTGGCCTCGCGCACCTTGTCGACGTCGGCTCCCGAGCCGGACGTGCCCGTCGAGTACGACAGCATCGCGATCCGCGGCTCGACGCCGAACTGCTCGGCGGTGGCGGCCGACTGGATGGCGATGTCGCACAGCTGCTCGGCGTTCGGGTCGGGGTTCACGGCGCAGTCGCCGTAGACGAGGACCTTGTCGGCGAGGCACATGAAGAAGACCGACGACACGATCTTCGTGTCCGCCCTGGTCTTGATGATCTCGAAGGCGGGCCGGATGGTGGCCGCGGTGGAGTGCACGGAGCCGGACACCATGCCGTCGGCCAGCCCCTCCTCCACCATCAGCGTCCCGAAGTAGTTCACGTCGGCGACGACGTCGTACGCCAGCTCGACCGTGACGCCCCGGTGGGCGCGCAGGGCGGCGTACCTCTCGGCGAAGCGTCCGCGCAGTTCCGAGGTCACCGGGTCGACGAGGCGGCAGCCGGTCAGGTCGATGCCGAGGTCGGCGGCCTTCTTGCGGATCTGGTCCACCGGCCCGAGCAGCGTCAGGTCGCACACGCGCCGGCGCAGCAGCACCTCCGCAGCGTGCAGGACGCGCGTCTCGGTCCCCTCGGGGAGCACCACCCGCCGCCTGTCGGAGCGTGCCTGTTCGAGGAGCTTGTGCTCGAACATCATGGGGGTCACGCGGTCGCTGCTCGGCGCGGAGACGCGCCTGAGCAGATCGGCGGTGTCCACGTACCGTTCGAAGAGACCGAGCGCGGTCTCCGCCTTGCGGGGCGTGGCGGCGTTGAGCTTCCCCTCCAGGGAGAAGAGTTCGGCGGCGGTGGGGAAGGACGTACCGGCGACCGAGATCACCGGGGTGCCGGGGGCGAGCCGGGCGGCGAGCGTGAGGACCTCGTCGCTGGGCCGCTCGTTCAGGGTGAGCAGGACTCCGGCTATCGGCGGGGTGCCCGCGCTGTGCGCGGCGAGCGCGCCGACGACCAGGTCGGCGCGGTCACCGGGGGTGACCACCAGGCAGCCCGGGGTCAGGGCCTTGAGGAAGTTCGGCAGCATGGCGCCGCCGAAGACGAAGTCGAGCGCGTCACGGGCGAGCCCCGCGTCGTCGCCGAGGAGCACCTTGCCGTCGAGGGCGTGGGTGATCTGGGCGACGGTGGGCGCGGAGAGCGCGGGCTCGTCCGGGAGGACGTAACACGGCACGGGCAGGCGGGAGTCGAGCCGCTCGCCGAGCCCGGCGCGGTCGGCCGGGGCCACCCGGTTCACGACCATGGCGAGCACGTCGCAGCCGAGTCCGTCGTAGGCGCGGTACGCGTTGCGGGTCTCGGCGCGCACGGACTCGGCGGTCTGCCCGCGGCCGCCGACCACGGGGATCACGGAGGCGCCGAACTCGTTCGCCAGCCGCGCGTTCAGCGAGAGCTCGTCCGGGAACTGGGTGTCGGCGTAGTCGGTGCCCAGGACCAGGACGACGTCGTAGTCGCGCGCGACCAGGTGGAAGCGGTCGACGAGGGTGGAGACCAGTTCGTCCGTGCCCTGCTCGGCCTGGAGCGCGGACGCCTCGTGGTAGTCCATGCCGTAGACGGTCGCCGGGTCCTGGGCGAGCCGATAGCGGGCGCGCAGCAGTTCGAAGAGCCGGTCGGGGCCGTCGTGGACGAGCGGACGGAAGACGCCCACCCGGTCGACCTGGCGGGTCAGGAGCTCCATGACGCCCAGCTCGACCACCTGGCGGCCGTCGCCGCGATCGATCCCGGTCACGTAGACACTGCGGGTCACGCGTGCTCTCCATCCTTGGCGTGGGGTGTTAGGTGACGTGAGGTGTTCTTGTCGGGGTCTGGTGCGCGGTCACGCGGCTCGTATGCCGTTTTCGGGCTCGGCAAATGGCCCACCGTGGTGAGCGGAACCCTCTTGACAATACCCCCGCGGGTGGATAAGGCGAACTTCCTGGAGGCGTCCGACGGAGGTCTGACAGAGGTCTGACAGACGTCTGGCGGAGGTCCGACAGGGGCCTGACCGAGCCTGACCGGGGCCTGACCCGGGCCTGACCGGCAACGGGTCGAGAATGGCACCCGGGGCGCAGCGACGGAGGGCCTCGGGCGGAATCGGCGACCGTCCTGGGGTCATGAAACAATCGGACCGGCTCACACGAACCAGCAGCGAGCAGGAGACACAGCACGATGCGTATCGGAGTTCTCACCGCAGGCGGCGACTGCCCGGGCCTCAACGCAGTGATCCGGTCGGTCGTGCACCGAGCGGTCACCACCTTCGGAGACGAGGTCATCGGATTCGAGGACGGGTACGCGGGCCTGCTCGACGGCCGCTACCGCACCCTCGACCTGAACGACGTCGGCGGCATCCTCGCCCTCGGCGGCACCATCCTCGGTTCCTCGCGGCTGCAGCGCGACCGGCTCCGTGAGGCCTGCGAGAACGCGCAGGACATGGCGCGTGAGTTCGGTATCGACGTACTGATCCCGATCGGCGGCGAGGGCACCCTGACGGCGGCGCGGATGCTGTCGGACGCGGGCCTGCCGGTGGTCGGCGTCCCGAAGACGATCGACAACGACATCTCCTCGACGGACCGCACCTTCGGCTTCGACACCGCGGTGGGCGTGGCCACGGAGGCCATGGACCGCCTGAAGACGACCGCCGAGTCGCACCAGCGCGTGATGGTCGTCGAGGTCATGGGCCGGCACGCGGGCTGGATCGCCCTGGAGTCCGGCATGGCGGCCGGTGCCCACGGCATCTGTCTGCCCGAGCGTCCCTTCGACCCCGCCGACGTCGTCGCGATGGTCGAGGAGCGCTTCGCCCGCGGCAAGAAGTTCGCGGTCATCTGTGTCGCCGAGGGCGCCCACCCCGTCGAGGGCAGCATGGACTACGGCCACGGCGCGATCGACCAGTTCGGCCACGAGCGCTTCCAGGGCATCGGCACGGCGCTGGCGTACGAGCTGGAGCGGCGCCTCGGCAAGGAGGCCAAGCCGGTCATCCTCGGCCATGTGCAGCGGGGCGGCACCCCGACCGCGTACGACCGGGTCCTGGCGACCCGGTTCGGGTGGCACGCGGTGGAGGCCGCCCACCGGGGTGACTTCGGCCGGATGACGGCGCTGCGCGGCACCGACGTGCTGATGGTGCCGCTCGCGGAGGCCGTGACGGAGCTGAAGACGGTCCCGAAGGACCGGATGGACGAGGCGGAGTCGGTCTTCTAGCGGATGCCTCCCGGCGGGGCGGCCGACGCCTTCCGGGCCCGGCGCCTTCGGGCCCCGCGTGTCCGGGCGCGCCCCGGTACGCCGGGGCCCCGGCGGTGCGGCGGACCGGCGGTCGCGCCCTGGGTACGGGGGTCCCGCCCGGGTACGGGGGTCCCGGCCATCGGTCGGTGGCCCGGCCGTGGAGCGCGTGGAGCCGGGCGTGTGGCCGGGGCAGTCAGTCGGCCGTGGGTCCGAGTCGGGGTCCGGGTCCAGGTCCGGCGGGCCCCGGGGGTCTGGCCTCGAAGAACCGGTGCCGACAAGCCCTGCCGCGGAGCGGCAGCCCCGGCGCGAAGCCGGCAGTCCTGGCGCGGAGCCGGCAGCGCTGTCACGGAGCGGCAGTCCTGGCGCGGAGCCGGCAGCGCTGTCACGGAGCGGCAGTCCTGGCGCGAAGCCGGCAGCCCTGTCACGGAGCGGCAGCCCCGGCACGGAACCCGCAGCCCCGGCACGGAAGCCGCAGTCGTGCCGTGAGGCCGGCGGCCCGGCGGTCGTGCCGGAAGCGCGCCGACCGGTGGTCGACCGGTCGATCCGGTCGGGGATGCCTTCGGGCGGTCGGTCCTCAGTACGTGCTCCGCTGGACCGTCGACCAGAAGTGGTCGACGATCCGGTCGAGGAAGTCCTGGCCGGAGTCGTCGGCCTCGGCCGCGGCCGGCCCGGCCGCCCAGCTCAGCGTCGCGGCCATCTGCCCCTGGTACTCCTGGTGCAGTTCCTGGAGGACGTCCTCCAGGAGGCGCCGGTCCAGCGGGATCATCTTCCCCACCGGGCGGGAGTACGCCTGCCAGCGGGTCGTCACCGCGCTCCGCAGCAGTTCGGCGAGTCTGCCGTCGCGGCCCGTGACGGTGACGAAGTCCCGCAGGGACAGTTCGAGCTCGTCGGCGAGGGCGGTGGACTGCCGTTCGTTGCCGCGCCACTCGTCGGTCTCCTCCATCTTCTGGTAGGCGGGGAGGTCGAGTCCGACGGCGCGGGCCAGGTCCTCCTGAGCGAGGCCGCGCGCGACGCGGTGTTCGCGCAGGGTCCGCGGCGCGCCGATGATCTCCCCCGGCGAGCACCACAGCACCCCCGCGAGCGCGGTGAGTTCGGGACCGCTCGGGACGGTGGTCCCGCGCTCCCAGGCGGCGACGAGATCGGGTGTGACGTACGGCATCCCGTACGAGGCTCTCATTCCGTAGGCGACGTGCTCGGGCCTCATACCGAGTGCCGTCCTCAGTCTGCGGGCGGCGTGGGCGTTGAAGGGCGGTGTGGGCTGTTGGGCCTGCGGTCGCTGCACGCGCACAAAATATGGGGTCGGAGGAGCGCTGACTACATTCCGTCCGGACACAGATACAGATTGTAGGAAACTACGGTGCCGGCGGACGCGTCCCGTGAGGCCTCGCCGCGGGCCCTCCTCCTCGGCTGTTCCGCTCAGCCCTTGACCGCTCCTCCCAGCGCGAACCCCCCTCCCAGGCGGCGCGCCACCAGCACGTACAGCAGGATCACCGGAGTCGAGTAGATGACCGAGAACGCCGCCAGCTGCCCGTAGACCACCGTCCCCCGGTTGCCGAAGAAGTCGTTGATGCTCACCGACGCGGGCATCTGGTCCGGTGTCAGCAGCAGCATGAAGGGGACGAAGAAGTTCCCCCACATCATCACGAACGAGAAGACCGTCACCACCGCGACCCCGGGGCCCATCAGCGGCAGCACGATCCGCACCAGGGACTGAAGCGACGACGCGCCGTCCGTCCACGCCGCCTCCTCCAGCTCCCTGGGCACCCCGTCCATGAAGTTCTTCATCAGCCAGATGGCGAAGGGGAGTTGGGAGGCGGCGAAGAAGAAGACGGTGCCCTGCACGGTGTCGATGAGGTTCACCCGCACGAACAGCGCGTACACCGGAACCATGATCGCCGTGATCGGCAGGCAGGTCGCGAAGAGGATGGTCAGCAGGAAGGGGCGGTTGAGCCGCGAGCGGAACCGTGAGAGCGGATACGCCGCCAGAGCCGCGCACACCACGGTCAGCGCGGTCCCCCCGCCGCACAGGACCAGGCTGTTCAGCAGGGGCGTGAAGGTGATGTCCGGCTTCAGCACCGCGTCGAAGTTGTCCAGCGTGAGCCCGTCGGGGACCCGCACCCGCAGATCCGCGTGCGTGTCCAGCGACGACAGCACCACCCAGGCCAGCGGCAGCACGAACGCCGCGGCCACGAAGAGGAGTCCCGCGTCCGCCGCCAGACGCCTGCCCACCCGGCGGGACCTGAGGGTGGCCCCCGTCAGCAGAGCCATCTCAGACCTCCGTCCGCAGGAGCCGCATGTACACCACGGAGAACAGCGCCCCGACCACCAGCAGCAGCAACGCGACCGCCGTCCCGTACCCGATCATGCTCTTCTGGAACGCCTGCTCGTACATGAACAGGGGTAGCGTCTGGCTCCTGTTGCCGGGGCCGCCCCGCGTCATCACCCAGATCAGCCCGAACACCGAGAGCGTCTGGAGGGTGTTGAGCATCAGGTTCGTGCCGATCGACCGGCGGATCATCGGGAGCGTGATGTGCCACATCCGGCGCCAGCCGCCCGCGCCGTCCACCTCCGCCGCCTCCGTGATCTCCTTCGGGATCTCGTTCAGCGCCGCCGAGTAGACCAGCATCGAGAAGGCCGTGCCCCGCCACACGTTGGCGAACGACACCGCCAGGATCGGGAGGGTGAACAGCCAGTTCTGGGTGGGGAGATGGAGCCAGTCCAGGATCGCGTTCAGGGTGCCCTCCCGCCGGAAGAACGCGTACAGCAGGAAGCCCGCCACCACCTCCGGCAGCACCCACGCCGTGATCACGATCCCGCCCACCAGCGTCCGCACCGGCTTGGAGGCCCGCTGCATCAGCGCGGCCAGCGCCAGCCCGAGCGTGTTCTGGCCGACGAGCGACGACAGGACCGTGAACACCAGCGTCAGCCACACCGCGTTCAGGAACGCCTCGTCCTTGAACGCCGCCCGGAAGTTCTCGAAGCCGACGAAGGACGAGTGCGCCTGGCCCGTCAACTGGAGGTCGGTGAAGGCGATGTACGCGCAGTAGGCGATGGGGCCGGCCAGGAAGAGGAGCAGCAGGATCACGGCCGGCGCGAGGGGCAGCGCACGCGCCAGGGACCGGGGGCGCCCCGGCCGTCGCGGCGGCACGGTCCGCGCGGCGGCCGGGGCGGCGGGTGCCGCCCGCGTGCCCACGCTCACTTGCGCACCACCTGGCCGTCGGTGGCCGTCTTCAGCTCCTCGTCATAGCCGCTCGCCGCCTTGTCCACCGAGCTGTCCCCGGTCGTCACGCCCTCCATGGCCTCCTGGACGGCGGTCGAGACCTTGGGGTAGGCGGGGTACGCCGGGCGGTAGTGCGTGCTCGCGACCAGGTCCGTGAAGAACTTGATGCCGGGCTGCGCCTGTACGTACGACGGGTCGGACGCCACGTCCTTGCGCACCGCGATACCGGAGTTGGCGATGTACCACTTCTGGGCGTTCGCCTTCGTCTGCATCGTCTCGACGAACTTGAAGGCGAGGTCGGGGTTGCCGGCCTTGGACGGGATCGCCCAGGTCCAGCCGCCGGACATGCTCACCTTGCCGGGTGCCTGGCCGTGCTGGGTCGGCATGTACGCGAGGCCGAGCTTCTGCGACCACTCGGGCCACTCGTGCCCCGCGCCCTGCTGCCAGTCCTGCGGGAGCCAGCTGCCGTCCAGGTCGATGCCGAGCTTGCCCTTGGGCAGCAGTTCACCGCGGATGGTGGTGCTGAAGTTCGGGTCCAGGGCGTCCGAGACGTCGGGGCCCAGCTTCTCCTTGTAGACCGTCTCCACGAAGGTGAGCGCGTCCTTGAAGGCCTGGCTGCCCGCGACCCACTTCTTGGCGGCCGTGTCGTACAGGGGGTCGGCCGACCCGTCGCCCGTGCCGTAGAGCAGCATCTCGAAGCCCTGCATGGTGGCGGCCTCACCGGCCGCCTTGCCCGTGTAGACGTTGAGCGGGGTGACGCCCGGGACCTTCCGCTTGATGGTGCGGGCGGCGCTGAGCACGTCGTCCCAGCTCTTCGGCTGCCAGTCGGCCGGCAGCCCCGCCTTCTGGAAGACGCCCTTGTCGAACCAGAGTCCGCGGGTGTCCGTGCCGTCCGGGACGCCGTACGTCTTCCCGTCCTGCGCCTTGGCCGCGGACTTCGCCGTGTCGATGAACTGGTTCCAGTCCGGCCACTTGTCCAGATAGGTGTCGAGAGGCTTCAAGTACCCGCTGGTGATGTCGGAGTTGATGAGGAAGGTGTCCTCGTAGACCAGGTCGGGGGCGGTCTTGGGCGATCTCAGCATCTGCTGGAGCTTGGTGTAGTACTCCGAGTCGGGCGCCTTGATCGGGACGAGTTCCACCTTCTTGCCGGGGTTCGCCTTCTCGAACTCCTTCTTCATCTGGCCCAGATAGGTGTCCATGACGCGGATCGAGTTGTCCGTGGACTGCTTGAAGGAGATCTTCACGGTGTCCGGGCTGCTGCCGGAGCCCGATCCGCAGGCGCTGAGCGCGGTGGCGGTGAGCAGAGTGGCGAGGAGAAGTGGGGTGGCGTTGGGGCGCACGGGCACGACCTCCTACTGGCCGACGTCGTCGGTGGCCGGGTTGTCTGCCCGGTGAACCTAAGAGCGTGGACTAGTCCAGGTCAATGACCTTGCACCGCCTTGCGACCGAACACGGCCCGGAGAAACCCCTGTTGAACACCGCATACGGAACTAACCCTTCACCCAGCGGTACTGCAGCTCGGGCCGTCCGACCTGCCCGTACTGCGGCGCGCGTGCGGCGCGGCCCGCGTCCACCAGGTGCTCCAGATACCGCCGGGCCGTGATCCGCGAGATGCCCACCACCTCGGCGACCCCGGCGGCTGTGAGACCGTCCGCGCAGTCCCGCAGGGTGCGGGTGACCCGTTCCAGGGTCGGTGCGCTCAGCCCCTTGGGCAGCGCCGCCGGGCCCGGGGCGCGCAGGGTGGCCAGGGCGCGGTCCACCTCGTCCTGGCCGCTCGCCTCGCCCGCCGCCGCGCGGAACTCGGCGTACCGGACGAGACGGTCGCGCAGGGTGGCGAAGGTGAAGGGCTTCAGGACGTACTGGACGACCCCGAGCGAGACCCCTTCCCTGACGACCGTGAGGTCCCGCGCGGAGGTCACCGCGATCACGTCCGCGTGGTGGCCGGCGGCGCGCAGCGAGCGGGCGAGCTGGAGTCCGTGCACGTCCGGCAGGTGCAGATCGAGGAGCAGCAGGTCCACCGGGGTGCGGTCCAGGGCGCGGCGCGCCTCGGCGCCGGTGCGGGCCTTGCCCACCGCCGTGAAGCCGGGGACCCGCCCGACGTACATGACGTGCGCGTCGGCGGCCACCGGGTCGTCCTCGACGACGAGGACACGGATGGGCTGGGGGTCGGTCATGCGTCGCCTCCGGGCAGGACGTGCGGGACGGGCTCGGGGGCGAGGTCCGTCCGGGCGGCGGCCCCGGACCCGGTCACCGTGTCGGCGGTGGCCGCGGCCGTCGTGGGCAGCGGCAGCCGTACCTCGAACTCCGCGCCGCCCCCCGGCGCTTCGGCCACCGTCAGGGTGCCGTCGTGGCGGCTCACCGCCTGGCGTACGAGGGCGAGGCCCAGCCCGCGGCCGGCGGGCCCCGCCGGTTTCGTCGACCAGCCGCGCCGGAAGACCGCCTCCGTGTGGGCCGGATCGACCCCGGCGCCCGTGTCGGCGACCCGCAGCACGAGGCCGGAGCCGTCCGTGAAGGCCGTGACGGTCACCCGCGCCCGCACCGTGCCCTGTGCCGCGTCCATCGCGTTGTCGATCAGGTTGCCGAGGACCGTCACCAGGTCGCGGGCCGGCAGGCCGGCCGGCAGCAGACCGTCGTCGATGCCGCTCTGCTCCGAGACCACCAGCTCCACGCCCCGCTCGTTGGCCTGGGCCGCCTTGCCCAGCAGCAGCGCGGCGAGGACCGGTTCGCTGACCGCCGAGATCACCTCGTCGGTGAGCGTCTGGGCCAGTTCCAGTTCGGCCGTGGCGAAGTCGACCGCCTCGTCGGCGCGGCCCAGCTCGATCAGCGAGACGACCGTGTGGAGACGGTTGGCGGCCTCGTGGGCCTGTGAGCGCAGGGCCTGGGTGAAGCCGCGCTCGGAGTCGAGTTCGCCCGTCAGCGCCTGGAGCTCGGTGACGTCGCGCAGGGTGACGACCGTGCCGCGGCGTTCGCCGCCGGTGACCGGGGAGGTGTTGACGACCAGCACCCGGGACGCCGTGAGGTGCACCTCGTCCACCCGGGGCTCCGCCGACAGGAGCGCGCCGGTCAGGGGCGCGGGCAGGCCGAGCTCGGCCACCGAGCGGCCGACCGCCTCGTCCCCCACACCGAGCAGCTCCCGGCCGCCGTCGTTCATCAGCGCCACCCGGTACTGCCCGTCCAGCATCAGCAGCCCTTCGCGGACGGCGTGCAGTGCGGCCTGGTGGTAGTCGTGCATGCGGCTCAGCTCGGCGGCGTTCATGCCGTGCGTGGAGCGGCGCAGACGGGCGTTGATGACGTAGGTGCCGATGCCGCCGAGGACGAGGGCGCCGCCCGCGACGCCGATCAGGGCGGTCACCTGGTCCTGGACGCGTTTGGTGATCGCCTCCACCTTGATGCCCGCGCTGACCAGGCCGACGATGTGCCCGTTGTCCAGGACCGGGGTGACGGCGCGTACGGACGGGCCGAGGGTGCCCGTGTAGGTCTCGGTGAAGGACTTGCCGCGCAGGGCGGGACCGATGTGCCCGAGGAAGTGCCGCCCTATCAGCGTCTCGTCGGGGTGGGTCCAGCGGATGCCCCGCGGGTTCATGATCGTCACGAAGTCCACGTCGGTGTCCCGCTGCACCTGGAGGGCGTACGGCTGAAGGGGCCCCGTGGGGTCCGTGGTGCGGATCGCGTCGCGGACGGAGGGGGCGTCGGCGACCGAACGGGCCACGGCCATCGCCTGGCGGCCCGCCGCCTCCTCGGCCTGGCTGCGGTCGCTGACGTAGGTGAACAGCGCGTACCCGGCGACGAGCACCGCGATGAGCACGGCCTGCATGGCGAAGAGCTGGCCGGCCAGGCTGCGGGGTCTCGGGACGCGGGGGAGGCGCATGGCGCCAGTCTGCCTGCCCTTGTAAGCGTGAACTAAATGAACGGAAGGGTGACCGCCCTCACACACCGGGAGATAGTCACCGCATCCCCCGGGCGCACGCCCCCCGGTTCTCCCGGGAGGCGTGTCTCCCGGTTCCCCGGACGTGAGCCGCACGCCGGATGATGCCGACGACGTCGTCAAGGAGGGCAGCCGTGGCCAGCACCCCAACGGCACCTGCCGCACCCGCCGCCAAGCGGGACCGCACCCACTACCTCTACATCGCGGTGATCATCGCGGTCGCCCTCGGAATCGGCGTCGGGTTCGCCGCGCCCGACTTCGCCAAGGAGCTCAAGCCGATCGGTACCGGCTTCGTCGCCCTGATCAAGATGATGATCTCGCCGATCATCTTCTGCACGATCGTGCTCGGGGTCGGCTCGGTGCGGAAGGCCGCCAAGGTCGGCAAGGTCGGCGGTCTCGCGCTCGGTTACTTCATCTGCATGTCGTTCGTGGCCCTGGCCATCGGCCTGGTGGTCGGCAACATCATCCACCCCGGCAGCGGAATGCACCTGACCGAGGCCGTGAAGGGCGTCGGGCACACGCAGGCCGAGGCCGCCGCCGAGGGGCCGGTCGACTTCATCCTCGGGATCATCCCGACCACCTTCGTCTCGGCCTTCACCGAGGGCCAGGTCCTCCAGACGCTGCTGATCGCGCTGCTCGTGGGCTTCGCGCTGCAGGCCATGGGCCAGGCCGGCCGGCCCGTGCTGCGCGGCGTCGAGCACATCCAGAAGCTGGTCTTCCGCATCCTCGGCATGATCATGTGGGCCGCGCCCGTCGGTGCCTTCGGCGCCATGGCGGCCGTCATCGGCGAGACCGGCACCGACGCGCTGAAGGCGCTGGGCACGATCATGCTCGGCTTCTACATCACCTGCGCCCTCTTCGTGGTGATCGTGCTCGGCACGCTGACGAAGCTGGTGGCCAAGATCAACGTCTTCCAGCTGCTGAGGTACCTGGGCCGGGAGTTCCTGCTGATCGTCTCCACCTCGTCCTCCGAGTCCGCGCTGCCGCGGCTGATCGCGAAGATGGAGCACCTGGGTGTCAGCCGCCCGGTCGTCGGCATCACCGTGCCGACGGGCTACTCCTTCAACCTCGACGGCACGATGATCTACCTGACCATGGCCTCGCTGTTCATCGCCGACGCGATGGACCAGCCGATGAGCATCGGCCAGCAGATCGGCCTGCTGCTCTTCATGATGGTCGCCTCGAAGGGCGCCGCGGGGGTCTCCGGCTCCGGTATCGCCGTACTGGCCAGCGGTCTGCAGTCGCACAAGCCGGCGCTGGTGGACGGCGTCGGTCTGATCATCGGCATCGACCGCTTCATGAGCGAGGCGCGCGCCGTCACCAACTTCGCGGGCAACGCGGTGGCCACCCTGCTCATCGGCACCTGGACCGGCGAGGTCGACAAGGAGCGGGTGAACCGGGTGCTCGCCGGTGAGCTGCCGTTCGACGAGCGGACGTTGCTGGACGACGCGGGCGAGGACGCGGACGACGCCTCCGCCGAACTGCCCGAGCAGGGCGGCGACAAGGAGCTGGCCAAGGCCTGACACCACCGCCCGCTCCACGCGCCGGCGCCCGCCACCCCCGGACGGGGCGCCCCTCCCCACGGGACGCTCCCCCTGACAGGGCGTCCCCTGGACGGGGCCGGCGCCCTCGGGCCGCCGGGCGGCCGGGTCCTCCCCCCCCCCTGGACCCGGCCGCCCGGCGCGTCAGCGAGGCAGCCCGCGGGCTGCCTCGCTCTCGTTCACCCCGCGTCGCCGAGCTTCGCCACCAGAGCGGTGGCACGGGAGGCGGGCACACCCGCCGTGGTCAGCATCGTGACCGCGGCGGAGCGGCCCGCCTCCGCCGCCGCGAGCAGACCATCGTTCACCGCCTCCATCAGCGCGAACAGCATCTGCTCGTGCACGTACGCCAGCGCCGGGGCCGGCAGCGGGGACTCGAAGACGCCCTGTTCCAGGCCGCGTCGGAGCACCTCCGCGCAGGCCTCGCGCACCGGGGTGAGCCGCTCGCGAATGCCCTGCACCGTGACGCTGCGCTGTGCCAGCGCGACCAGCAGGCGGTAGCGGTCGGCGATCTCCCAGACCGCGAGCGTCGAGCGGATCAGCGCCTCCGCCGGATCCTCGACGCCCTCCCGGCCCGCCGCGTGCGCGGCGGCCACGGCCTCCACCGCGCCGTCGGTCAGCGTGCTGACGAGCACCTCGCGGCTCGGGAAGTGCCCGTACACGGTGCGCCGTACGACGCCCGCGGCCCGTGCGATCTGGTCCATGGAGGCGTCGGGGTCGCGCAGCAGCTCGGCGAGCGCGACGTCGAGGATGCGGCGGCGGTTCGCGTCCGCGCGGCTGGCACTACCCGTGGTCATGGCTGTCATTCTGCACGCCCCGCGTCCTGCTCCGCCGCTGCTGCGTCCAGGGCTCCGCCCCCTTGATTTGCACACCGTTGTGCATCGTCGTACATTGCACACTGTCGTGCAGTTGCACGGCGTTGTGCAAGTCGAGTGAGGAGAGGGCGGCCGTACCCATGCGTCTCGTCGTCAACGAACCGGTCGAGCGGATGGACCGGCCCTACGCCCGGCGCTGGTGGGCGCTGCTGGTGCTCTGCCTGAGCCTGCTGATCATCGTGATGGCGAACACCGCCCTCACCGTCGCGGCCCCCGACATGACCCGGGACCTGGGCCTGTCCAGCGCCGACCTCCAGTGGGTCATCGACGGCTACACCGTCCCGTACGCCGCGCTGATGCTGCTGCTCGGCGCGATCGGCGACAAGTACAGCCGGCGCGGCGCGCTCGTGCTGGGACTGGTGGTCTTCGGCGGCGGCGCGGTGGCGGGCTCGCTCGTGGACAGCTCCGCCGGGGTCATCGCGGCCCGCGCCGTGATGGGGGTCGGCGCCGCGCTGATCATGCCCGCGACGCTCTCGCTGCTCGCCGCGACCTTCCCGCGCGCGGAACGCGCGAAGGCGATCACCCTGTGGACGGCCACGGCCGGACTCGCCATCGCGGCGGGGCCGCTGGTCGCGGGCGCGCTGCTCCAGCACCACGGCTGGTCCTCGACCTTCCTGATCAACGTGCCGATCGCCGCCGTCGCGATCGTCGGCGCCCTCGTCCTCGTACCGCCCTCCAGGGCCGCGCACCGGCACGGCATCGACCACGTCGGCGGCCTGCTGTCGGTCGTCTGGATCGGCTCGCTGGTCTACATGATCATCGAGGGGCCGCACTTCGGATGGGGCGTCCGCGCCGTCACGGCCGCGGTCGTCGCGGGGCTCGGGCTGGTGGCCTTCGTGGTGTGGGAGCTGCGGCACCCGCGCCCGGTCGTCGACGTACGCCGGTTCACCCAGCGGCGGTTCGCCGGCTCGAACCTCGCCGTGGCGCTCTTCTTCCTGGCCGTCTTCGGCGCCTTCTACTACCTCACGCAGCACCTGCAGTTCGTGCTCGGCTACGACGCGCTCGACACCGGAGTGCGGATGCTGCCGCTCGCCGGGGCGGTCTTCGCCGGTTCGGCGCTCACCGGCTACCTCACGCCGCGCGTCGGCATGAGGATCACCGTGACCGCGGGCATGGTCGGCGGTACGGCGGCGCTCGCGCTGCTCACCCGGGTGGACGCGGCCTCGTCCTACGGCGACTTCGTCCTGCCCCTCGTCATCCTCGGCCTCGCCATCGGGCTCGCGCTCTCGCCCTGCACGGACGCCATCATGGGCGCGTTCCCCGAGTCCGAGCTCGGTGTCGGCGGGGCGGTCAACGACACCTCGCTGGAGCTCGGCGGTTCGCTCGGCATCGCCCTCCTCGGCTCGGTGCTGGCGAGTTCGTACTCCTCGCACCTCTCGGACGCGACCAGGGGCGGCAAGCTCCCGGCGGACGCGCTGGCCACGGCCCAGGACTCGGTCGGCGCGGGCTACGCGGTGGCCCAGGGCATCGGCGACAAGGCCCGGCAGCTCGGCGAGCAGGCGGCGCGGGCCGGGCACGCCGGGAACACCGAGAAGGCCGCGCAGCTGAAGGCGCAGTCCGACCAACTCGCCCACGGAGCGCGGCAGATGGCGGACGCGGTCGGTTCGTCCTTCGCGGACGCGGTGGCGCACACCAGCCTGATCGGCGCGGTGATCCTGGGCGTGGGGACGGTACTGGTGGCGGTGCTGCTGCCGTGGAAGGAGCGCGCGGCGGGGGCGCGGACGGACGAAAGGGACGCCCGGGACGCCGGGGACTCCGAGATCGCCGGTGACGCGGGCGCCGTCGGGGATGCGGGGGTCGCTGGGGACGCGGGGGACACTGAGGCGGAGTCCGGCTCCGGGGCCGGCTCCGGGTCCGAGTCCGGGTCCGAGTCCCAGTCCGAGTCCCAGTCCGAGGAGAGCGCCGCGGTGCGCTGACCGTCTCCCATGACGGTGTTCCCGGAACCGTGACCCCCGGGCCTCCGTCTCGTAGAACATGCACTACCGTGCCGTGCCGGACCTACCGGCACGGCACGTGATGTTCTGCATGTTCTGCGGAGGGCACGGAGTATGAAGATCGACTGGGACCGGCGGACGTGCGCGCGTCGCGGCCATGCGACGTACGCGCCGGACGAAGCGGGGCTGCGTGACCGCCTGCGCGCCGCGACCAGCCTCGGCGAGGCCTGGCGCTGTCTGCGCTGCGGCGACTTCGTGCTCGGCGAACCGCACGGCGCGGGGCCCGCCGAGGAGGCGCCGCTCGTGCCGCGCGGCAAGGTGCTGCGGGACCTGTTCATCCTGCGCTTCCTGGCGATCGAACGGGCCGTGCGCGGGGTGTTCATCGTGCTGGTCGCGGCCGCCGTGTGGAGGTTCAGCAACAGCCAGGACTCCGTGCGCCGCCTCTTCGACGATTATCTGAACGTATTCCGGCCGGTCTTCCGGCACTTCCACTACGACCTCGACCACTCGCCGGTCGTCGGCACCATCCAGAAGTCCTTCGGCTACAAGCACTCCACGCTGGTCCTGGTGGCCGCGCTGCTGCTGGCGTACGCGCTGATCGAGCTCGTCGAGGCGGGCGGCCTCTGGTACGCGAAGCGCTGGGCGGAGTACCTGACGGTGGTCGCCACCGCCGCCTTCCTGCCCCTGGAGATCTACGAGCTGACCGAGCACGTCAGCTGGCTGAAGATCGCCACCCTGGTCCTCAACATCCTCGCCGTCCTCTACATCGCGCTCGCCAAACGGCTCTTCGGGCTGCGCGGCGGACGCGCGGCGTTCGACGAGGAGCGGCAGAGCGCATCGCTGCTGGAGGTCGAGGAGTCCGCGGGTGTGGTGGCCCCCGCCTGACCGCGCCCGGCCACGCCCGACCATGCCCGGGTACTCCGCCGGCGGCGGCCTTGCCCTGACGCCGACGTCAAGGATTACGTTCGGGGCATGCGAATCGGCGAGCTGGCGACGAGGGCCGGGACCACCACGCGCACTCTGCGCTACTACGAGTCGCGGGGGCTGCTGCCCGCGCGGCGCACCGGCAACGGCTACCGCACCTACGACGAGGACGACCTGAAGCTGCTGCGGCAGATCAGGACACTTCAGGACTTCGGGTTCGACCTGGAGGAGACGCGGCCGTTCGTGGAGTGCCTGCGGGCCGGGCATCCGGAGGGGGACTCCTGTCCCGCCTCGCTCGCGGTCTACCGCCGCAAGCTGGATGAACTCGACGCGCTGATCGGTGAGTTGCGGGCCGTTCGGACCGAGGTCGGCGCGCAGCTGGCGCGGGCCGAGCGGGCGCGCGACGAGCTGGCCGCCGACGCGGCGGTTCCGGGGGGTCCGGAGCCGGTGTGCGAACTGGGAGGGCGGACACGGTGATCGATCCGACCGGCGTGGCTTCGGTGACGGACGCGGACTTCGAGACGGAGGTGATCGGCGCGGAGCTGCCCGTGCTGGTGGAGTTCACCGCCGACTGGTGTCCGCCGTGCCGGCAGATGGGGCCGGTGCTGAGCGCTCTCGCGGCCGAGGAGGAGGGGCGGCTCAAGGTCGTCCAGCTGGACGTCGACACGAATCCGGAGACGACCAACGCCTACCGGGTGCTGTCGATGCCCACGTTCATGGTGTTCCGCGGGGGTGAGCCGGTGAAGTCGATGGTGGGCGCCCGGCCCCGGCGGCGGCTGCTGGAGGAGCTCTCCGACGTGCTCTGAGCGGGGCGCCTCAAGCACGGACGGCACAAAGAAAAACCCCCGGGGAAATTGCACCCGGGGGTTTTCCTTGCGTATATTGAATGGTTCGCGACTTCAATCCATCAAGTCGTGGAGAAGTTCACTGGCCACAGTATATCCGGGCGGGAGCGGAATTGTCAAACAGGGGCTCGAACACAGAAATTCCCGATGTTGAATTGCAGCAGGAGCAGGAATTCATCGACGGGCTGTACGCGCGCGTCGACGTGCTGCGGGGCGACACCGAGGCCTCGGTCGGCGACGCGCTCGCGCAAGGCAACACGCCCATGCAGGCCCGGCTCGAACGCGATGTGCTCGTCGCCGAGCGCTCGGGGCTGCTGGCCGCGCTGAACGCCGTGGACGGCTCGCTCTGCTTCGGCCGGATCGACCTCACCTCCGGCGTCAGCCACCACATCGGCCGCATCGGTGTCCGTGCCGACGACACCGAGCACACCCCCATCCTCATCGACTGGCGGGCCCCGGTCGCCCGCCCCTTCTACCTCGCCACCGGGCACACCCCGATGGACCTGCGCCGCCGTCGGCACATCAGCACCGAGGGCCGCCGGGTGACCGACGTGCACGACGAGATCCTCGACCTCGGCGACCACCGGCGCACCGGTCACGAGGACCCGAGCGGTGACGCCGTCCTGCTCGCCGCGCTCAACTCGGCGCGCACCGGCCGGATGAGCGACATCGTGCAGACCATCCAGGCCGAGCAGGACCGCATCATCCGCGCCCCGCACCGGGGTGTGCTGGTGGTGGAGGGCGGCCCCGGCACCGGCAAGACGGCCGTGGCGCTGCACCGGGCCGCGTTCCTGCTGTACGAGTACCGCGAGCTGCTGGCCAAGCGCGCCGTCCTGATCGTCGGCCCGAACCCGGCGTTCCTCGGCTACATCGGCGAGGTGCTGCCCTCGCTCGGCGAGACGGGTGTCCTGCTCGCGACCGTCGGCGAACTGTTCCCCGGGGTGAAGGCGACGGCCACCGACACCCCCCGGGCCGCGGCGGTCAAGGGCCGCGCCGACATGGCCGAGGTGCTGGTGTCGGTGGTCCGCGACCGGCAGGCACTGCCCGACCCGGTGATCGCGATCGAGCACGACCGCGACATCCTGATGCTCGACGCCGGACTCGTACGGGTCGCGCGCGATCGCACCCGTGAGGCCGATCTGCCGCACAACGTGGCCCGCGAGTACTTCGAGGGCCACATCCTCAACACGCTCACCGACATGCTCGCCGAACGCATCGGCACCGACCCCTTCGACGGGTCCAACCTGCTCGATCCGAGCGACATCACGCAGATCCGTGACGAACTCGCCGAGAACCCCGAGGTGTGGTCGGCCATCGACCAGCTGTGGCCGCGGCTGACCCCGCAGCGGCTGGTCGCCGACTTCCTCGCCGACCCGGAGGGCTACGTCGGCGAGGAGGACGCCGAGGCGATCCGCCGTCCGGTCACCGGCGCGTGGACCGTCGCCGACGTCCCGCTCCTCGACGAGGCCGCCGAACTGCTGGGCGAGGACGACCGGGTCGCGCGGGCCCTGGCCGACCAGGAGCGCCGCGCCCAGGTCGCCTACGCGCAGGGCGTGCTCGACGTGTCCTACGCGTCCCGTACGTACGAGTTCGAGGACAAGGACGAGGAGGACTCCGAGGTCCTGTCCGCCCACAACATCATCGACGCCGAGCGGATGGCCGAGCGGCACGAGGAGGACGACCACCGCAGTGCCGCCGAGCGGGCGGCGGCCGACCGCACCTGGGCGTTCGGCCACATCATCGTCGACGAGGCGCAGGAGCTCTCGCCGATGGCCTGGCGGCTGCTGATGCGGCGCAGTCCCACCCGGTCGATGACGCTGGTCGGAGACCCCGCGCAGACCGCAGAGGCGGCCGGGGTCGGGTCGTGGGAGCGGATCCTCGCCCCCTATGTCGAGGACCGCTGGGAGCACACCCGGCTCGGCGTCAACTACCGCACCCCGTCCGAGATCATGGAGGTGGCGGCGGCGGTGGTCCGTGCCGAGCACCCCGGCTTCGAACCGCCGAGTTCGGTGCGGACGACGGGTGTACGTCCGTGGGTCCGCGCGACCGACGACCTGCCCGGCGCGGTGGCGAAGGCGGTGGCGGAACTGACCCCGGCGGAGGGCCGCCTCGCGGTCGTCGCCCCGCGCGACCTGCACCCGGAGCTGGCCGCCCGGCTGGACGGGGTGCCGGCGGGCGGCGAGCCCGACCTGACCCGGACGGTCGTCCTGCTCGACCCCCGGCAGGCGAAGGGGCTGGAGTTCGACTCCGTGCTGGTGGTGGAGCCGGGACGGTACGGCACGAGCGACCTGTACGTGGCCCTGACCCGGGCCACCCAGCGACTGGGCGTCCTGCACACCGGGGAGCTGCCCGAGGCGTTGGCCGGGGCGTTCGGGTAGGTGCGGGTGCGGGGACGACGGCGTGCCGGAGCCGTCACGGCGGGCGGTGCCGGCAGCGGGGCGAGGAGCTCCGCTGCCGGCACCGCGGAGGCCGCCGCCCCGCGAGGACCGGCCCTCAGGCCGGTCGCAGCCAGACCGTCGCCAGTGGTGGCAGCGTGAGGCGGATGCTGGCCGGGCGGCCGTGCCAGGCCTGGAGTTCCGGCTTGACGACGTCGGGGTTGGTGACGTCGCTTCCGCCGTAGCGGGCGCTGTCGGTGTTGAGGGTCTCCTGCCAGGCGGGGACGGAGTCGGGGACGCCGAGGCGGTAGGCGTGCCGGACGACGGGGGAGAGGTTGGAGACCGCGAGCAGCGGGTTGCCCTCGGCGTCGAGACGCAGGAACGCGAAGACGTTGTCCTCCGCCGCGTCGCCGACCACCCACTGGAAGCCGGACGGGTCGGTGTCCTGCTCCCACAGCGCCGGCGTGTGGCGGTAGACGGTGTTGAGGTCGCGGACGAGGTCGCGGACGCCGCGGTGGTCGGCCTCGGCGGGGTAGGCGGGGTCGAGGAGCCACCAGTCCGGTCCGTGGGTCTCGGACCATTCGGCGCCCTGGGCGAACTCCTGTCCCATGAAGAGGAGTTGTTTGCCGGGGTGGGCCCACATGAAGCCGAGGTAGGCGCGGGTGGTGGCGCGTTGCTGCCACCAGTCGCCGGGCATCTTGGAGACGAGTGACTGCTTGCCGTGGACGACCTCGTCGTGGGAGATGGGCAGGACGTAGTTCTCGCTGTAGGCGTAGACCATGGAGAACGTCATCTCGTGGTGGTGGTACTTGCGGTGGACCGGCTCGTGCTGGACGTAGTCCAGCGAGTCGTGCATCCACCCCATGTTCCACTTCAGCCCGAATCCGAGTCCGCCGAAGCCGCCGGGGCCGGAGTGGTGGGTGGCGCGGGTGACGCCGTCCCAGGCGGTGGATTCCTCGGCGATGGTGACGACGCCGGGGTTGCGGCGGTAGACGGTGGCGTTCATCTCCTGGAGGAAGGCGACGGCGTCGAGGTTCTCGCGGCCGCCGTGTTCGTTGGGTGTCCACTGGCCGGGTTCGCGGGAGTAGTCGAGGTAGAGCATGGAGGCGACGGCGTCGACGCGGAGTCCGTCGATGTGGAATTCCTGGCACCAGTAGACGGCGTTGGCGACGAGGAAGTTGCGGACCTCGCGGCGTCCGAAGTCGAATTCGAGGGTGCCCCAGTCGGGGTGGGCGGCGCGTTGGGGGTCGGCGTGTTCGTAGAGGGGGCGTCCGTCGAATGCGGCGAGGGCCCATTCGTCGCGGGGGAAGTGGGCGGGGACCCAGTCCATGAGGACGCCGATGCCGGCTTGGTGGAGGGCGTCGACGAGGTGTTTGAAGTCGTCGGGGGTGCCGAGGCGGGCGGTGGGGGCGTAGAAGCCGGTGACCTGGTATCCCCAGGAGCCGCCGAAGGGGTGTTCGGCGACGGGCATGAGTTCGACGTGGGTGAAGCCGAGGTCGGCGACGTAGGCGGGGAGCTGCTGGGCGAGCTGACGGTAGGTCAGGCCCGGTCGCCAGGACGCCAGATGCACCTCGTACACGGAGAACGGCGCCTCATGGGCGGGACGCCTGCCCCGCTCCGCCATCCACTCCTCGTCGTGCCAGGTGTGGTGCGAGGTGTGGACGATCGACGAGGTGCGCGGCGGGACCTCGGTGCGGCGGGCCATCGGGTCGGCGCGCAGGGTGCGGGAGCCGTCGGGGCGGGTGATCTCGAACTTGTAGAGCTCGCCCTCCCCGATGCCGGGCACGAACAGCTCCCAGACGCCCGTCGAGCCGAGCGACCGCATCGGATACCCCGTGCCGTCCCAGAAGTTGAAGGTGCCCGCGAGCCGGACCCCGCGCGCGTTCGGCGCCCACACCGTGAAGCGGGTGCCGGTCACGCCCTGGTGCGTCATCGGCTCGGCGCCCAGTGCCTGCCAGAGCTGTTCGTGGCGGCCCTCGCCCAGCAGATGGAGGTCGAGCTCGCCGAGCGCGGGCAGGAAACGGTACGCGTCCTCGGTGTCCTGGACCGTCCCCTCGTACGTCACGAGCAGCCGGTACGCGTCCGGGACCGCGCGCAGCGGCAGCAGGGCCGAGAAGAAGCCGTCCCCGTCGTCGTGCAGCTCGGCCCGCAGGTCGTCCGTCACGACGGTCACGCCCAGCGCGTACGGCCGGAAGGCCAGGAACGCCACCCCGCCCGGTACCGGATGGGCGCCCAGGACGCCGTGCGGATCATGGTGCGTACCGGAGAGCAGCCGCTCCCGGTCGTCAGGACCGAGACCGGCGAAGGCGGGAGCGTTGTCGGCGGGCGCGCGGGAACTTCCCTGGAGGGACGGGGAGTTGGCAGGGCTGTCGGCAGCGCTGTCGGCAGCGCTGTCGGCGAGGGTGCCGGCGGGCGTGGGAGGGATGTCGGAGGGGGCCGGAGCGACGACCGTGGGTACCGGGGAACCGGCGGCGGCCGGGCCGGGAGCCTTCCCGGAGGACTTCGCGCCCTTGCTCCCGGCGGGCTTCTTGCCGGCGGACCTCTCGGGGGTCTTGGCCGCCGGTTTCCCCTCGGCCGGCTTCCCGGCCGCCGCCTGCTGGGCCGCAGTCTTCTGGACCGCCGCCTTCTTGCCGGTGGCCGGCTTCTTGGCACCGTTCTTCTTCGGACTGTCGTCGGACGGGGGGCGGGGCGTCACGGGCAGGGCCTCCTCGGCGGGGTGATCGGGAAACGTCAGGGGGATGCGGCGAGCCGGCCCACCGCCGCCAGGGGCACCGGCAGCCAGTCCGGCCGGTGCCGGGCCTCGTAGAGGACCTCGTAGACCGCCTTGTCCGTCTCGTAGGCGCGCAGCAGGACGGGGTCGGTGCGCGGGTCGCGTCCGGCGGCCTCGGCGTAACCGGCGCAGTACGCGGCCCGGCAGATGTCGGCCCAGTCGGACACGGACACGGACGGGGCGGGGCCGGTGGTCCGGGGATTCGAGCGGGCCGCGTAGTCGAAGGAGCGGAGCATCCCGGCCACGTCCCGCAGGGGCGGCTGCGGCATACGGCGCTCGGCCAGCGCCTTCGACGGCTCGCCCTCGAAGTCTATGAGCGACCACTCTCCGGTGGGCGAACGCAGGCACTGGCCGAGGTGCAGATCCCCGTGGACGCGCTGTGCGGTCCAGGTCTGTCCCTCCGCGGCCAGGTCCGCGAGCGCCTCGAAGGCGGTCCGCAGACCGGGAGCGTACGGGCGCAGCGCGGGCACCGCCTGGGCCGCCGCGGCCAGCCGCTCGGTCATGCCCTCGACCAGCAACTCCATCTGTACGTGCCCGAGCGTGGTCGTGGGCAGTGCGCGGGCGAGCGCCGTGTGCACCTCGGCGGTGGCCCGGCCCAGTGCCCGCGCCTCGCCGCCGAAGTCCTCGCCCTTGGCCAGTCCGTGCAGCGCCAGCTCCCAGCCGTCCGTCGCGCCCCGGACGAAGGGCTGGAGCACACCGAGGACATAGGACTCGCCGGCTGCCGGATTCTGGGCGTCCGTGATGTCCGCCGTCATCCACGCCGTGGGTGCCGGAACCCGCGGGCAGCCCTCCCGCGCGAGCACGCGCGGCAGCTCCAGGTCGGGGTTGACGCCCGGCACGATGCGCCGCAACAGCTTGAGGATGAACGTATCTCCATAGACGAGGGAGGAGTTGGACTGCTCGGAGGTCACCAGCCGGGGCGTCAGCCCGCCCCGGATCTGCTGACGGTGGTCGCGCTCGAAGCGCAGCTCGCCGATCCGGGCCCGGGTGCGCAGCGCTTCGAGGAGCACGTCGCCGGGGCGGGGGTCGTGCAGCGCCTCGTAGACGGTGCTCCCGGCCAGCGGTCCTTCCTCCACATGTCCGATCAGCGCGGGCGCGAGCCGCGGCGGGAGCGTCTCGCGTACGCCGATCAACAGCTGGTAGCAGTCGCCCTGCCGGGCGGTGGCGCCCTGCGCCGGGGTGGCCGGCTGGTGCGCCCGTACCAGGAGGTGGAGCAGGCCCAGCTGACCGGACGTCGGCAGTAACTCGTTGGCCGTCACCAGGGAGAATCCGGTGACCGGACGTCCCTTGCCCGCGAACCAGCGCTGGCGTGGCAGCCACTCCCGCAGCAGCGGGTCGAGCGACGCGAGCAGCTCGGGGCGTGCGACGTGTTCCGTGGCAGGGTGCGTGGCGGCTTCCGACATGGCGTCGCGTCCTTTCCCCAGGGACCGGGGGACCGGGGGACCCAAGGACCCAGGGACCCGGAGTCCGGGCGAGTCGGGGGTGTTACTGATGGGTGCCCAGGGCGGGACGGGGGAAACCGCCCCGCCCCGGTTCTACACGGCGTCCTTGCGGAGTCGGAACCAGTAGAAGCCGTGGCCTGCGAGGGTGAGCAGGTAGGGGAGTTCACCGATGGCGGGGAAGCGGACGCCGCCGATGAGTTCGACGGGGTGACGGTCGTTGAAGGCCCGCAGGTCGAGTTCGGTGGGCTGGGCGAAGCGGGAGAAGTTGTGCACGCACAGCACCAGGTCGTCCCCTTCGTCCTCGGTCGAGGGGGCTTCGCGCAGGAAGGCGAGGACGGCGGGGTTGGAGGAGGGGAGTTCGGTGTAGGTGCCGAGGCCGAAGGCCTTGTTCTGTTTGCGGATCTCGATCATGCGGCGGGTCCAGTGCAGCAGTGACGAGGGTGAGGACATGGAGGCTTCGACGTTGGTGACCTGGTAGCCGTAGACGGGGTCCATGATCGTGGGGAGGAAGAGGCGGCCGGGGTCGCTGGAGGAGAATCCGGCGTTGCGGTCGGGGGTCCACTGCATGGGGGTGCGGACGGCGTCGCGGTCGCCGAGCCAGATGTTGTCGCCCATGCCGATCTCGTCGCCGTAGTAGAGGATCGGGCTGCCGGGCAGGGACAGGAGCAGGGCGGTGAAGAGTTCGATCTGGTTGCGGTCGTTGTCGAGCAGGGGGGCGAGCCGGCGGCGGATGCCGATGTTGGCGCGCATGCGCGGGTCCTTGGCGTATTCCGCGTACATGTAGTCGCGTTCTTCGTCGGTGACCATTTCGAGGGTGAGCTCGTCGTGGTTGCGCAGGAAGATGCCCCACTGGCAGTTGTTGGGGATGGCGGGGGTCTTGGCGAGGATCTCCGAGACGGGGTAGCGGGACTCGCGGCGGACGGCCATGAAGATGCGGGGCATGACGGGGAAGTGGAAGGCCATGTGGCACTCGTCGCCGCCGGAGGGGAAGTCGCCGAAGTAGTCGACGACGTCCTCGGGCCACTGGTTCGCCTCGGCCAAGAGCACCGTGTCCGGGTAGTGCGTGTCGATCTCCTTGCGCACCCGCTTCAGGAACTCGTGCGTCGCCGGCAGGTTTTCGCAGTTGGTTCCCTCGACCTGGTACAGGTACGGGACCGCGTCCAGCCGGAAGCCGTCGATCCCCAGGTCCAGCCAGAACCGCAGCGCGGAGACGATCTCCTCCTGGACGGCGGGGTTCTCGTAGTTGAGGTCGGGCTGGTGGGAGAAGAAGCGGTGCCAGTAGTACTGCTTGCGGACCGGGTCGAAGGTCCAGTTGGAGGCCTCGGTGTCGACGAAGATGATCCGGGCGTCCTGGTACTGCTTGTCGTCGTCGGCCCAGACGTAGTAGTCGCCGTAGGGTCCTTCGGGGTTGGCGCGGGACTCCTGGAACCACGGGTGCTGGTCGCTGGTGTGGTTCATGACGAAGTCGATGATGACCCGCATGCCGCGCTGGTGGGCGGCGTCGACGAACTCGACGAAGTCGGCGAGGTCGCCGAACTCGGGCAGCACGGCGGTGTAGTCGGAGACGTCGTAGCCGCCGTCCCGCAGGGGGGACTTGAAGAACGGGGGCAGCCAGAGGCAGTCGATGCCGAGCCATTGCAGGTAGTCGAGTTTCGCGGTGAGGCCCTTGAGGTCACCGACGCCGTCGCCGTTGCTGTCCTGGAAGGAGCGGACCAGGACCTCGTAGAAGACGGCGCGTTTGAACCATTCGGGGTCGCGGTCCTTGGCCGGAGTGTCCTCGAAGGTGTCCGGTACGGGCTCGTTGATGATCATATGGTGGGTGACCCTCCGATGTGCGGTGAGGACGGTCGCAGGACGGTGAGAATGTGCGCGGGCCTGTGCCCCGGCTCCAGACGCACATAGTTGGCCCTGCCCCAGTGGTAGGTCTCGCCGGTGAGCTCGTCGCGCACCGGCACGGACTCGTGCCAGTCCAGGCCGAGTTGCGGCATGTCCAACGAGACCGTGGCCTCCTGGGTGTGGTGGGGGTCGAGGTTGACCACCACCACAACCGTGTTCGATCCGCGGGCGTCCGTGACGGACTTCGAGTAGGCGATCACCGCCTCCTTGTCCGTGTGGTGGAAGTGCAGGTCGCGCAGTTGCCGCAACGCCGGGCTGCTCCGCCTGATCGCGTTGAGCACACCCAGCAACGGCGCGATGCTATGTCCGTCACGCTCCGCCGACTCCCAGTCACGCGGACGCAGTTGGTACTTCTCGGAGTTCAGGTATTCTTCGCTCCCCTTGCGCAGCGGGGTCCCCTCGCACAGCTCGAAACCGCTGTAGACGCCCCAGGTCGGTGACAGCGTCGCGGCGAGCACCGCCCGCAGCTCGAAGGCCGGACGGCCGCCGAGCTGAAGGAACTCGTGCAGGATGTCCGGGGTGTTGACGAAGAAGTTGGGCCGCATGGACGCGGCGGCCTCGCCCGACAGCTCGGTGAGGTAGTCGGTCAGCTCCTGTTTGGTGTTGCGCCAGGTGAAGTACGTGTACGACTGCTGGAAGCCGATCGCCCCGAGCGTGCGCATCATCGCGGGCCGGGTGAACGCCTCGGCCAGGAAGATCACGTCCGGGTCGGTGCGGTTGATCTCGGCGATGACCTGCTCCCAGAAGACCACCGGCTTGGTGTGCGGGTTGTCCACCCGGAAGATCCGGACACCGTGGTCCATCCAGTGCCGCAGCACCCGCAGCGTCTCCCGGACCAGCCCCGGCATGTCCTCGTCGAAGGCGATCGGGTAGATGTCCTGGTACTTCTTCGGCGGGTTCTCCGCGTACGCGATCGTCCCGTCGGCGCGGTGGTGGAACCACTCCGGGTGCTTCTCCACCCACGGGTGGTCGGGAGAGCACTGGAGGGCGAAGTCGAGGGCGATCTCCAGGCCCTCGCGCTCCGCCCGCCGTACGAACGCGTCGAAGTCGGCGAGGGTGCCGAGATCCGGGTGGATCGCGTCGTGCCCGCCCTCCGGGGAGCCGATCGCCCAGGGCACGCCCACGTCGGTCGGACCGGCGGAGAGGGTGTTGTCGGGGCCCTTGCGGTAGGTGGTGCCGATGGGGTGGATCGGCGGCAGGTAGACGACGTCGAAGCCCATCTCCGCGATGGCGGGCAGGCGTTCGGCGGCGGTGCGGAACGTGCCGTGGACCGGCGGGTCCAGCTGTCCGCTCTCCGAACGCGGGAAGAACTCGTACCAGGAGCCGAAGAGCGCCCGTTCGCGCTCCACGAGCAGGGGCAACGGCTCGGAGGCCGTGACGAGTTCGCGCAGCGGATGGCGGGCGAGCAGCCGGTCCACCTCGGGGGTGCGGGCGGCGGCGAGCCGGGCGGCGGCCGGCCGGCCGATGTCGCGCAGCGCGTCCACGGCGGCGAGCACGACGGCTCTCGCGCCCTGGCCCGCGGGCACACCTTCGGCCGCCCGTTCGTACAGCCGTGCGCCCTCCTCCAGGACCAGTTCCGTGTCGAGGCCGGCCGGGATCTTGATGCCCGCGTGGTGGCGCCAGGTGGAGACCGGATCGCTCCACGCCTCCACCGTGTATGTCCAGCGGCCCGTCCGGTCCGCGGAGACCGTGGCGCCCCAGCGGTCGGTGCCGGGGGCGAGTTCGCGCATCGGGGCCCAGGGGCCGGTGCGGCCCCGCGGGTCCGTCAGGACGACGTTCGCGGCGACCGCGTCGTGGCCCTCGCGGAAGACCGTGGCGGAGATCTCGAAGGCCTCGCCGACCACCGCCTTCGCCGGGCGGCGGCCCTGGAGGACGAGGGGACGTACGTCGAGGACGGGAATGCGTCCGACGCCGCCGCGAGGTTCGGCGGAGGGTTTCTCCGGGGCGCCGGGAGCGGCGTCGACCGCGCGTGGGGGGGATGTGTCGGAGGTGGTCGTCGGGGGTGGCGACGTGTGGTGCGTGGCGGGCATGACCGCTCCTGTCCGCGTCAACGTGGGTGGGCGGATGAGGGTGTGGGGAGGTGGGGCCTGCGGGCTGTACCGCAGGAGCCTTCCCACCCTATTCGGGTGGGCAATCCGGCGCTTTGTTAACTCCTTACGCGTATGTCTGCGTCCAGGACCGGCCTCGCCCCGCGCGGACGGGGCCGGTTTTCCTCCCCCCGGTGGATCTCTAGGGACCGCCGACCCGCAGCAGCCTGTCGGGCGAACCCGCCCCCGCGCGGGCCACCCTCCCGGACACCGCGTCCCCCACGAGTGCCCTGGCCACCTGGGCCGGTGTCGCCCGCCGGTGGCCGGCCAGATAGAGCGCCGCCGCGCCCGCGACGTGCGGACTCGCCATCGAGGTACCGGAGAGGGTCGCCCTCCCGGTGTCGCTCCGGTACGACGCGGAGGTGATCGCCACACCGGGCGCGAAGAGGTCCAGCGACGGCCCGTAGTCGGAGAATCCCGCCCGGGTGTCGGTCCGGTCGACGGCGCCGACGGTGAGGGCCTGCGCGACGCGGGCGGGGGAGTACAGATTGGCCGGTTGTCCGCCATTGCCCGCGGCGACCGCGTAGGTCACGCCGGAGGCGATGGAGTTGCGTACGGCCGCGTCCAGTTGGGCGTTGGCCTTCCCGCCCAGGCTCAGATTGGCGACCGCGGGCCGGTGCGCGTGCCGGGTGACCCAGTCGATGCCCGCGATGACCTGCGCGGTGGTGCCGGAGCCGTCGTCGTCGAGCACCCGGACGGAGACGATCCGGGCCTTCTTGGCGACGCCGTACGCCGTCCCGGCGACGGTGGCCGCGACATGGGTGCCGTGTCCGTTGCCGTCGCCCGCGGTCCGGTCGTTCCCGACGAAGTCCCAGCCGTAGCGGGCCCGGCCGCCGAAGTCCCGGTGCGTGATCCGGACGCCGGTGTCGATGACGTACACCGTCACGCCCGCGCCGGCCGGCGCCGGGGCGGCGTACCTCCCGTCGAGCGGCAGACCGGGCTGGTCGATCCGGTCCAGGCCCCAGGACGGCGGGTCGCCCCCGGCCCGGTCGAGCCGCACCCTGCTGTCCTGGACGACCGAGGCCACCCGGGGGTCGGCGGCGAGCCGGCGGGCCTGCCGTTCACCGGCCCGTACGGCGTAGCCGTTGAGCGCGGTGCCATACGTATGGCTGATTTTCGCCCCGTACTTCCCGGCGATGCCCCTCCCCTCGGGAGACGGGGCCCGAGTACTCCCCTTGAGCGTCACGATGTAGCTTCCGCCGACGGAACCGGGGGCGGGGGGGGGGGGGGGGGGGCGCCCCCCCCCCCCCCCCCGCGCCCCCCCCCCGCGGGGCGCGCGCGGCGCCGCGCGCGCCGCGCGCCCGCCCGCCCGCGCGCCCCCG
>NZ_JBHWEL010000014.1:108374-117909 GCF_042734135.1 Streptomyces sp. NPDC059668 | reverse complement strand
CCCCGATTGGCGTAGCCGCCCCGCACCGGGGGCGCCGCGCCGCGCGCCGCCCCCCCCCCGGGGCGGGGGGCCCCGCCCCGGGGGCGGCCCGGCCCCCCCCCCCCCCCCACGACCGCGACCAGGCCCCCTGCCCCGTGCGGACGCCACTGTCCCGTCCGTGCCATGACGTGAGTTCCCCTCCTCGACTCGGCGCGCGCGGACCGGGCCGACCGGTGCGGACCACGGTCCGCCGCACGCCACCTGGCAGCCTCTCGTGCGGTGTGAAGCGCCACAAGGCCGCCCATGAGTGCGGAATCGGCCATATCAGTCGTGGGGTAAAGGTGGAGATTGCGGAGAGTTCACGCCGAATTCACTGTGATGTCCGGGGCCTTGTCAAGGGGACGCCCGGGCCCGGACACCCCCGCCCCGGCACGCCGTAGTTCCCCCGTGCGCCGTAGTTGCGGAGGCACTCTCGCCGCTAACGTCGTGGATGACGAAGGGCGCACAAGGACGTGCGTCCCTCAGCCGCGTACGTCCTGCCGTTTACGTCCTTCGTGAAGGTGGAACTCGTGAAGGCAATCCGCAGATTCACCGTCCGGCCCGTACTGCCCGAAGCCCTCCACCCGCTCAGCGACCTGGCGCGCAATCTGCGCTGGTCCTGGCATGCCGAGACCCGCGACCTCTTCCAGTCCGTCGACCCCGAGCACTGGTCCGCGTCGGACGGCGACCCCGTACGGCTGCTGGGCGGCGTGCCGCCCCGGCGCCTGGCGGAACTCGCCGAGGACCGCCGCTTCCTGCGCCGGCTCGCCGCGGTCGCCGACGACCTGCGCGACTACCTGACCGGCGAACGCTGGTACCAGACCCAGTCGTCCGAACTCCCCGCCGCCATCGCCTACTTCTCACCCGAGTTCGGCATCACGGCGGCGCTCCCGCAGTACTCCGGGGGCCTCGGCATCCTCGCCGGCGACCATCTGAAGGCCGCCAGCGACCTCGGCGTACCCCTGATCGGGGTCGGCCTGCTCTACCGGCACGGCTACTTCCGGCAGACCCTGTCCCGGGACGGCTGGCAGCAGGAGCACTATCCGCTCCTGGACCCGAACGAACTCCCGCTGGTGCCGCTGCGCGAGATCGACGGCACCCCCGCCCAGGTGGCCCTGGCCCTCCCCGGCGGACGGGCGCTGCGGGCGCGGATCTGGCTGGCCCAGGTCGGCCGGGTGCCCCTGCTCATGCTCGACTCCGACGTGGAGGAGAACGACCTCGGCGAGCGCGGGGTCACCGACCGGCTCTACGGCGGCGGCAGCGAACACCGGCTGCTCCAGGAGATGCTGCTCGGCATAGGCGGGGTGCGCGCGGTACGGACGTACTGTCGCCTCACCGGCCACGCGCAGCCCGAGGTGTTCCACACCAACGAGGGCCACGCGGGCTTCCTCGGACTGGAACGGATCGCCGAACTCGCCGAGACGGGGCTCGACTTCGAGGCCTCGCTGGAGGCGGTGCGGGCCGGAACGGTCTTCACCACCCACACCCCCGTCCCGGCCGGGATCGACCGCTTCGACCGTGAACTGGTGGCCCACCACTTCGGCCCCGACGCCGAACTCCCGGCCATCGACGTCGAACGGATCCTCGGCCTCGGCATGGAGACCTATCCGGGTGGCGAGCCGAACCTCTTCAACATGGCGGTGATGGGTCTCAGGCTGGGACAGCGCGCGAACGGCGTCTCCCTGCTGCACGGCCACGTCAGCCGGGAGATGTTCTCCGGGCTGTGGCCGGGATTCGACGCGGACGAGGTCCCGATCACCTCGGTGACCAACGGCGTCCACGCCCCGACCTGGGTGGCGCCGGAGGTCTTCCGGCTCGGCGCCCGCCAGATCGGCGCGCAGCGCACCGAGGACGCCCTCACGGTCGGCGGCTCCGACCGCTGGGACGCGGTGGCGGACATCGCCGACCAGGAGATCTGGGATCTGCGCCGGGTGCTGCGGGAACAGCTGGTGGTGGAGGTGCGCGAGCGGCTGTACGCCTCCTGGCGCCAGCGCGGTGCCGGCACGGCCGAACTGGGCTGGATCGACGGGGTGCTCGACCCCGACGTCCTGACCATCGGCTTCGCGCGCCGCGTCCCCTCGTACAAACGGCTGACGCTGATGCTGCGGGACCGGGACCGGCTGATGGACCTGCTGCTGCACGGTGAGCGGCCGGTCCAGATCGTGGTGGCGGGCAAGGCGCACCCCGCGGACGACGGTGGCAAGCGCCTGGTCCAGGAACTGGTCCGGTTCGCGGACGACCCGCGGGTACGCCACCGCATCGTGTTCCTGCCGGACTACGGCATGGCGATGGCGCAGAAGCTCTACCCGGGCTGCGACATCTGGCTCAACAACCCGCTGCGCCCGCTGGAGGCGTGCGGGACGAGCGGGATGAAGGCGGCGCTCAACGGCTGCCTCAACCTCTCGGTGCTGGACGGCTGGTGGGACGAGTGGTTCCGGCCGGACTTCGGCTGGGCGATCCCGACCGCGGACGGCACGGCGACCGATGACGACCGGCGCGACGACCTGGAGGCGGCCGCGCTGTACGACCTGCTGGAGCAGCGCGTCGCCCCCCGCTTCTACGAGCGGGGCCAGGGCGGTCTGCCGGACCGCTGGATCGAGATGGTCCGCCAGACGCTGACCCACCTCGGTCCGAAGGTCCTGGCCGGACGGATGGTGCGCGAGTACGTGGAGCGCCTGTACACCCCCGCGGCCCGTTCGCACCGCGCGCTCTCGCCGGACGCGGCCCGTGAGCTGGCGTCCTGGAAGTCCCGTGTCCGGGCGGCCTGGCCCCGGGTCGCGGTCGACCACGTGGAGGCCTCCGCCGCCACGACCACGGCCGAACTCGGAACCACCCTCACCCTGCGCGTCCGGGTCGCGCTGGCCGATCTCGCCCCCGACGACGTCGAGGTGCAGGCGGTCTCCGGGCGCGTCGACTCGGGGGACCGCATCGCCGACGCGACCTGCGTCCCGCTGAAACCGGCGGGCGGCCCCGACCCGGAGGGACGGTGGGTGTACGAGGGCCCGCTCTCGCTCGACCGCACGGGACCCTTCGGCTACACGGTCCGCATCCTGCCCACGCACCGGCTGCTCGCGTCGAGCGCCGAGGTGGGGGTCGTCGCGGTGCCCGCGGAGGGAGTGGGGGAGGCGGCCGGGGTCCTGATGCGCTGAGTCCTGGCGCACCGGGGCCCGGCGGCCCGCGCCGGCGTCAGACCGGGTCGAGCCCCGCGCACAGGCGGCGCAGGGCCAGACCGCAGCGGCGCGCGTACGCGTGCTGGAGGCCGCGGGCCGCCGGCCCGGCCGCGCGGGTGTACCACTTGGCCGCGCGGCTGAAGGCGGTCACGGTCAGCCAGACCGTGCCGTCGCCGGTGCGGTCGACCACGAAGGCCTCCTCACCGGACTCGGGGTGGCCCGGCAGCGTGCCGTACGCCCAGCCGGCGCGGCGGTACTCCTCGACCGTCCAGACCACCCGGCAGGGTGCCTTGATCGGGCCGACGCCGACGGTGACGTCGGTGCCGGGGGCCGCCCTGTCGGCGGTGGCGGACACGGTCGCGCCCATCGCGCGGTGCATCGCCCAGGTCATGACGGCTTCGGAGGCGGCGCGGAAGACCTCTTCGCCCTCGCCGATACGGGTGCGGAGGTGGAGGGGTCTGAACCCCGGCGGGCAGCGGCCGTCGCGCGTCGCGCCCACGTCCTCGTAGGTGAAGGGAGTGTCCGGGGAGACCATGGGGACAGCGTAGGGCGGTACCCGGAGCCGCCTGCTCCCCGGGTACCGCCCAAGCGCCTAGCGGATCACTAGTTCACGTTGACCGCGGCCCACGCCGCCGCCACCGTCGTGTACTCCGTGGAGCCGGAACCGTACAGCGCGGACGCCGCGGAGAGCGTCGCCGTGCGGGCGGCCTTGTAGTTCGTCGTCGACGTCATGTACGTCGTCAGCGCCTTGTACCAGATCTGCAGGGCCTTGGCGCGGCCGATGCCGGTGACCGTGGAGCCGTTGGACGTCGGCGAGTTGTAGGAGACGCCGTTGATGGTCTTCGCGCCGCTGCCCTCCGCGAGGAGGTAGAAGAAGTGGTTGGCGACGCCGGACGAGTAGTGCACGTCCTTGTTGCCGACCGTGGAGGACCAGCTGTCCGCCGAGCCGCCGTCCTTGCTGGGCTTGTCCATGTAGCGCAGCGGGGTGCCGTCGCCGTTGATGTTGATCTTCTCGCCGATGAGGTAGTCACCGGGGTCGGAGGAGTTCGCCGCGTAGAACTCGACGCCGGTTCCGAAGATGTCGGAGGTGGCCTCGTTCAGGCCGCCGGACTCGCCGGAGTAGTTGAGGCCCGCGGTGTTGGAGGTGACACCGTGGCTCATCTCGTGGCCGGCCACGTCCAGCGAGGTCAGCGGGTGGGTGTTCCCGGAGCCGTCGCCGTACGTCATGCAGAAGCAGCTGTCGTCCCAGAACGCGTTGACGTACGAACTGCCGTAGTGGACCCGGGAGTAGGCACCCACGCCGTTGTTCTTGATGCCGCTGCGGTTGAAGGTGTTCTTGTAGAAGTCCCAGGTCTCCTGGGCCCCGTAGGCGGCGTCCGCGGCGGCCGTCTGGTCGGTGGTGGAGCTGGAGGCGGTGCCGGTGCCCCACACGTCGTCGGCGTCGGTGAACAGCGTGCCGGTGCCCGACGTGCCGTGCTTGAGGTTGTAGGTCTTGTGGCCGCCGCGCGTGCCGTCCGTCAGGTTGTACGTCGTACCCGACTTGGTGGTGCTGAGCGTGACCGTGCCCGAGTAGAGGCTCTTGCCGGTACCGGTCTCGATGCCCTGGTACTCGTAGAGCTTCTTGCCGGTGGCCGCGTCGGTGATGACGTGCAGCTCGTTCGGGGTGCCGTCGTCCTGGAGACCGCCGACGACCGTCTCGAAGGCGAGGGTGGGCTTGCCGGTGGCGGCCCAGATCACCTTGCGGGGGGCACGGTCGGCCGTGGTCTGCGCGGAACCGGCCGACTTGGCGGCGGTCAGCGCCTGCTTCTCCGCCTTCGCGGTGGTGACCTGCGGCTTCAGCGAGGCGACCTTGATGGCCGTCTGCACGGCCTTGGTGACGCCCTCGGTCCGGCCGGCCTTGGACTCGTGGACGACCAGGTCGCCGCCGAGGACCGGGAGGCCGTTGTACGTGCGCTCGTAGCGGGTGTGCACCGTGCCGTCCACGTCCTTGACGACGTCTCTGACGACCAGCTTCTCCTTGGCGCCGAGGCCTATCCGCTGGGCGGTCTCGGTCGCGGCCGCGTCGGCCTGCTTGATCAGGCTGGTGCGCGCGGCGGTGGAGAGCTGCGCGGTGGCGCCGGGGAGCTTCGCGCCGCCGGCCGCGGCGAGAGGCTCGGACTGGGCGGAGGCACCGGTGGTCAGACCGGTGGTGAGCAGGGCTCCGGCGGCGACAGCGGTGGCGATGGCCAGAGTGGTGCGCTTGTGACGCGCGTAGAGGGGAGTCACGCAAGCTCCTTCTGTGGGGGCGTCCGGGCGCCGTGGGGTGGTCGTCCGGACGGTGTGAAGTTGCGGTGCGGGTGAGCCGTGCGGTGGAAGAGTGACATCCAGGGCGCGTACATGTCAGGAGTGCAAGCGCATGTTGGCCGAAAAGCGTCCGTTGGATGAAGATCGCTGTACGTAATACGGACCCGATCACGGGTAAAAGACAGGGAAACGCAAACTCCGGGCGACGCAAAGAGGGCGCCGCCCCGGGGAGTTGGACCACCGGGGCGGCGCCCTGTCATCGGCGCGCGTTCACCCGCGGTCTACGGGAAGGTCAGCTTCCAGCTGTTGATGTAGCCGGTGTCCTGTGCCGCCTGGTCCTGGACCTTCAACTTCCAGGTGCCGTTGGCGACTTCGGAGGAGGCGTTGACCGTGTACGTCTCCTGGACGTTGTCCGCGGAGTCCGACGAGCTGAAGTTCTTCAGCCGGTAGGTCGAGCCGTCCGGGGCCACCAGATCGATGACCAGGTCACCGCGCCAGGTGTGCACGATGTTCACGTCGACCAGCAGGTTCGACGGGGCGTTCCCGGTGCGGCCGGTGACGGCGACCGAGGAGGTGACCGCCGCTCCGTTGTCCGGAATTGATACGTCGGCCGTGTTCTCGAACGACGTACCGCCACCGCCACCGCCCGGGCGCGAGCCGACCTTCACGGCCGCCCAGGCGTTCTGGACCGCCGTGTACTCGGCGCTGGTGGTGCCGTACAGCTCACCCGCCGCCGCGAGCGTGCCGGTGCGGGCCGCCGCGTAGTTGGTGGTCGAGGTGAACTTGGTGGTGAGGGCCCGGTACCAGATCTGCAGGGCCTTGTCGCGGCCGATGCCGGTGACGGGGAGGCCGTCGCCGGTCGGCGAGTTGTAGCTGACGCCGTTGATGACCTTGGCGCCGCTGCCCTCGGACAGCAGGTAGAAGAAGTGGTTGGCGACGCCCGAGGAGTAGTGGACGTCCAGGCCGCCGACGCTGGAGGACCAGTTGTCCGCGGAGCCGCCGTCCTTGCTGGGCTTGTCCATGTAGCGCAGCGGCGTGCCGTCGCCGTTGATGTCGATCTTCTCGCCGATGAGGTAGTCACCGGGGTCGGAGGCGTTCGCCGCGTAGAACTCCACGCCGGTTCCGAAGATGTCGGAGGTCGCCTCGTTCAGACCGCCGGACTCACCGGTGTAGTTGAGGCCCGCGGTGTTGGAGGTGACACCGTGGCTCATCTCGTGGCCGGCCACGTCCAGCGCGGTCAGCGGGTCCGCGTTGCCGGAGCCGTCGCCGTACGTCATGCAGAAGCAGCTGTCGTCCCAGAACGCGTTGACGTACGCGTTGCCGTAGTGGACGCGGGAGTAGGCGCCCACCCCGTTGTTCTTGATGCCGCTGCGGTTGAACGTGTTCTTGTAGAAGTCCCAGGTCTCCGCGGCGCCGTAGTGCGCGTCGGCGCCGGCCGTCGCCGCGTTGGAGATGGTGCCGTTGCCCCAGGTGTCGCTGGTCTGCGAGAACAGCGTGCCGGTGCCGGACGTCCCCCGGTTGAGGTTGTACGTCTTGTGGCCGCCGCGGGCGCCGTCGGTCAGCGTGTAGTTGGAGCCCGACTGCGTCGTCGTCAGGGTCACCTGGCCGCTGTACTGCGTGTTGCCCACGCCGGTCTCGATGCCCTGGTACTCGTAGAGCTTCTTGCCGGTGGCCGCGTCGGTGATGACGTGCAGCTGGTTCGGCGTGCCGTCGTCCTGGAAGCCGCCGACGACCGTCTCGTAGGCCAGGGTGGGCCTGCCGTCCGCCGCCCAGATCACCTTGCGGGGCGCGCGGTCGGCGCCGGTCTTCTTCGACCCGTCGGCCTTGGCGGCGGTCAGGGCCTGCCGCTCCGCAGTGCCGGCCGCGACCGACGGCGTGAGCGAGGCGACCTTGATCGTGGCCCCGGTCGCCTTGATGACCCGTTCCGTGCGGCCGGACTTGGCGGTGTCGACGACCAGGTCGCCGCCGAGCACCGGGAGTCCCGCGTAGGTGCGCTCGTAGCGGGTGTGGACCGTGCCGTCCGCGTCCTTGATGACGTCACGGGCGACCAGTGACTCCTTGGCGCCGAGACCGAGGTCCTTGGCGGTGGCCGCCTTGGCGGTGTCGGCGTCGCGTATCAGCTCGGCGCGCTGCGAGGGGGTGAGCCTCAGGGCGACGGCGCCCGGGTCGACCTTGCCGGGGGTCGGCTTCTGGGGGGCGGCGCTCGCGGCGCCCGACTGGACCGCGGCGGCCAGCAGGGCGGAGACGCCGACGAGGGCGACGGCGGCGACACGGCGACGGGCGGTGTGGGAGGTGCGTCTGTGCGAGGACATGCTGCTCAACACTGACTCCTTCTGCGTGGCCACGGCTCGCGCGGCCAGTGGGGATCCGGGCGGTGGGTACCCGTCCGGGCAGAACAGGGCAGTACGCAGTACCAGTTGCACGAAGGTCTTCGGTCGCGGCACGGCGGAGGTGCTGTGAGGTTGCTGTGGAGCGACCGTGGGAAGAGTGGCAGGAGATCTCGTCTCCTGTCAGGAGCGCATCAAAAACTTGGCCGGAATTGTTTCGTTCTCCGGTTGGTCATGTTCGGTATACGAACCCGTTGGTCTCTGTGCACCCGGGCCGGGTGCGACCGCTCCGTCGCGGTGGTCGGCGTGATCGCGTACGACGCCGTGACGAACGTGACGAAGGGTCCCGTCCTGAGAGGGATTGGCTCGTTCGTGCGGTCATGTCCGTGAAGCCGTTGCCCGTGCGGTCGTGTCCGTGAAGCCGTTGCCCGTGCGGTCGTGTCCGTGAAGGCGTTGCCCGTGCGGCCGTGGTCGGCTTGGCAGGGGGGAGCGCCGGGGGCGGGCTCCCGGCGCGCGTCGTCCGCGCCGCGGTGGCGTCGTGGCCCCGTCACACCGTGACGACGACCTTCGCGCGGGCGTGTTCCGCCTCCACGTACCGGATGGCCTCGGGCACCTCGCCGAGCGATCCGTACGTCCGGTCGACGACCGGGGTGACCCTCCCGGACTCGACGAGCTCCCGCAGCACGGCCAGGTTCCCCCCGCTCGGTGCGGCGAAGAACGTGAGCAGCCGCTGACCGACGAAGGGGGACAGTGCCTGTCCCTTGAGGGTGAGACGCATCGGTCCGAGGAGACTGCCGCCCTCGGACACGCCGCCGCCCGACAGCAGGAGCGTTCCCGTGGGCGTGAGCGCGCGCCGCAGGTCCGTCAGCGAGCGGTTCGCCACGAGATCGAACACGACGTCGTGACGGATCCCCGCACGGGTGAAGTCGTCCCGGGTGTAGTCGACGACGTGGTCCGCGCCGAGCGAGCGGACCAGATCCACGTTCCGCGTGCTGCACACGGCGGTCACCTCCGCGCCGTACGCCTTGGCGATCTGCACGGCGAAGGTCCCGACCCCGCCCGACGCGCCGTTGACCAGGACCCGCTGCCCCGGCTTCACGCTCCCCAGGTCACGCAGGCCGATGAGCGCGGTGTTCCCCGCGAGCGGCAGCGCGGCGGCCTGCTCGAAGCTGAGCCCTTCCGGCTTCACGGCGACCATGTCCTGGGGGGCCGCCACGTACTGGGCGAACGCGCCGTCGGTCTCGCCGAACACCTCGTCCCCGGGGCGCAGCCGTTTCACCTCCGGGCCGACGGCCTCCACCCGTCCGGCGAAGTCCCGGCCGCGGACCGGTGTCCTCGGCCGGCGGACGCCGAACGACAGCCGCGCCAGATACGGATCGCCCCGCATGAGGTGCCAGTCGTACGCGTTGACGGACACCGCCCGCACCCGCACGAGAACCTCACCGGCGGCGGGCACCGGTTCGTCGAACTCCTTCAGCTCCAGCACGTCGGGAGAGCCGTACCGGTCCTGGGCGATCGCCTTCATCGGGCCTCCGTGACACACGGGAACGCGAGGGGTCGGTGCGAAGGGTCCATCGGGCGGCCGGGCGCCACCGCTCACGACGGTAGCCGAGCGGGCGGGGTACGGGAATCGGGCCGGGGGCCCGGGGGAGGGGTCCCGGGGCCCCCGGCCAGGCCGGGTCGGGTGCGCGGGGACCCGCACCCCGGGGTTTGTCGCCCGACCAAAGCCCCGCCGCC
>NZ_JBHWEL010000014.1:57873-108364 GCF_042734135.1 Streptomyces sp. NPDC059668 | reverse complement strand
GGGGGGGGGGGGGGGCGGGCCCCGGGGGGGGGCGGCCCCCCCCCCCCCCCGGCGGGCGCCGGGGGGGGGGGCGCCGCGACGGGGGGGGGGCCCGGGGGGGGGGCCGCCGGCCCCCCCGCACCAGGCCGGGTCGGATGCGCGGTCACCGTCACGCCGGGGTTGGACGCCCGACCATCGCCACGCCGCCACCGCTGCGCCGGGGTTGGACGTGCGGCCATCGTCACGCCGCCGTCACGCCGCGGTCGGACGCGCGGCTATCCCCACGCCGCCACCGCCACGCCGGGGTTGGACGCGCGGCAATCGCCACGCCGCCGTCGGACGCGCGACTATCCCCACGCCGCCATCGCCACGCCGGGGTCGGACACGCGGCTACCCCTACGCCGCCGCCGCCACGCCGGGGTCGGACACGCGGCTACCCCTACGCCGCCGCCGTCACGCCGCGGTCGGACGCGCGGCCATCCCCACGCCGCCGCCACGCCGGGGTCGGACACGCGGCTACCCCTACGCCGCCGCCACGCCGCGGTCGGACGCGCGGCCATCCCCACGCCGCCACCGCCACGCCGCGGTCGGACGCGCCGGCGTCGGACACGCCCGGCGCGGGCTCGCGCGGCGTCACGCGCACGGCGTCCGGGGGCAGCGGGCGGGGCGGAACCCGTCCGGGCGGGGCCGGCGGCATCCGGTGCTCCGCAGGCAGGGTGCTCGGTCCGGCCGGCCGCCGCGCACGCCGTGCTCAACGCTCCCCGTGCCATGAACGCCACAGGGCCGCGTACGCGCCGTCGGACGCCACCAGGTCGTCGTGTGTGCCGAGTTCGGTCAGCAGGCCGTCCTCCATCACGGCGACCCGGTCCGCGTCGTGCGCGGTGTGCAGCCGGTGCGCGATGGCGACGACCGTCCGCCCTTCGAGCACGGCGGCGAGCGCGCGCTCGGTGTGCCGGGCCGTCGCCGGGTCGAGCAGCGCCGTGGCCTCGTCGAGGATCAGCGTGTGGGGGTCGGCCAGCACCACGCGGGCCAGGGCCAGTTGCTGGGCCCGCGAACCGTCCGCGACGTGTCCCCCGGCGCCCAGCCCGGTGTCCAGTCCCTCCGGCAGCTCCCGCGCCCAGTCGTCGGCGCCGACGGCCGCGAGCGCCGCCCACAGGTCGGGGTCCTCGGCGGCCGGCGCGGCGATCAGCAGGTTGTCGCGGACCGTCCCGAGGAAGACATGGTGCTCCTGGGTGACCAGGACGACCTGGCGCCGCAGCCGCTCCGGGTCGAGTCCGGCGATCGGCACCCCGCCGACCGTCACGCTGCCCGAACCCGGTGCGTCGATGCCCGCGAGCAGCCGGCTCAGAGTGGTCTTCCCGGCACCGGAGGGGCCGACCACCGCCAGCCGCTCCCCGGGCCGCACGGTCAGGTCGACCCCGCGCAGCACCTCGCCGCCTCGGCCGTAGGAGTAGCGGACGCCGGTCACGTCGATCCGGTCGTCCACCGGGGCGGGGGAGCCGGCCGGGACGGCCCTGGGCGCCCGGCCGAGGCCCTCCACCCGGGCGAAGGACGCGCCACTGCTCTGCAACTGCTCCACCTGGATCAGGATCTGGTCGAGCGGTTCGCCGAGCTGGCGCAGATACAGCGCGGCGGCCACCACCGCGCCCAGGCTCATCGCACCGTGCGCGTGCAGGACACCGCCCAGCAGCAGCACGCCGGCCACGGGGACGACGTACGACACCTCGACCGCGGGGAAGAACACCGTGCGCAGGCCGAGGGTGTACAGCCGGGTGCGGCGGGAGGTCTCCAGCGCGTCGCGGCTCGCGGCGACCCGCCGGCCCTCCAGCCCGAAGGCCTCGACCGTGCGGGCCCCGTCGGCGGTGGCCGCGAGGACCTCGGCGACCTCCGAGGTGGCCGCCCCCTCCGCGAGATAGGCGGCGCGCGCCCGGCGCAGATACCAGCGGGTGGCGAACCAGATGCCGGCCAGGCCGAACACCCCGCAGCCGCCGAGCACCGGACTGATCACGAAGACCGCGCCGAGCATGAACAGCACCTGCGCCGAGGAGATGAGCAGTGCGGGTCCGGCGTCGCGCAGGGTGGTGCCGACCAGGGCGACATCGGCGGTCCCCCGGGCCGTCAGATCACCGGTGCCGGCCCGCTCCACGACCGAGGCGGGCAGCGCCAGGGCCCGCTCCACGAACTCCTCACGCACCCGCGCGAGGGCCCGCTCCCCGAAACGGTGCCCCCGCAGGCGGGCGGCGCGCGTCAGCAGCAACTGGGCGAGCGCGCACACCAGGATGACCAGCGCCAGGCGGTCCACCACCGCCACCCCCACACCACCGCCGGCCCGGGCGCCGGCGGCGACGTCGTCGATGATGCGGCCGAGCAGCCACGGCCCGACCAGTCCGGCCGCGGCGGCCAGCACATTGAGCGCGAGGACCCCGGCGAAGGCCCGGCCGTCCGCCCGCACCAGCCGGAGCGCGGCCCGTCGTACCTCGGCCGGCCCGGCGACGGGCAGTTGCGCACTCATCGCACGGCCTCCTGGGCGTCGTGGGTTCCCTGGGCGCCGGTCTCCGTGTCGCGGGCCACCAGCGCGCGGTATCCCGGCTCCCCGTCGAGGAGTTCGCGATGGGTGCCGCTCGCCGCGACGTGGCCGTCGACCAGGTAGTGCACGGTGTCGACATGGTCGAGCAGCAGCGGCGAGGTGCTGGTGACGACGGTCGTACGGCCCGAGCGCGCCGCGCGCAGCCGGCTCGCGACGGCCGCCTCGGTGTGGGCGTCGAGCGCCGAGGTGGGCTCGACCGCGAGCAGCACCTCGGGATCGGCGAGCAGCGCCCGCGCCAGCCGGACGCGCTGGCGCTGCCCGCCGGAGAGACTGCGGCCCTGTGCGTCGACGGCCGAGTCGAGCCCGTCCGGAAGCCCGAGGACGATGTCGTCCGCGACGGCCGCGTGCAGACAGCGGACGACGGCCGCGTCGTCGGGGTCCCCGCGGCCCGAGACCAGCTCGCGCAGGGTGCCCGCGAACAGGTCGGCCTCGTGGTCGGCGACCAGGATCCGGGCTCTGACCTGCGCGAGGTCGAAGGCGTCGAGGCGTACGCCGTCCCAGGTCGCCGCCGACCGGGTGTACCGGCCGAGCCGGTCGACGACGGCCGCCGAGTCCGCCGGGCGCCCGCCGACCAGCGCGGTCAGTCTCCCCGGCGTCACCTCGACACCGGACTCCGGGTCGCGCAGCACGGCCGGGGACAGGGGGCCGTCCAGGGCGTCGGGGTCGGGGGACGCCAAGGGCTCGAGGGCCAGGAACCGCACGACCCGGCGGGCGGCCACCAGGCCCCGGCTGAGCTGGTAGCCGCACTCGACGAAGGACGCCACCGGGATGATCAGCACCGCGACATAGCCGTACACGGACACCAGCTCGCCCACCGAGATCTCGCCCTGGACCGCCAGCCGGGCGGCGAGCCAGGTCACGACGGCCAGGAACACCGTCGGCAGCCCGGCACCGAGCGCCTGCACCCAGCTGGTCACCGCCGCGACCCGGTAGCCCTGCGCGCGCAGCTCCTGCGAGTCCCGGCGGAAGGCGTCCGCGTACAGTCCCTTGCCGCCCAGGCCGTTGAGGACGCGCAGGCCCCCCGCGAGGTCGCCGATCCGGGCGGTCAGCACGGCCTGCCGCTCCCGGTAACCGGCCTCCACTCCTTGCAGCCGTCCCAGCAGCGGACCGACCAGCACGGCGAGCACCGGTACTCCGAGCAGCACCACCGCGGCCAGCGACGCCGAGACCGACAGCAGCAGGCCGGCCACCACGGCGTACGCGACGACCGCGCCGACGCCGGGGCCGACGACGGTCAGGGACTGGCTGATCGTCTGGACGTCACCGACGCCGATCGTGACGACCTCACCGGCGCCGGTCTGCCGGGAGAGGGCGGCACCCAGCCGGGTCGCCTGCCCGACCACGACCTTCACCGTGCGGAAGTTGGCGTCCATCCGCAGCCGGGTCATCATGCGGTGCCGCATGATGCTCACCCACGCGTTGAACGCCCCGAGGGCCAGCAGGGCGGCGGACCAGCCCGCGAGCGCGGCCCGGTCGCCCGGCTCCAGCCCGTCGTCTGTCGCGCGGGAGAGCAGATACGGCGCGAGCGCCATGAGGACCATCCAGACGGTGCCCAGCACCGCCCCGGCGACGGCCCGCCCCGGCTGCCGGGTGACCAGCCACCACAGATACCGGCCGCCCCCTCGGGCGTCGGGCGTTCCCGGGTCCTCGTACGCGTCGATCATTCGCCCCCAGCGCTCCCCTGGTGTCGTGTCCGTCTCCCACCGGCTCACCGGCTCACCGGCTCACGGGCCGGCACGTCCGCCGGCCCGCACGTCTACCGGCCCGCACGTCCGCCGGTCCGCTCGTCCGCCGGTCCGCTCGTCCGTCGTGACCGTTAGACGAGGCTGTCCCGCCACGCCCGGTGCAGGTCCGCGAACCGGCCGGTGGACGCGACGAGTTCGGCCGGCGTGCCGTCCTCGACGATCCGCCCGTGCTCCATCACCAGCACCCGGTCGGCGATCTCCACCGTCGACAGGCGGTGCGCGATGACCACAGCCGTCCGTCCGCGCAGGACCGTCAGCATGGCGCGCTGCACGGCCCGCTCGCCGGGGACGTCCAGCGAGCTGGTCGCCTCGTCGAGGATGAGGACGGCCGGATCGGCGAGCAACGCTCTCGCGAAGGCGACGAGTTGGCGTTGACCGGCGGAGATGCGGCCGCCGCGCTTGCGGACGTCCGTGTCGTAGCCCTCGGGCAGCGCGCTGATGAAGTCGTGGGCGCCGATCGCCTTCGCGGCCCGCTCGATCTCCTCCCGGCTCGCGTCGGAGCGGCCGATGGCGATGTTCTCGGCGACCGTGCCGGAGAACAGGAAGGCCTCCTGGGTCACCATCACCACCCCGCGCCGCAGTTCCGGCACGGACAGCTCGCGCAGGTCGACGCCGTCGAGCAGCACCCGGCCGTCCGAGGGGTCGTAGAAACGGGCCAGCAGCTTGGCGAGCGTCGACTTGCCCGCGCCCGTCGAGCCGACGACGGCCACCGTCTGCCCCGCCGGGAGGGTGAGCGAGAAGGCGGGCAGCACCTCGCCGCCGGTGCGGTAGGCGAAGCGGACGGCCTCGAAGTCGACCGTACGGCCCGGTTGCCCGGAGACGGGGGCGGGCAGTCGCCGCGGGGCGGCGGGCTCCGGCACGGACGGCGTCTGGGCCAGCAGACCCGCGATCTTCTCCAGTGAGGCCGCCGCGGACTGATACGAGTTGAGGAACATGCCCAGCCGGTCGATCGGGTCGTAGAGGCGGCGCAGATACAGGACCGCCGCGGCCAGCACGCCCAGCGCCAGCGACCCCGAAGCCACCCGGTAGGCGCCCCACAGCACGATCGCCGCGACCGCCGTGTTGGCGACCAGGCGCGAGCCGACGACGTAGCGGGCCATCTCCAGCAGGGCGTCGCCGTTCGTGTGCTCGTGGCGCTCGTTCAGGACCCGGAACTCCGCGTCGTTGACGTCCTCGCGGCGGAACGCCCGTACCGGCCTGATGCCGTTCATCGTCTCCGCGAACTTCACGATGACGGCGGCGATCGCGGTCGAGCGGAGCCGGTAGATGCGGCCCGCCCGGCGCCGGTAGACGCGCACGAGGAGGTAGAGCGGCGCGAACGAGGCCACCGCGACCGCGCCGAGACCCAGGTCCAGCCAGAGCAGCATCGCCGAGATGTAGACGAAGGACAGGATGACCGTGATCAGTTCCTGTAGGCCCTCGCTGAGCAGTTCGCGCAGCGACTCGACGTCCGTGGTGGAGCGGGAGATCAGCCGGCCCGAGGTGTAGCGCTCGTGGAAGTCGATGCTGAGTGCCTGCGCGTGCCGGAAGATCCGGCCGCGCAGATCCAGCAGCACGTCCTGGTTGACGCGGGCGGACGCGCCGATGAAGGCGTACTGGAGGCCGCCGGCGATCAGCGCGCACAGCAGGTAGGCGACCCCCACCGCGACCAGCGGACCGTGGTCGCCCCGGCGCAGCGCCGGTACGGCCCGGTCGATGGCGTAGGCGACGAGCAGCGGTCCGGCCTGGACGGCGGCCTGCTGGAGCAGGAGCAGGACGGCCGTCACCACGACGCGGGCCCGCAGCGGGGCGAGCAGGGAGCGCAGCAGGGTGGCGGTGGCGCCCGGGGGAGTGGGCAGGGTGTCCCGGTCGAAGGGGTCCTGATGCCGCTCCGCCTTCGGCGCCGGGGCCCTCCGGCCGGGTTCCTCGCGGGAGTTCCCGTCGGGTTCCCGGTCCGGCGCGGTGGTCGTGGGCGCCGTCATCGCTCGGTCTCCTCGTCGCCGGACATCAGATGGGCGTACTCGGCGTTCGTACGCAGCAGTTCGTGGTGGGTGCCGACCGCGGTGATGCGGCCCCCGGAGAGCAGCGCGACACGGTCGGCGAGCAGGACCGTGGACGGGCGGTGCGCCACGATCAGCGCGGTCGTCTCGGCCAGGACGCGGCGCAGCGCGGCCTCCACCGCGGCCTCGGTGTGGACGTCCAGCGCCGACAGGGGGTCGTCGAGGACGAGGAACCGGGGGCGGCCGACCACCGCTCTCGCGAGGGCGAGGCGCTGGCGCTGTCCGCCGGACAGGCTCAGGCCCTGTTCGCCGACCTGTGTCGCCGTGCCCTGCGGGAGAGCGTGCGCGAAGTCGGCCTGTGCGACGGCCAGGGCCCGGTCCAGGTCGGTGTCGTCGGCGGTGTCGGCCGCGCCCATCAGCACGTTCTCCCCGACGCTGGCCGAGAAGAGGGTGGGCTCCTCGAAGGCCACCGCCACCCGTGCGCGGAGCTCCTCGCGCGGCATCGCGGTGATGTCCTCGCCGTCCAGCGTGATCCGGCCGGACGTCACCTCGTGCAGGCGGGGGACGAGGGCGGTGAGGGTGGTCTTGCCGGTACCGGTCGCGCCGACCAGGGCCATGGACTCGCCCGACCGGATGTGCAGGTCGATCCGTTCGAGTACGGGGGGCGTGTCGGCGGGGGCGTCCGGGTAGCGGAACCGGACGCCGTGGAACCGGAGCCCGTCGTCGCCCGTACCCTTGGCCGCGCCCGCGAGGGCATCCGCGTCCGCGCCGGCGGCCGGACCCGCGGTGGACACGGCGGTCCCCGGGGACTCCGGCCGCGCGTCCATCACCTCGAAGTAACGCTCCGTGGCCGTCGCCGCCTCCTGGCTCATCGCGAGGAGGAAGCCGATGGAGTCGACGGGCCAGCGCAGCGCGAGGGCCGTGGAGAGGAAGGCCACCAGGGTGCCCGCGGAGAGGCGGTCGTCGGCGACCTGCGTCGTGCCGAGGACGAGGGCGGCGCCGATGGCGAGTTCGGGCAGGGTGACGATGACGGCCCAGATGGAGGCCAGCAGCCGGGCCTTGGCCAACTCCGTGCCGCGCAGGGTGCGGGACAGCTCACGGAAGGCGTGGGCCTGGCTGCGGTGACGCCCGAACCCCTTGATGATGCGGATGCCGAGCACGCTCTCCTCGACGACCGTGGTCAGGTCGCCCACCTGGTCCTGGGCGCGTCGCGCGACCTGGGAGTACCGCCGCTCGAAGATCCAGCAGACGACCATGACGGGCAGCGCGGGAGCGAGCAGCACCAGCCCCAGCGTCCACTCCTGGTCGAGCATGATGAGGACGCCGAGCAGGATCGTCACGCCGTTGACCAGCAGGAACGTCAAGGGGAAGGCGAGGAACTGACGCAGCAGCATCAGATCGGTGGTGCCCCGGGACAACAGCTGACCGGAGGCCCAGCGGTCGTGGAAGGCGACCGGGAGACGCTGCAGATGCCGGTACAGATCGGCCCGCATGTCCGCCTCGACCCCCGCCAGCGGCCGCGCCACCAGCCACCGCCGCAGCCCGAACAGGACGGCCTCGGCGATCCCGAGCAGCAGCAGGTACAGCGCGCCGAGCCAGATTCCCGCAGTGTCGTGATCGGTCACGGGACCGTCCACCATCCACTTCAGGACGAGCGGGATCACCAGCCCCGTACAGGACGCCACGACCGCGACGGCGGCCGCGCCGAACAGCCGCGCCCGCACCGGCCGTACGTAGGGCCACAGGCGCAGCAGGCTGCCGACGGTCGAATGTTCCCTGGTGTCGGCACGGTCCGTGGTCACTGCATCTGAAGTCGACATCAGGAGGGAGCCTACGGACCGGCACTGACAGTGCCCACCGAGTTTTGGCCGGAGCCGGATCGTTCCACGGGGCGCGTGGGGTCGTAGCGCCGCATCGGCCGGTCGGCTGATGCCCCTTCGAGCGCGATGGGCGATGTGGCGGGCCCCCTCCCGCCGGGATGCTCGGGGCATGTCAGTCATCGAAGTCAGCGCACTGCGCAAGTCCTACGGCGGCAGGGACGTCGTCGACGGTGTCTCCTTCGCCGTCGAGGAGGGCGAGATCTTCGGGATCCTCGGCCCCAACGGTGCCGGCAAGACCACCACCGTCGAGTGCGTCGAGGGTCTGCGGATCCCCGACGCGGGCCGCGTCCGGGTCACCGGGCTCGACCCCGTCGCCGACCACGAGGCCGTCAGCCGTGTCCTGGGCGCCCAGCTCCAGGAGAGCGAACTGCAGGCCAAGCTCACCGTGCGCGAGGCGCTGGAGCTGTACGCCGCCTTCTACCCGCGCCCCGCCGACTGGCGTCCGCTCGCCGAACGTCTCGGCCTGTCCGAGCGGCTCGACACCCGGTTCGGGAAACTCAGCGGGGGCCAGAAGCAGCGCCTGTTCATCGCGCTCGCGCTGGTCGGCGACCCGAGGGTGGTGGTGCTCGACGAGCTGACCACCGGGCTGGACCCGCGGGCTCGTCGGGACACCTGGGAACTCATCGAGGACGTCCGCGCCCGCGGTGTCACGGTCCTGCTCGTCACCCACTTCATGGAGGAGGCGGAGCGGCTGTGCGACCGGATCGCGGTCGTCGACCGGGGGCGCGTGGCCGCGCTCGACACCCCCGCCGGACTGATCCGGCGCGCGAAGCGTTCCACCGTCATCGGATTCACCCCCTCGGCGCCGCTCGACGAGCGTGAGATCGCCGCCCTGCCCCACCTCGCCTCCGTCGTGCGCCAGGACGGCCGGATCACGCTCGGCGGCACCGACGAGACCGTCGACGCCGTCCTCACGCTGCTCGCCCGCCACCACATCACCGCCCATCAACTCCGCGTCACCGACGCCACGTTGGACGACGCCTTCCTCGATCTGACGGGAACGGAATCATGAACGCGACGGACGCGATGAAAACGACTGACGCGATGAACGCGACGAACGCGACGAACGCGACGTACGCGACGTACGCGACGGACACGGCGGGCGCGACGGCCTCCAGGCGTACGACGGCCGTGGCGGTGCTGCGGGCCGAGGCCCGCCTCTTCCGCCGCGAACCGGGCTCCCTCTTCTGGGTGATGGCCTTCCCCACCCTGCTCCTGGTGATCCTCGGCTCGATCCCCTCCTTCCGGACGGCGGACGACTCGCTGGGCGGCATCCGGCTGGTCGACGCGTACGTCCCGGTGACCGTGCTGATCGCGATGCTCATGGCGGGGGCGCAGGCCATGCCCCCGGTGATCACCGGCTATCGCGAACGCGGTGTCCTGCGGCGGATGTCGACCACCCCTGTCCGACCCGCCGCCCTCCTGTCGGCACAGATGGGCCTGCACGCGGCGGCGGCCCTGCTCTCCGCGCTGCTGTCGCTCGCGGTCGGCCGCCTCGCCTTCGACGTCACCCTGCCGCGCCAGGAACTCGGCTACGCCGTCGCCCTGCTGCTCGCCGTCGCGAGCTCCCTCGCCCTCGGCGCCGTCGTCTCGGCGTTCTCCGGCACCTCGAAGATCGCGAACGCCGTGGGCTCCGCGGTCTTCTTCCCGATGATGTTCTGCGCGGGGGTCTGGCTGCCGGTGCAGTCCATGCCCCACGCGCTCGCCCGGGTCGTCGAGGCCACCCCGTTCGGCGCCGCGGCACGGGCGCTGGGGCAGGCGGCGGCGGGTGACTGGCCGGGCTGGTCCCACCTCGGGGTCCTCGCGGCATGGACCGTGCTGCTGTCGGGCGCCGCCGCGCGCTGGTTCCGCTGGGAGTAGGGGAGGAGGGGCCGTGCAGACTGGGGACATGGACGCCGCGGACCGGCAGATCGAACGATGGCAGGACCAGTTCCACACCTGGGGTCCCTACGGGCTGCTCGTCGTGGGCACCCTCCTCGCGGTCACGACCAGCGACCTCACCGGGGGACCGGGCCCGTGGTGCGCGGCGGGGGCGCTGGTCGCCGCCGCGCTGGTGCTCCAGGTGTGGCACGGCCCGCGGCGCGGCCGCCGTACGCCGTCCCGCCGCGGGACCGTCTACTACGTCCTGCGCTGGGCGATCGCCTTCGGCCTCACCTGGCTGAACCCGTTCTTCGCCTTCTACGCCGTCGCCGGGTACTTCGACGCCGACGAGGTGCTCCCCGGAACGCGTCGGCAGCGGCTCGGCCTGTTCGCCACCTCCATCATGGTGGCGGGCTCGCAGTCCGGCGGCATGCCGATCCACGGCGTGACCCAGTGGGCGGTGTTCGCCGGACTCCTGGTCGCCAACAACGCGCTGCTGATGATCGGCACCCGGATCGCCCTCCAGGAGGAGCGGCGCTCCCGGGAACGCGCCGTCACCATCACCGAACTCGAGCACACCAACACCGCGTTGCAGCGGGCCCTCGACGAGAACGCCGCCCTGCACGCCCAACTCCTGGTGCAGGCGAGGGAGGCGGGCGTCGCCGACGAACGGCGCAGGCTGGCGGCCGAGATCCACGACACCATCGCCCAGGGCCTGACCGGCATCATCGCCCAGCTCCAGGTCGTCGCGAACACCCCCGACCCCGCGGCGGCGCGCGAACACCTCGGCCGCGCCTCGGACCTGGCCCGGCAGAGCCTCGGCGAGGCCCGCCGCTCCGTGCACAACCTCGCCCCGGTCGCCCTGGAGCACGACGGACTCCCGGAGGCGCTGGACAAGACCGTCGCGGAATGGGGCCGGCGCACCGGCGTCCGTTCGGAGTTCACGCTCACCGGCACGGCCGAGCACCTGCACGGGGAGGTGTCGGCGACGCTGCTGCGGATCGCCCAGGAGGCCCTGTCGAACGCGTCGCGCCACGCCCGTGCCGCCCGCCTCGGCGTCACCCTCTCCTTCATGGGCGACGAGGTGACCCTGGACGTACGCGACGACGGCCGCGGCTTCGACCCGGTGGCCGTCCCCGAGCGCACCGGCGGCGGCGGGTTCGGCCTCGACGGCATGCGGGCCCGCGCCGAGCGCATCGCCGGCTCGCTCACCGTCGAGTCGGAGCCCGGGCAGGGTACGGCGGTGTCGGCTCGCGTACCGTTGGTGCGCCATGAGCGATGACGCGATCACCCTTCTCATCGTCGACGACCATCCCGTCGTACGGGACGGGCTGCGCGGCATGTTCGAGTCCGCGCCGGGGTTCACGGTCCTCGGCGAGGCGGCCGACGGAGTGGCGGCGCTCGCCCTGGCGCAGGCCCTCGACCCGGACGTCGTCCTGATGGACCTGCGCATGCCGGGCGGCAACGGCGTCGCGGCCATCGCGGAGCTCACCCGCCGCGGCGCCCGTGCCCGGATCCTCGTGCTGACCACGTACGACACCGACTCCGACACGCTGCCCGCGATCGAGGCGGGCGCGACGGGCTATCTGCTCAAGGACGCCCCGCGGGACGAGCTCTTCACCGCTGTGCGCGCGGCGGCCGAGGGCCGCACGGTGCTCTCCCCGGCGGTGGCCTCCCGGCTGGTCTCGGCCGTACGCACCCCCACGGCCTCGCAGGACTCCCTCTCGGGCCGTGAGCGCGAGGTACTGGCCCTGGTCGCCAAGGGCACGTCGAACCGCGAGATCGCCCGTGCCCTGTTCATCAGCGAGGCCACGGTCAAGACCCACCTCACCCACCTGTACGCCAAACTGGGCGTCAACGACCGGGCGGCCGCGGTGGCGGTGGGCTACGAGCGGGGCATCCTCGGCTGACGGCCGCCCCGCGGTCCCCTTTGGCCCCCCGGGGTCCCCCGAGATCCCCTTTGGTCCCCCGAGGTCCCCGGCGGCACCCGGCCCGCTCACGCCGCCCGCCTGACACCACCGGCCCGCGTCACACCACCGGCCCGCGTCACTCGGCCACCCGCAGCAGCAGCACTGCCCGGGCCGGCACCGTGATCGTCACCCCCGCCCGGTGGACCACTCCCGGCGACGCGCTCTGGTCCTCCACCGAGGTGTCGACCACGACCTCGTAGCGCTGGGCCCACGGCGGCCCCGGCAGCACGAAGCCCGCCGGCCGGTCCCCGGCGTGCAGCACCGCGAGGAAGCTGTCGTCCACCACCGGCGCTCCCCGCGCGTCCCGCCCCGGTATGTCCCGCCCCGACAGATACATGCCCAGCGTCCCGGCCGGCGCGTACCAGTCGCGTTCGGTCATCTCCGCGCCGCGCGCGGTGAACCACGCCAGGTCCCGCAGCCCGTCCACGGAGTGCGCCCGGCCCGAGAAGAACGCCCGCCGCCGCAGCACCGGATGCCGGTGCCGCAGCGCGATCAGCCGGGACGTCAGGTCGAACAGGGCCCGCCAGCCCGGCTCCTCCAGCAGGCTCCAGTCGACCCAGCTGATCTCGTTGTCCTGGCAGTACGCGTTGTTGCTGCCGCGCTGCGTCCGCCCGAACTCGTCCCCGGCGACCAGCATCGGCACCCCGGTGGACAGCAGCAGCGTGGTCAGCAGGTTCCGCAACTGGCGTCGCCGCAGGGCCCGTACGCGCTCCTCGTCCGTCTCCCCCTCCACCCCGCAGTTCCAGGCCCGGTTGTCGTCCGTGCCGTCCCGGTTCCCCTCCCCGTTGGCCTCGTTGTGCTTGCGTTCGTAGGAGACGAGGTCCCGCAGGGTGAAACCGTCGTGCGCGGTCACGAAGTTCACGGACGCGTACGGCCGCCGTCCGCCCCACGCGTACAGGTCGCTGGACCCCGACAGCCGGTACCCCAGATCCCGTACGTCGGGCAGCGCGCCCCGCCAGAAGTCCCGCACCGCGTTGCGGTACCGGTCGTTCCACTCCGTCCACAGCGGCGGGAAGGCCCCCACCTGGTAGCCGCCCGATCCCACGTCCCACGGCTCCGCGATCAGCTTCACCCGCCGCAGCACCGGGTCCTGCGCGATGACGGCCAGGAACGGCGACAGCATGTCCACGTCGTGCATGGAGCGGGCCAGCGCCGCCGCCAGATCGAAACGGAAGCCGTCCACCCCCATCTCCGTCACCCAGTACCGCAGCGAGTCCGTGATCAGCCGCAGCACATGCGGCTGCACCACGTGCAGCGTGTTCCCGCACCCGGTGTAGTCCGCGTACCGCCGGGCGTCCGACTGGAGCCGGTAGTACCCCCGGTTGTCGATACCGCGCAGCGACAGCATCGGCCCCAGCTCGCCCGCCTCGGCGGTGTGGTTGTAGACCACGTCGAGGATCACCTCGATGCCGGCGGCGTGCAGCGCCCGCACCATCCGCTTGAACTCGCCCACCTGCCCGCCCGTCGTGCCGGAGGCGGCGTAGCCCGCGTGCGGGGCGAAGTAGCCGATCGAGTTGTAGCCCCAGTAGTTCTTCAGCCCCCGGCGCAGCAGATGGTCCTCGTGCGCGAACTGGTGCACCGGCAGCAGCTCCACGGCCGTGACCCCGAGCGCGACCAGGTGCTCGATCGCCGCGGGGTGCGCCAGCCCGGCGTACGTGCCGCGCAGCTCCTCGGGAATCCCCGGGTGCAGGCGGGTGAACCCCCGTACGTGCAGCTCGTAGATGACCGAGTCCGCCCACGGGGTCTTCGGGCGGTGGTCGTCCGACCAGTCGTCGTCGTCCTGGACGACGACGCCCTTCGGGACGTACGGCGCCGAGTCCCGGTCGTCCCGCACGGTGTCCGCGACCTGCTGCTGCGGCCAGTCGCGCACATGTCCGTAGACCTCCGGCGGCAGGCTGAAGTCGCCGTCCACGGCGCGGGCGTACGGGTCCAGGAGCAGCTTCGCCGGGTTCCAGCGGGCGCCGGTCCACGGGTCCCAGCGGCCGTGCACGCGATAGCCGTAGCGGCGGCCGGGCAGCACGCCGGGTACGAAGCCGTGCCAGATCTCGTGGGTCAGCTCGGTGAGCGGGACACGGGTCTCGTGGGCCGTGCCGTCCCGCTCGTCGAAGAGACAGAGCTCGACGGCCTCCGCCCCGCCCGCCCACAGCGCGAAGTTGGTACCGGCGACGCCGTCGGGACCGACCCGGAAGCGTGCCCCGAGCGGGGTCGGCGCACCGGGCCACACGGCCACCGCGGGAGCCGGGCGCCTGGACCCGTTCACCAGGGGCGCGGGCAGCACGCCGTCGGGCAGGCGTTTCTCGCGCACCCCGCTCTCGGGCGCGTGTCCTTCCCGCACACCGCCCTCGGGCGCGCGTCCTTCCCGCGCTTCGCCGTCGGGGGCGCGCCCCTCCTGCACTGCCTCCTGCTCGGCTGCGCTCGACACCGTTCAGCCTCCCGCGGCTCGGTGGGCGGCCCGAAGAGGAGCGCACGGCGTCCCGGCCGCGGCTCCTCGTCGCGTCGTCCTCCCCACTGTTCTGCCCAGAGCTTGGCTCGCACTCACGTTTCCCCGGAGGTGCGCGGTCGTTGGGCCCGCTGTACCGCACTTTCCGAGGGCGATCCCGTGCCCCCGGCCGGAAGGACACGAGGTTCGCGTGAGGCATACGACACTGGGCCCCCGGCGCGCGGGGGCCGCGCTGGCCGCCGCACTGACCTGGGCCGCACTGCTGGCCGGAGCCGCCGGCTGCACCTCGGGCACGATGGACGAGGTGCTCGGCAAGCCGCCCGCCGCCGAGGACGTCATCCAGGTGTCCCCGGCCGACGACAGCAAGGACGTACGACCGCGGGAGGAGCTGAAGGTACGGGTGCCGGACGGCCGGCTGGAGTCCGTGCGGGTCGTCAAGGACCAGGACGCCCAGGAGTCCGCGGTCCCCGGGCACCTCTCCGCCGACGGCCTGGCCTGGCAGCCCGACTCGCCCCGGCTCGCCCTGGGCGCCAGGTACACGGTGGACGCGGTGGCCCTCGACGGGCACGGACGGCGTACGGCGCGGCACACGACGTTCACCACGTTCGTACCCGAGGAACGGTTCATCGGCTACGTGACGCCGGAGAACCGGTCCACCGTCGGCACCGGCATGATCGTCTCACTGGAGTTCAACCGGGAGATCCGCAACCGGGCCGCCGTCGAGCGCGCGATCCACGTGGAGGCCAGCCCCGCCGTCGAGATCCGCCCGCACTGGTTCGGCAAGGACCGCCTCGACTTCCGGCCCGAGAAGTACTGGAAGGCGGGGACCGAGGTGACGGTCGACCTGCGTCTGCGCGACGTGGAGGGAGCGCCGGGCGTGTACGGACTCCAGTCCAGGGCCACCACCTTCACCGTGGGCCGCAGCCAGGTCTCCCTCGTCGACGCCGCCGACCACACCATGGAGGTCCGCCGGGACGGCGACCTCCTCACCACCGTGCCGATCACCGCGGGCTCCCCCGAGACCACGACCTACAACGGGAAGATGGTGGTCATGGAGATGCTGGAGGTGACCCGGATGAACAGCCGCACGGTCGGGTTCGGCGGCGAGTACGACATCCCCGACGTCCCGCACGCGATGCGCCTCACCGACTCCGGGACCTTCCTGCACGGCAACTACTGGTCGGGCGACGTCTTCGGCTCCACCAACGTCAGCCACGGCTGCGTCGGCCTGCGGGACGTGAAGGGCGGCGGCTCCGACACCCCCGCGGGCTGGTTCTTCGACCGCAGCCTCGTCGGCGACGTCGTCGAGGTCGTGCACAGCAAGGACAAGAAGGTCGCCCCCGACAACGGTCTCGGCGGATGGAACATGGACTGGGCGAAGTGGAAGGCCGGCGGCGCGGCGCGGTAGCCGCGGCGGGCGGGCACCGGGGCGCGAGCGGGCGGGGGGACGGACCGGAACCCAGCCCGCCCGCACACGGCCGAAGTTGGGACTGAACAGTGACAATCCCGGGGATCCATGGCTTGTGACCGTGTGATTAATTAGCGCGATACGCGCGGGGACGACGCGCTGGGGTGCGGGCCTGATCAGGCCGTGCGAGGGGAGAACGAACGTGAACGGGCGACCGATATCGGGGGCATCGGTTGGTGCGCGGACCCGGGGGAGCAAGGGAGTCCTGGCGCTGCTGCTGGGTGTGCTGCTGCTGGCCGTGACCGCCTGCGGCGGGGGAGGGAGTTCGGACTCCTCGGGCGAGGGCAAGGGCAAGAGCACCGGCAGCGCCGGGAAGGCGGACACCAAGGCCTCGCAGGCCGTGGTGACCATCGCGCCGAAGGACGGCAGCGACGGGGTGGCCACCAGCGGTGCCCTCAAGGTGACCGCGGCCAAGGGCAAGCTGACCGAGGTGAAGGTCGAGGACACCAAGGGCAAGGCGGTGGACGGGGCGATATCCGGCGCGGGCACCACCTGGACGCCCGCCACGCACCTCGCCGCAGCCACCAAGTACAAGGTCCACGCGGTGGCCAAGGACGCCGACGGCCGTGAGGCGGCCGAGGAGTCCGCGTTCACCACGCTGACCCCGAAGAACACCTTCGTGGGTCTCTTCACGCCCGAGGACGGTTCCACCGTCGGCGTCGGAATGCCCTTCTCGGTCCGCTTCACACGGGGCATCACGCACCCCGCGGACGTCGAGAAGGCGATCACGGTCAAGACCGTGCCGGCCGTGGACGTGCAGGGCCACTGGTTCGGCAACGACCGCCTCGACTTCCGTCCCGAGCAGTACTGGAAGGCCGGCACGAAGGTCACCGTCACGCTCAACCTGGACGGTGTCGAGGGCCGGCCCGGGGTCTACGGCAAGCAGGCCAAGACGGTGGCGTTCACCATCGGCCGCAGCCAGGTCTCCACCGTCGACGCGAAGACCCACAAGATGGTCGTCAAGCGCGACGGCAAGGTCATCAAGACCATCCCGATCACCACGGGCAAGCCGGGCTACGACACCTGGAACGGCCAGATGGTGATCAGCGAGCAGCTCCGGGTGACCCGGATGAACGGCGAGACGGTCGGCTACGGCGGCGAGTACGACATCAAGGACGTGCCGGACGCCCAGCGCCTGACCGACTCCGGCACCTTCATCCACGGCAACTACTGGGGCGGCGACGCCTTCGGCAACTACAACGCCAGCCACGGCTGCGTGGGCCTGCGCGACGTCCGCGGCGGCGGCGACCGCAGCGCGCCCGCCGCCTGGTTCTTCGACCACTCGATCACCGGTGACGTGGTGGTCGTCAAGCGCTCCAACGACCGTACGGTCGCCCCGGACAACGGCCTCAACGGCTGGAACATGTCCTGGGAGAAGTGGACCGCCTGACCGTCCCTCCCGTCCTCGGCACGGGCCCGGTGCGCTGTGACCCAGCACACCGGGCCCGTTGTCGTTAGCGCGCGTTAACCTGCCTGCATGACTGTGCATCTCGAAGTGGCCGAAGGCGTCGGCACCATCCGCCTGGACCGCCCTCCCATGAACGCGCTGGACGTCGCCACGCAGGACCGGCTCAAGGAGCTCGCCGAGGAGGTCACACGGCGTACGGACGTACGCGCGGTGGTCATCCACGGCGGGGAGAAGGTGTTCGCGGCGGGCGCGGACATCAAGGAGATGCAGGCCATGGACCACGCGGCGATGATCGTCAGGTCCCGGGCCCTGCAAGACTCCTTCAGCGCCGTGGCCCGCATCCCCAAGCCCGTCGTCGCGGCCGTCACCGGGTACGCGCTCGGCGGCGGCTGCGAGTTGGCGCTCTGCGCGGACTTCCGCATCGCCGCGGACGACGCCAAGCTCGGGCAGCCGGAGATCCTGCTCGGCCTGATCCCCGGCGCCGGCGGCACACAGCGCCTCTCCCGTCTGATCGGCCCCTCCAAGGCGAAGGACCTCATCTTCACGGGCCGGATGGTGAAGGCCGAAGAGGCGCTCTCGCTCGGGCTGGTTGACCGGATCGTCCCCGCCGCCGACGTGTACACCGAGGCGCACACCTGGGCCGCGAAGCTGGCGCAGGGACCCGCCATCGCGCTCCGCGCGGCCAAGGAGTCGATCGACACGGGCCTGGAGACGGACCTGGAGACCGGACTCGCGGTGGAACGGAACTGGTTCGCGGGCCTGTTCGCGACGGAGGACCGTGAGCGCGGGATGCGCAGCTTCGTCGAGGAGGGTCCGGGCAAGGCGAAGTTCCTCTGACCGAACGCGTCCGGCCGCGCGGAAAATCACCCGTCAAGTTCGGCTGATCCACTTGCAGTTGACTCGGTGTCTTACCCGGTGTCCCCCGAAGGGCTGGATTATGCGGTCCTTAAGGCAGCCTTAAGGCTGCCTTGCGGGGGACCCCCGGCGATTGCCCCCCGCGGCGCGGTCGTAGCAGGTGGGACGGGCTGTGATGTGCTCCGAACTGCCCCTGGCATATGCCGATCGGCTGGTGTGGAACGAGGGCTTCCGGGGGGCGTATTCCTCCGGAACGGCCCCCGGACGTGGCCTGGGCGGCCATGATGGGGGCATGGCGGGGCTGGAGGGTATGGAACAGCCGCGGCGGCACGTGAGTGCGACCGCGGCGCGCTGGTCGCCTGCGGTCGAGGACGAACGGGCGCTGAAGGCGCTCGAGTTGTTCGGCAACCCGACGGAGGCGGAGGTGCCGCTGCCGTCCCGCCCCGAATCCGCGGCCACCGCGCGCCGGCTCACCCAGGTCGTCGTCCTCCGCCAGTGGGGGCTCTCCCCGAAGATGACCGAGGACGCCGTCTTACTCGTCTCCGAACTCGTCGGCAATGCCGTACGGCACACCGGCGCCCGCGTCTTCGGGCTGCGGTTGCGGCGGCGCCGGGGCTGGATCCGGGTCGAGGTGCGCGACCCCTCCCGGGGACTGCCCTGTCTCATGCCGGTCCAGGAGATGGACCTGAGCGGCCGTGGCCTCTTCCTCGTCGACAAGCTCTCCGACCGCTGGGGCGTCGACCTCCTGCCCCGCGGCAAGACGACCTGGTTCGAGATGCGCGTCGCCGACCGCTGACCGTCGCGGAGTTCCGGGCGCCGCGGGCACGGACGCGAGCCCGGTGCCGGTGCCGCGACCCGCACCCCGCCCACCGGTCCAATCGCCCGTTTTCTTACCCTTACGCCCTTAAATGGTGCGGGTGACCACGCCCGCCCGTCCCCCTCAGCACCCCACCGAAGAGAGCGACACGCGTGCCGCGCCGGACCGGCGTGCGGCGCTGCGTTCGGGTGTCGCACTCGCGGCCGGGACCCTCGCCGCCGGGACGCTCAGCGCCGGCTGCGCCACGCCCGGCGCCGCCGCCCACCCGGCCGCCGCGTCCCGCACACCGCCGGCCACGTCCCCGGCCGCGCTCCCCGCCGCACCCGCGCCCCGGCGGTTCCCGCGACAGCCGGCCGAGATCACCCACGGCCCCCGCGACCGGCCCAGGGTCGCCCTCACCTTCCACGGTCAGGGCGACCCGGCCGTCGCGAGGACCCTGCTCGGCGAGGCCGAGAAGAGCGGCGCCCGGGTCACGGTGCTCGCGGTGGGGACCTGGCTGGACGAACACCCGGACCTGGCGAGGCGCATCCTCGACGGCGGCCACGACCTCGGCAACCACACCCTGCGCCACCTCGACATCAACGCGATGTCCGAGGCGGACGCCGACGCGGAGATCCGGGGCTGCGCGGAGCGGCTGCGCCGGCTCACCGGATCCATCGGCACCTGGTTCCGGCCCTCCCGCACCCCCCGCGCCTCCCCGGCCGTCGAACGGCTCGCCCGCGGCGCGGGCTACCCGCACGTCCTCTCCTACGACCTCGACTCGCTCGACTACACCTCGCCGGGCGCCCCCGCCGTCACCCGCCAGGTTCTCGGCGGGATCCGCAACGGATCCGTGGTGAGCCTGCACTTCGGGTACGCGGACACGGTCGCCGCGCTTCCCGCCGTCCTGGAAGAACTCGGCCGTCGCGGTCTGCGCGCGGTCACCACCACGGAGCTGCTGAGCTGATGCACCGCAACCGCAACCACCTCCGGCGCGCCCTGATCGCGGGCGCCGTGCTCGCCGCCCTCGCGGGCTGCAGCGGCGAGCCGAAGGACCACGCGAACCACGCCGCCGGTACCCAGGCCGCCGTCCGTCCGGCCCAGCCGAGGATGCCGGACGGCCTGCCCGGCATGCCTCCCGTGCTGGACCCGAAGGACGTCTACGCCGCGGACCGCGCGAACCAGCTGTCCCCGGTGGTCAAGGACTTCCCGTCCCGCGTCTACGTGCCCAACACCAACTCCAACACGGTCTCCGTCATCGACCCGGCGACGTACAAGGTCATCAAGACGATCCGGGTCGGGGTCCAGCCCCAGCACGTCGTGCCCTCCTGGGACATGAAGACCCTCTGGGTCAACAACGACCGGGGCAACTCCCTCACCCCCATCGACCCGAGGACCGGCAAGGCCGGCAAGTCCGTCGCCGTGCACGACCCCTACAACCTGTACTTCACGCCGAACGGCAAGTACGCGATCGTCATGGCCTCCCTCGACCGCGAGCTGGTCTTCCGCGACGCGCACACCATGGAACGCAGGAAGACCGAACCGGTCAGCTGCTACGGCGTCAACCACGCCGACTTCTCGCCCGACGGCCGCTCCTTCGTCGTGTCGTGCGAGTTCAGCGGTGAGCTGCTCAAGGTCGACACCGAGAAGATGAAGGTCGTCGCACAGCAGAAGCTCCCCTTCCGCGGCGCCATGCCGCAGGACGTGAAGATCTCCCCGGACGGAAAGAAGTACTACGTCGCGGACATGGTGGCCGACGGGGTGTGGGTCCTGGACGCGGCCGGCTTCGGCAAGCCGACGCTGCTGCACACCGGCAAGGGCTGCCACGGTCTGTACGTCAGCCGCGACTCCCGGGAGATGTACATCTCCAACCGGGGCGAGGGGACGATCTCCGTCTTCGACTTCGCCCGGAACAAGCTGACCAAGAAGTGGCGGCTGCCGGGCGGCGGCAGCCCCGACATGGGCGGTGTCTCGGCCGACGGCAAGGTGCTGTGGCTGTCGGGGCGCTACAACTCCGAGGTGTACGCCATCGACACGGGCTCCGGGAAGCAGCTGGCCCGCATCCCGGTCGGCAGCGGCCCGCACGGCCTGGCCGTCTACCCGCAGCCGGGCCGCTACTCGCTCGGCCACACCGGCATCTTCCGCTGACCCGAACCCACCCGAGGGCTGTCCCGTGATCCCCGGCGGGCGCACGACGACAGCTACGGCACCTCGCCGCGTTGTCGGATCGCCCGAGTACACCCAGTACGAGGACGACCCTCCGCCTTGCGATGCGCCGCATCCGACGCCGCGCGCTGATCCGCCGGGGATCACGGGACAGCCCTCAGGCCCCTCGTGAGCAGCGCATCGTCGCCCGCCGGGCGGTAGCCCGCCTCCGCCGCGAACGACCGGGGCGCCCGCCACCGGGAGTTGCTCCTGCCGGCGCGGGGCCCGGGAACCCTGCCCGCGCCCGGCGAGGAGTTCGCGTGGGTGGTCGCCGCACCGCGCGGCCTGCCCGCCCGTTAATCTGACCTCCGTACACACGGCAGTAATGCACTACGAAGGGGCGGATCGGTGGCGGACATCGAGGAAGCACGCAAGCAGTTCGAGCGGATCGATACGGATGGTGACGGTTTCATCACCGCGGCCGAGTTCAAGAGCGCCCTCGCCCAGGGCGGCGACTGGAACGTCACCGAGTCGGTGGCGGAGGCCGTCATCGCCACCCGCGACCTCAACGGCGACAAGGTCCTCTCGTTCGACGAGTTCTGGACCCACCTGAACAAGTGACGTACGCGCGGGGGCGTCCACCGGTGATCCGGCGGGCGCCCCTGTGTCATGCCCCGGGACGATGGATTCAGGCCACCGGTCACCGTGCCGACGAAGCCAGGAGGGTGAAACCACGGGGACGCTCACCCGAGTGCCGTACGTCTCCGGAATACCCTTCCCCGCTCCCGGGTTGATGCTCGCCATCAGGAGCATCAACCTCTGAAGGGCCTGGCACTCATGAAGATCGGCATCATCGGCGCAGGCAACATCGGCGGCAACCTCACCCGGCGGCTGACGGCCCTCGGGCACGACGTCTCCGTCGCGAACTCCCGCGGTCCCGAGACCCTGACCGCGCTCGCCGAGGAGACCGGGGCGACGCCCGTCACGGTCGGGGAGGCGGCGCGCGGTGCCGAGGTGGTCGTGGTCACGGTCCCGCTGAAGTCCGTCCCCGACCTGCCGTCCGGTGTGCTGGACGGGGCGGCGGACGGGGTCGCCGTCATCGACACCGGCAACTACTACCCGCAGCAGCGGGACGGCAGGATCGCCGGGATCGAGGACGGCGGCCTGACGGAGAGCCGCTGGACGTCCCAGCAGATCGGCCACCCCGTCGTGAAGGCGTTCAACGGCACGTTCGCGCAGGACATCCTGGACCGGCACCGCCCGGCGGGCGACCCCGACCGCATGGCCCTGCCGGTGGCCGGCGACGACGAGACCGCCAAGCGGGTCGTACGTGACCTCATCGACGAACTCGGCTTCGACACGGTCGACGCGGGCGGCATCGACGAATCCTGGCGCCAGCAGCCCGGCACCCCGGTGTACGGCCTCCAGAAGGGCCTCGACGCGGTGACCAAGGCACTGGCCGAGGCGTCCGCGGAGCGCCCGGCGGACTTCCGCGGCTGACGTTCCTCGCGTCCTCGGCGCCGGCCGTCCGGCGCCGGGCCGGCCGCGCCCCCCCCCCGCGCGGGCTCGGCCGTGCGACGGACGCGGGGCCGAACCGGCCTTCGCCGCCGGCGACGAGGAGCTCGTGCGCGGACGCGCTCCTCGGACGCGGCGTAGCTCAGCCGGTCTTCGGTCCGCGCGATCCGCGCGACCGGCTGAACCGGCGCATGAGCGGGGCCTCGACCGTGGAGTAGAGGACCCACGACAGCAGGACCGTGACGGCGGCGGTGCCCAGCAGCATCGCGAAGCCGGCCGTGTCGGAGTACATGTGCTGCATGCCCAGCTCCTTGCGCAGCGTGGACAGCGCCGTGTAGTGCAACAGGTAGAAGGCGAAGGAGATCTCGCCCAGCCAGACCATCGTGCGATTGCGGAACAGGGTGAAGCGGCCCTCGATGTCCGCGGTCGCCGTGGCCGCGATCAGCAGCACGATCGGCAGGATCATCGCGGCGCGCTGGCCGTAGAGGTAGGGCACGTGGAAGGTCAGCACATAGCCGCCGGCCAGCAGCAGGCTCGACCAGATCATGCCGATGTTGCGCCAGCGGCCGTGCCGCACCGCGAGCGCCACCAGGATGCCGAGGGCGAAGTCGACCATCCGGACCGGGGGCAGCACGTAGGCGAACCAGTACTGCGAGACCGAGAGGACCTGGCCGCTGGGCACCCGAGGGGTCTTGGGGAACAGGGCGTACGCCAGGGCGGGGGTGGCCACCACCGCGGCGATCGCCCCGGCGATCCAGTACTTCAGGTGACGGGGGTCGATGCGCCGGAAGAAGTGCAGCAGCAGCGGGAAGCACAGGTAGAAGACCGCCTCCACCGCCAGCGACCAACTCGGTGAGTCCACACTGAAGTTGGTGAAGTAGCTGGGCACCCACACCTGGACCATGAAGAGGTTGCCGACGGCGACGCGGGTGGAGGTGTAGGAACCGGCGAAGAGCAGCATGGCGAGGGCCCAGGCGACCACGTAGACCGGGTAGATCTTGACGAACCGGCGCCGCCAGAACGCCGTCGTGGTGTCGCTGTCCCGCGCCGACCAGGTCAGGACGAACCCGCTGAGTACGAAGAAGAACGCCACGCCGAGGCCGCCGGCCTGCCCGAACCAGTCGGCGAGACGGTACTCGGTGCGGTCGTCGGCGAGCAGTCGCAGCGGGGGGATGGGGAGGAAGGCGTGGTGGGCGAAGACGGCGAGCGCGGCGGGGAACCGCAGGCCGGTGAGGGACGGCAGCCGGGCGGGGCGGGGGCGTTCCGGTTCCGCGGCTGCGCCGCCCTCAGCGGCCGGCGCGGAGCCGGTCAGAACTTGATCAGTGGCCATGGGATCTCCGTTGTCGGGCCGTTCTCGGGGAGTCCTGCGGTGTCCGGTCCCGCACGAGGGGGAGGAGACCGGGTCGGTACGGCGCACGGTGGAGGGGCTTGGCCGGCCCGGTCGTGCGCGTCGACGCGCAGCGGCCGAGACCGTCCGTCACCCTGCTCTCCTGCGCTTCTCCGGTGGGGAGTTACACCGCTTTTTGTACAGTCGCGTGCTAGTGGCGCACTCAAGAGCCAGGAGTGGACCGAGCGGACCGTGGTGGCGTCGCGCTCGGCTCGGCCGGTGGGCCGGCCCCACGTCGGATACGCGTGCCGGTGACCCGGCCGATGGCCCGTGCCGCCGTGGTCGCCCCGGCCGGTGTGCGGGGCGGCGGGGACGCACGGGGGCGGGAACCGTCCCCGGGGCGGGGGGGGGGGGGCGGGGCGCGGGGCCGGGCGGGGGGCCCCCCCCCCCGCGCGCGCCGGGGGCCCGCCCCCCCCCCCCCGGGGGCCCGGGGGGGGGCCCCCCCCGGGGCCCGGTGACCTGCGCGTCGGTGACGCACGGGTGCGTGAACCGTCCGCTGTCCGCTGTGCGGGTGCGCTCCCGCGGGAAGTCGTGCGCCGGTGGCCTCCCCGGCCTGCCGACGTGACCGCCCCATGGCCCGACGCGGGAGCGCGGAGGCTCAGTAGCGGACGTCGCTCTGGACGAGCGGCGGATACACGGTGGACGGGTGACCGTCGACGGTGGTGCCCGCGAACTGCAGCATCGTCCGCAGGGCGCCGTGCATCGGCGCCGGGTAGTCCAGCTCCGGAGCCGACACCTCGTCCAGCCGTCGTAGTTGTCCGGCGGTGAGCGTCACCTCCAGGCCGGCGAGGTTGTTCTCCAGATGGTCGACGCGCCGGGCGCCCAGAATGGGGACGACGGTCCCCTCGCGGGCCCGCAGCCAGGCCAGCGACACCGCCGCCGAGGTGGTGCCGAGTTCGTCGGCGACCGCGGCCACCCCGTCGATGACGAGGTACTCGTCCTCGCCGGGGCCGCCGACGAAGGCCGTACGCGCGGAGTCGGTGACCTGGGTGTCCCGCCGGTACTTGCCGGAGAGGAAGCCGTTCCTGAGCGGGCTCCACGGCACCAGCGCCATGCCCTGGTCCCGTGCGAGCGGGGCGAGTTCACCCTCGACGGTGCGGGCCAGCAGCGAGTACTCGACCTGCAACGCGATCAGCGGACTCCAGCCCTTCAGCAACGCCGTCGTCTGGGCCTGGGCGGTCACCCAGGCAGGGGTGTTGGAGAAGCCGATGTAGCGGATCTTGCCGGCGGTCACCAGGTCGTCGAGGACGCGCAGCGTCTCCTCGATCGGGGTGTGCCGGTCCCAGTTGTGCAGCCAGTACAGGTCGAGATGGTCGGTGCGCAGACGGCGGAGGCTCTCGTCGAGCTGGGCGATCACCGACCTGCGGCCCGCTCCGCCCCCGTTGGGATCGCCGGGGAAGAGGTTGGTGAAGAACTTCGACGCCAGCACGACGCGCTCGCGCAGTCCGGGACGCGCGGCGAAGAAGTCGCCGAGGATCTTTTCGGAATGGCCGTTGGTGTAGAAGTTCGCGGTGTCGACGAAGTTCCCGCCCTGGTCGAGGTAGGTCGCCAGGATCTTCTCGGACTCCTCGACGCTGCATCCGGCGCCCCCGGGGTCCTCTCCGAAGGTCATCGCGCCGAGGGCGAACGGGCTGACCCGCAGCCCCGACCGGCCGAGGGTGACGTAGTGGTCGAGCGGCATGGCTGTGCTCCTGTGGGTGTCGCGAAGGGGATCCGTATCTGCTCACCACCATCGAAACGCGAACGGCAGGGGCCGGGGTAGGCCGATCCGCGCGGGTGCTTGCACGATCCTCTTCGCCGCGCCCCGACCGGGCCTGCCCGGCGGTGTCCGGGAGGCTTCCGTGGCGGGTGCGCCCTCCACCGGGCCGCCGGGCGGGGTCCGTCTCGTCAGCTGCCGCTGAGTATCGTGCGTGGCAGTGACGCGCCGCGGTGTTCGTTGCAGTCGGCCGGTGGCTGGTCGCCGGCGACGGGCCACGCCTGGTGGGACTGGAGGGCGACGCTCACCAGGGTCAGGAGCAGATGGATGTCGGCGTCGACTTCGAGCCGTAGGGTCACCCAGCGTGAACCGGGGACCATCCGGACCGCGGTGGCGCCCTTGAGGTGATCCTCGTAGCGGCGGATGGCACGGGCCGTCAGGTGCAGGTCGACCTCGTGATCGGAGTGGAAGTGCACGATCTCGGCCCGGGCCGAGCGCAGTGCCCGCCCCGTGCCGCAGCTCGGCCGGTCCTCCGAGAGGTCCGGCCAGGCCGCCAGTTGCGTCAAGGCACGCAAGGCCAACGTCATGCCTCCATCATGACCAGATCATCGCCCGGCCACCAGGACTTGGGGATGCCGTAACTGAGTTGTGGTCTGCGCGGATCGGGGCATATCGGGGCAGAAGCAAGGGGGATTCGTGGCTGACGGGAAGGGCGGCTCCCCGCTCCGGGCGAAGGAACGGTGACGCCGCCGGCGGCGGAGTGTCAGGCCATCCAGAAGAAGACCGCGGTCATCCGCTTGTCCTCGATGGTGGTGCCCGCGTAGCCGGTCGCGCTGTGCATCAGGTTGGCGTTGTACAGCAGCAGCCGGTTGTAGCGATGCGGCACCCGGACGTCCTCGACGAACGAGTCCGGCGGTACGAAGCGTGTCCCCAGCGCCTCGACGAGATTGTTGTGCGGCGCCGCCACCACGTTGCCGCCGAGGCGGCCGCCGGGCAGGTTCTGCCGGTAGAAGCTCGTCCCGCAGTCCTTGGGCGCGGCCGGGTTGAGATACAGCACCGCGGCGTACCGGCACAGCGCCCGGGAGTCGGTGTGCGGGCGCGGCTCGCCCTCGTCCTTGCCGACCACCTGGATGCAGTTGTGGTTGAGGGTGGCCCCGGAGGCCGTCGCCTGCTGCCACAGCTCCCGAGCTCCGGTGGCCTTCTTCACCAGCCGCTCCACGCGGGCGAGTTCGTCCGGTTCGAGCCCCGGCATCGTGCGCAGGCCCGGCCAGCTCTCCGAGGTGTACGGGTGACCCTTGACCCAGTCGTCCTTCGCGAGACAACGGGCCCGGACGGCTTCCACGTCGGGGAGGACGTCGTCGAGAACCCAGTAGTCCCGGTCGCGGGTCGGTTTCCGGTAGGGGAGTACGGGCAGAGCGGCAGGCCGTGGGGGGTGTGGGGACATGCGGCAGACCCTAGTGGCGGCGCCGGTCACCACTGGCCAAGGAATTGGTCAACAGTCTGTCAACTTCCCTTGGTCGCAAGGGGGTCGAGCGGCCGGCCGGTGTGACGGGCGCGGCGGCGCGCGCCCGTCACACCGGTGGCTCCGTCAGGGACTGCTCAGCCCAGATGATCTTGCCTTCGGGGGTGTACCGGGTGCCCCAGCGCTGGGTGAACTGGGAGATCAGGAACAGCCCGCGGCCGCCCTCGTCGGTCGTCTTCGGATGACGCAGATGCGGAGCGGTGGCACCTCCGTCGGAGACCTCGCAGATCAGGGCGCGCTCGGTGATCAGACGCAGCCGGACCGGGCCCGGGGCGTGCCGGATGGCGTTGGTGACCAGCTCGCTCACCACCAGCTCGGTGGTGAAGGCCAGCTCGTCCAGGCCCCAGGCCCTGAGCTGCCCGGTGGCGGCCTTGCGGGCCTGGGCGACCATCGCCGGATCGTCGGGCAGGTCCCAGGTCGCGACCTGCCCGGTCCCCAGCCGGCGGGTGCGCGCCATCAGCAGGGCCACGTCGTCGTACGGACGGGTCGGGACGAGGTCGTCCACGATGGTCCGGCACAGCCCGTCCAGCGATCCCCGGTATCCCTCCAGCGCGCGGCGCAGACGCTCCCGGCCCGCTTCCGGATCCCGCCCGGTGCGGGGCGTGGCGATGAGCCCGTCCGTGTGGAGGCCGAGCAGGCTGCCCTCCGCGAGGGTGAACTCGGCGGATTCGAAGGGCAGTCCGCCCATGCCCAGCGCGGGACCGCGGGGCAGGTCGGCGAACGAGACCGTGCCGTCGGGGGCGACGATCGCGGGAACCGGATGTCCCGCGCCCGCCATGGTGCACCGGCCGCTCACCGGGTCGTACACGGCGTAGAGGCAACTGGCACCGACGGCCTGCATGCCGCTGGTGAGGGTGTCGGCCCCCGTGCCCTCCTCCCGTGCCGCCCGGCTGACCAGGTCGTCCAGATGCGCGAGCACCTCCTCGGGCGGCAGGTCCAGGTCGGCGAGCGTCTGCACGGCGGCCCGCAGCCGCCCCATGGCGGCGGCACCGTCGATGCCGTGACCGGTGACCTCGCCCACGACCAGCGCCACCCGCGCCCCGGACAGCGGGATCACGTCGAACCAGTCGCCGGCGAGCCCCGTCAGCTCGTCCGCGGGCCGGTAGCAGGCGGACACCTCCACGGCGTTCTGCTCGGGGAAGCGGTGCGGAAGCAGATTGCGCTGCAGGACGAGTGCCGCGTCGCGTTCGCGGGTGTAGCGGCGGGCGTTGTCGAGGCACAGCGCGGCCCGGCCGACGAACTCCTCCGCGAGGCTCAGATCCTCCTCGTCGAAGGGGTCCTGGCGCTGGCGCCGGAAGAACGTGGTGATGCCGAGGGTGACGCCCCGTGCGCGGATGGGCACGATCATCACACTGCTCAGCCCGAGGTCGAGGAAGCGGGCGGCCCGGCGCCCCTCGCCCGCCGTCGCCCACTCCTCGGCCGACGGCACCAGCCGCTGCTCGCGCCACGACCGTCCCTCGGCCAGGCACCGGATCGGGGGAGAGCCCGCCTGGTACGTCGCCACGGCTCCGACGGGCACGGTGGTCTCGGGCACCCCGGCCCGGGTCGACTGCTGACCGGCGCGCCGCAGCGGTACCGCGTCCGTGCCGCCCGGCGGACCGGCGGCCGGTTCGGCTCCCTTGAGGACGGAGTCCAGCAGGTCCACGGTGGCGAAGTCGGCCAGGCCCGGCACGGCCACGTCGGCCAGTTCCTGCGCGGTCTGAAGGACGTCGAGACCGCGGCCGATGTGCTCCCCGGCCCGGTCCAGCAGCGCCAGCCGCCGCCGGGCACGGTAGCGCTCGGTCACGTCGACGACCGTGTAGTACACACCGATCGGATGGCCGTGGTCGTCGTCGAGCCGGACGAACGACAGGGAGTGCGCGGTCTCGCGATGCGGCGCGGACCGCACGCGGCCCACGTGCTCGAACCCGACCACCGGTTCACCGCTCCGCAGCACCTGGCGCATCCTGGCCTCCAGGGCCTCGGCGTCGAGCCCGGGCTGCACGTCGGCGAGTCTGCGACCCAGCCGGCGCTGCGGCGAGCCGCCCCCGAACTGCTCCAGCGCGGTGTTCGACCAGACGAACCGCAGCTCGGTGTCCACGATCGCGATGCCCACCGGGGAACCCGCGTTCATCCGCTCCAGCACGGAGCGGCTCATGTCCCAGCCGGGACCGTCGGCGAGGTCGGCCAGCAATACCACCCACCGCGTCGGCGTACCGTCGTCCCGCACCGGGACGGCCCGCACCATCATCCGGACCGCGTGCCCGTCCCGGTGCCGGGCGGACAGCAGTCCGGCCCAGCCGCGCGCGCCACGGCAGCGCTCGGCGCGCTCCGAGATCCGCGCCGCGTCGTCCGGGAGCAGCAGATCCGCGACGGGACGGCCCACCACCTCGGCGGCGCGGTGTCCCAGCAACCGCTCGGCGTCCGCGGTCCAGCCGGTCACCGTCAAATGGGCGTCGAGCAGAAGTGGCGCGGCGTCCGCCACGTCGAAGCGCCGACGGGGCGGCACTTGTCGTTCCTCGCTCACGGTCACGGTGGCCCTCTCCGCTCCCCGAAGGTGGTCCTACCCCGTATGTGCCCATTCTTCACGTTGTCCGACCGTGCCACGGGGAGCGGCCGGCGGCCGCGGGTCCGGGGGCGGTGCGCCGGGCGCCCGGCAGTGGCCCGGGGCCGGGCTCCGGTGAGCCCGTCGCCGGCCCGGCACAGGCGCCCTTCGCTGAACTCCCGGGCCGACCGTCGCGTATCTCTACACGGGGATGGTGTGAGCTCGCGCGCGGAAGGAGAGCAGTGTGTCGACACCGCCCGAACCGGGGCAGCCTGCCAGGCGACGGGCGATCGAGCCCACCCATGTGCAGCGGCGCCGCCGGACCGAGGCACTGGCGCAACTCCTGAGGGAGGTGCGGGAACAGCAGTACGGGGCCGATCCTGACGGCGACTACGAGGTGGTCGCCGTGGCCGCCACCCCGGCGAAGTCCGTTCCGCCGGCCGCCGGGGAGGAGACGGAGGAACTGCCGCCCGTACCGGGGGGCGAGGACTACGCCCATGACGGTGGACCCGCGGGCGTCGGGTCCGGATCGACGGGCGTCGCGTCCGGATCGGCGGGCGTCGCGCCAGGACCCGCGCGGCGGACCGGGCGCGTACCCGCCGGTGCGCGGGGGAACGGACCCCGGCCCGCGCGGGGACGGCAACCAGGGCCGGGACGACGGCCCACGCGGGGACAGGCACACGAACCCGGACGCAGGCATGCCGACGGTGCCGGTCACCGCCGGGCCGCCATCGCCCTGGGGGTGACGGCGGCGGCCCTGGCCGGCTTCTCCCTCGCGCTCCTGCTGCCCGGCGACCAGGACGGCCGTGCCCGGGCCGGACAGCCCGGAACCAGTCCCTCCGCGACAGTGGCCGCCCCGGCGCCGCCCGGATTCGCCGACCCGGACGGCGCGGGCACCCTCCGCGAGGGGGACAGCGGCCCCGAGGTGGCCGCACTCCAGAAGCGGCTGCTCCGCGTCCCGGACGTGTACACGGGCGGCTCCACCGACGGCAGCTACGACGTCACGCTGACCGCGGCCGTCGCCCGCTTCCAGCTCTGGTACGGCATCCGGGGTGACGAGACCGGCGTCTACGGCGACGACACCCGCACCGCCCTGGAATCGCGTACGAGGCTGTAGACCGTCGGGGCGCCGCGCGAATCCCCCCGCCGGCCGACCGGGGCGCGCGGCGCATCGCGGGCGGGTCGCAGGTGGAGGCGGTCGGCCTGCGAGCCCCGCGTCAGGAGGGCAGGGCGGCGAGCCAGTCGATCAGGATGCGGTTGACGTCCTCGGGCCGTTCCTGCTGGATCCAGTGGCCGCAGTCGTCGAGGAGGTGGGACGAGACCAGACCCGGCAGGGTGGTGGGGAACGCCGCGATCGCGCCGGCCAGCCAGGTCGTGGACGCGTCGAGGGCGCCGCCGATGAACAGCGAGGGCTGGGTGACGGGCGCGCCGTCGTGGTCGGCCAGGTCCTCCCAGTCGCGGTCCATGTTGCGGTAGCGGTTGAGCGCCCCGGTCGTCCCGGTCCGCTCGAACTCCTCCGCGTAGACGTCGAGGGTGGACTCGTCGAGCCAGTGGGGGAGACGTCCGGCGGGAAACCGGTCGCGCAGGGTTCCACCGGGGCTCACGAAGTGCGGGTCCGGGGTACCGGGACCGGGCATGGTGTCGCCGGACAGCGCCGCGTAGAAGCCCGCCAGCCAGCCGCGGACGTCCGGCTCGATCTCGGCCTCGGCCCGGCCGGGCCGCTGGAAGTAGGAGACGTAGAACTCCTCGGGGCCGCCCATCCGAGCGAAGACGTCGCTGGGCCGCGGCCCGCCGCGCGGGGCGTAGGGCACGCTGAGCAGCCCGACCGCGTGGAACACGTCGGGGCGTACCAGCGCGGAGGTGGCGGCGATGGTGGAACCCCAGTCGTGACCGACGACGGTCGCGGACCGCTCACCGAGGGCGTGCACGACGGCGGCGCAGTCCTCCACCAGCTCCAGGACCCGGTACGCGGCCACGCCGTCGGGCCGGGAGGAGCGACCGTAGCCGCGGACGTCGAGGGCGACCGCCCGGTAGCCGGCCGCGGCGAGCGCGGTCAGCTGGTGACGCCAGGAGTACCAGGACTCCGGGAACCCGTGCACCAGCAGGACCAACGGGCCGTCTCCCTGCTCGACCAGATGGATCCGGCCGGCCGGCGAGGACACCAGACGGTGGGTTCGGTCTTCTGCGGACGACTTCGGCACGGATCCTCCCAGGACACTTCGCTTACGGGGGCGACGACCGGGTCCCCGAGGGTCCCGTCCTCCCCGTCTCGGCACTACGGGTGATCATGCGGCGGTCGGCTGGGCGCGGCCCAGCCTTGTTGCCGATCCGGCAAAGCGGGCCCGGCGCCGCAGGCTTCGGGCACCCTGGTGCCGTCAGCCGTCAGCCGTCAGCCGTCAGCCGTCAGCCGTCAGCCGTCAGCCGTCAGCCGTCAGCCGCGGACGGGGCGACCTCCGGGGTCGCCCCGTGGTGCCGCGGACCCTGGTCCTCCGCGCAGGTCGCCGTGCCGAGCGGACGGGTGCGGGGCACGTGGATCACGTGGCCCGCCGGGCGTTCTCCAGGTCCAGCAGCCGCTGCTTGCGTTCCAGACCCGCGGCGTACCCGGCGAGTGCGCCGCCGGCGCCGATCACGCGATGGCAGGGGCGCACGACGAGCAGGGGGTTCGCGCCGATGGCGGTGCCCACGGCACGCACCGCCGCGCGGGACGCCCCGATCCGCGAGGCGATCTCGCCGTAGCTGACCGTCGTGCCGTACGGGACGCTCTCGACGGCCTTCCACACCCGCCGCTGGAAGTCCGTGCCCGCCCCGCCGGCGTACTCGACGGCGAAATCGGTCAGCCTGCCTTCGAAGTAGGCGTTCAACTGCGCGACGATGTCCGTGAACGCGCCGTCGTCCCGCGTCCAGCCTTCCCGCACGGCGGCGCCGGACTTCTGGCCGGGCATGGAGAGCGACACGAGCGCCGTGCCGCCCCTGGCGGTGGCCGACTCCTCGCCCACGAGAAGCAGCTCGCCCAAGGGGCTGTCGATGGTCGTCCAGACCGTCATCGGAGGTGTCCTTTCTACGTGTGGTCCAAGCGGTGCGAGCACCGCTTCACCTGCCATGTTGCCGTGTTCCCGGCACGGCGTCCGGCGGGATTCGGACACCGAGTGCCGCGACGGGACGAACGCCGCCTCCCGCGGGACCGGCCCCGCGGCACGGGCCCCGTGGCACCGGCCCGCCCCGCGTCCCCGCCGCGATGTTCGCCCCGTCGACACCCGTCCTGCCGTCCGCGCTCATCCGCCTCCCCAGGTTCGGGAACAGACTGACGCAGGATCTGGCGACCTCCGGAACGAAGGGCCGATGACATGCATCTCCCCTACCAGCGCGGCCGGTTGCACGACCTCCCCGACGATCCCGCCGCGTACGACACCGTCCTCGCCGCCGTCACCGAGGAGGCGCTGGCCCGCCTCACCCCGGACGGCAGCCTCGAACACCCCGCAGCCGTGAACGACATCGGTGACACCTCGCTCGGCGTCACCTCACTGCTGGCGCTCGCCTGGCGGCGCACCGGGGACCCGCGCCTGCCGGAGGCCGTCCGCCGCAGCCTCGCCTTCCATCTGCGCGAGCGCGTCTTCACGCGGGACAATCCCGGCTACCCCAACCTGAAGGTCCGCGACTCCGGTCTGCCGTACGCCCGTTACGTACTGGAGGCGGGCGCCCACCCCATCGGCGACTGGCCGAGCACGGTGTGGGCGCTGCTCCAGGCGGTCAACACACTGGAACTGGCCGAAGGACTCGTCGACGACGCCCGCCACGGCGAACTGCGGGACGTGGCACACGGATACTGGCGCCGGCTGACCGAGGCGACCTTCTTCAACCCGCAGGAGGCCGGCAACCAGGCCATCGGCTGCGTCGTCGGCGGACTGATGCTCGCCCGCCATCTCCCGGCGGGGGAAGGGGAGTCGGTCCGCTCGCACGCGATGCGTCTGTACACCGACGAGATCCGGGCCCGCCGTGTCCGCGACCGGGGAGCCCTGCTGCCGCCCGAGCACGGCGGAGCGTACGACAACAACTACGGACCGATCTCCCTGTCCTTCCTCGCCCAGGCCCACCGGGTCAGCGGAGAGCCGGTCTTCGCCGAGGACGGCGACGCGCTCGCCCGCTACCTGGACGCACGGCTGACGGTGGGCGGCTTCGACATCGGCGGTCCGCGCTACAGCGAACAGCACTGCGGCTTCGAGGCCGTTCTCGGCCTGCGCCGCTTCAGCGGCCGGATCGGCGCCGACCTCGGCCGCTACCGGGGCGACACCCGCTGGGGACGGCACGCGACCGGACCGGACGGCGCCGTCGACGGCCACTTCGCCTTCATGCTCGTCTGGCAGATCCAGGACACGGCCCGCTGGCACCGCACACCCAGGACGGCACCGGTGCGCCACCAACTGCGCGCCGGCACCGCCTCGGTGGCGTTCGACGACCGGATGACGCCGTCCCTGGTCGAGGCGGCGGGCACCTATCTGCTGCCCGCCGCCGTGAACCGGCAGCACGGCTTCGGCCCGGTCGCCGACGGCTTCCTGCTGAGCCGCCCGACGGGCGAGGTGCGGGTGCGCGACCTGGAGAGCGACGGACTGACGGCCAAGCTCGTCAGCAAGCCCGTCGTCACCCGCGACCACGTCCTGCGCCATGTCAGGTCGCTGTACGTCACGGACGGCACCGGCCTGTGGATGACGGTCGCCGTCGAGCGCCTGGACGGGAACGCGTACCTGCTCGCCGGGATGCCGTACGCCGCCGACGACGGCGACCGGGTCCGCCGGATCGCGGCGGCGGAGGTGGTGTCCGCCGGCCCCCTCCGGCTGACGCACCCGCGGACCGGGGGCGCCGACCGCTTCGACGTCCGCGCCCGGACCACCCAGGAGGAGGCGGCCTTCGCCCTCGCCGCCGATCCGCGGGTCTACGGCAATCCAGACGAGGGCTGGCGCCACCTGGTCGCCTCCAGCGCGTTCGAGGCCGGTCCGGCCCCCGGCGCCCCGGCGGACCTGCACGTCTTCGCCGTGCGCTACGGCTCCCCCGGTCCCTTCGACCCCGTCGTGGAGCACACGCCCGAGGGTCTGACGGTCCGTACCGAGGTGTTCACCGCGCTGATCGGTGATCCGGCGGGCGATGCGCGAGGGGAGCCCGCGGCGCGGATCCGGAGGCGGTGACCCCGGCACCCACGACGAGATCGGCACGGTCCCGCGTCGCGGCGACCAGATCGGCGTTGCGCTGGTCCGTGCCGAGCACCCAGGCGACCGCCGCGTCGTGGTCCTTGCCGAACTCCTCGTGACGGGCGACGAGACGGCGTACGCGTTCGCCCTCGTCGAGCTCGCAGAACCAGACCTCGTCCAGCTGCGCCCGTACGCGCTCCCACACCGCGTCGCGCAGGAGGAGGTAGTTGCCCTCGGTGATGATCAGTCGGGCGGTGCGGAAGACTGGGACGGCACCCGCGATCGGCTGCTCCAGGGTCCTTTCGAAGCCCGGCGCGTAGACGATGCCGTCGTTGCCCTCGTCCTCGGCTCCGTCCTCGCCTTCGTCCCCGTCGCGCAGCCGGCGCAGCAGTGCCGCGTACCCCGCCGCGTCGAAGGTGTCGGGAGCGCCCTTGCGGTCCCGGCGGCCCAGGCGCTCCAGCTCGACGTCCGCGAGATGGAACCCGTCCATGGGCACCTGCGCGACCCAGTGGGAGCCGTCGCCGTTCAGCTCGCGGACCAGACGCTCGGCCAGCGTCGTCTTGCCCGCCCCGGGACTTCCGGTGACGCCGAGGATCGCGCGCCGGTCCGGGCGGACGAGGGCCGCGGCCCGCTCCAGAAGGTCGTCGAAGGTCATGAGCGGCGCCGAGGGCGTACGACCGCCGTGCCGGCGGTCAGATCGACGGTCGTACGGTGCGGAGGCGCCCCGTCCTCCTCGTCGTCCCGCATCACCAGGGCCGACCGCCGTTCCCTGAGCTCGTGCTGCTTGCCCGGCGAGAGGCTCGCGTGCAGTTGCTCGAAGCCGGTGGCGGATATCTGGCCCTGCCGCGCGCCGTTGCGCCACGGCAGGAGGCCGGCCCGTCCCGCGCGCAGCAGCGCCTGGTCGGCGAAGGCCGTGAGGGTCAGGACGAGGACGAGTCCCGGCAAGGTCATGAAGACGGCGAATCCCATGCGACCAGTATCGGGCGCGGAGCCGGAGACGGGCCGACCCGGGCCCACCGGACCTGTGCCGACCCGCGCCGGCCCGGGCGGCGGGTGCGGTCGGCCCGGGTCCGGCCGCACCCCCCGGTACGTCAGTCGCGGGCGACGCCCGGCGCGATGTCCTCGTACCGCTCGGCGGGAGCGGCCGGCGCCGTGGCGCTCCGGGTCGCCTTCGTCGCCCTGGCCGTCTTGGACGACTTGCCGCAGAACGCGGATTCCAGGGTGCCCGCCATGGTGGTCAGCACGGCGGCGTTGTTCGAGGTGTTGGCGAGCGAGGTGACGCTGCGCTTGCCGTCCTTCGAGGTGAAGGCGTACGTGTAGTAGCCCTGCACGGTGCCGGTGTGCCCGTACACGGAGACACCGCACGACAGGTCGCGGCGGCGCAGCCCGAGACCGTAGCCCTGGGTGCTGCTGACGGTGGTCCACTGCTGCATCTGGGCGAGTTGCGCGGCGGACATGAGCCTTCCGGCCATCAGGGCGGAGAAGAACGTGTTGAGGTCCCGCGTGCTGGAGATGACCGCGCCCGCGCTCTGCGCCCAGGACACCGTCTGCTCGGTGGAGTCGACGAGGGCCGCACCGGCCGCGTCCGGGGTGAGATAGCCGTTGGCGTGCGTACCGGGGATGGCGGTGTCGGGGTGCACGTAGAAGGTGTCGGTCAGGCCGAGCGGCCCGAAGATGCGGTTGCGGTACTCCGTGGCCACCGCGTGCCCGGTGAGCTTCTCGATGAGCATGCCCGCGACGACGAAGTTGGTGTTCGAGTACGAGTAGGCGGCCCCAGGCGCGTTGGTGAGCGCGTGCTTCAGGGACAGGCGCACCAGGTCCTGGTAGCTGAAGACCTTGTTGCGGACGGACTCGAAGCCCGGGACCGTCTGCGCGAACATGTCGTTGGTGTAGTCGTAGAGCCCGCTGCGGTGGCTCATCACATGGCGCACCGTGATCCTGTTGTCGGGCAGCAGCCCGGGCAGATACGTGTTCACCGGGGTGTCCAGGTTCAGCCTGCCCTCGTCGACCAGCTGGAGCAGGACCACGGCGGAGAAGCTCTTGGTGACGCTGCCGACGCGGAACCGGTCGGCCGTGGTGATGGGCCGCCCGGTGGCCCGGTCGGCGACCCCCTCGGACAACTCGTGGACGGTGCCCGCGTCGTCGACCCGCACCATCGCACCCGGCGCTCCCTGGGCCAGCGCGGTGTGCAGCACGCTCTGCAGCCCGGCGTCGTCGGGCGCGCCCGACCCCGCCGCCGCGACGCTCGTGACACGTCCGGTGCCCGGGCCGCCCGGCGCCGCGGAGGCCGCCTGCGCGGGGACCGCGACGAGGGACAGCAGTACCGCGCCCAGCGCCGTACCCGTGCCCACCGATCCTGAGACCATCTGATTCTTCTCCCGACTCTCTGCACCGGGTTCGCCCGCCCGTGCGGACGTCCGGCGCGAACCGTGCCGCGGACGCGGCGTCGACACCTTCTTTACGCGCCGGAGGGCCTCCGGGTTGCACGGCACGGAAGGGAATCGGAAGGTACGTCAGAAAGGGTCCGGTCAGGCGCCGAAGAGCTGGGTCCAGTACGTGCCCGCCTCGCCGCCGCCCGCGAACCCGATGCCTATGTGGGTGAAGTCGGGCTTGAGGATGTTGGCGCGGTGTCCCGGGCTGTTCATCCAGCCGCGGACGACCTCGGCGGGGGAGCGCTGGCCACAGGCGATGTTCTCGCCGATGGTCCGGCGCGCGGAGCCCGCCGCGGCGGATCTGTCCCAGGGCCGGCTGCCGTCGGGTGAGGTGTGGGAGTAGAAGGCGCGGGCCACCATGTCGTCGCTGTGCGCCTGGGCCGCCGCGGTGAGCGGCGCGTCGGCGAGGAGCGGTGCCAGGCCCGCGCCGGCCCGCTCGGCATTGGTCAGCGCGACGACCTCGCGCGCCGTCCGTGCCAGGCCGTCGGTGCTGAACGGACGCGCCCACAGCGCCGTCCAGTACAGGTCGCCGGAACGGGGGTCGGCGACGTACGCGAGACCGGCCTGGGTGTACGCGCGGTCGTACAGCGTGGCGCGGGACCGCTCGGAGGTGAGGCAGTACTCGACGAACTCGCCGGGGGTGCGCGGGCCGGAGACGAGGTGCTCTCCTACGGTGAGGTACGCGTATCCCGCGGCCATGACCCGCTGGTAGACCGAGGTCCCGTCGGCGCTCTGGGAACCGAGGAGCCCGCGCGCCGCCATGTCGGAGGCGTGCGCCCGCGCCGCGCCCGCGAGCCGCGCGTCGAGCGACACGGGTGGGGAACCGGCCGCGGCGCGCACGGAGTTCACCAGCTCCAGGAAACCGTCCGGATCGGGCGTGGCGCCCGGCGGGGCGTCGTCCTCGGTGACGTCGACCCCGAAGTCCCGGGCGATTCCGGCCAGTCCCTCCGCGTACCCCTGGCCCAGCGCCCGCAGCTTCCAGTCCGCGCCGCGCCGGTAGATCTCCGCGAGCAACAGCACCGTCTCCCGCTGCGGGCGCGGGGGAGTGAAGCGCGCCAGGGTGCGCCCGCCGGGGCCGGTGACGACCAGGGTGGGGGCGGGCAGCCGGCCCAGCGGTGTGCCGGGATCGGCCGGAGTGACGAGCACGGTCACCCGGCTCGCCCCGGAGCGCAGTCCCGGCGGGTCGACCGTCAGGCTCTCAGCGGTGAGCCGGGCACCCGGCACCGCGGGCTGGTTGTAGAACACGAAGTCGGCGTCGCCGCGCACCTTGCCGGAGTCGTCGGTGATGAGCGCCGAGACGTCGAAGGGGCCCGGCACCCGGATCGTCAGGGTGCCGCCCGGCAGGGGCACGTTGCCCCCGGGAACCAGCTCGCTCATCGTGCCGCCCGTCGACGTGGTGATCCCTGCGGACCTCCGACGCGGGCGTCCACGCCCTGGGCCCGCTCAGTCCTTCAGCCAACGTCCGGTGCGCGCGGGAGGGTTCCCGGGTTCGTCGGCGTCGAGCAGCTCCGGGCGGCGCAACGAGCGCAGGGCCAGCAGGAGTACGCCGATGTCGTCCAGGTAGATCGGGTCGGGCAGCAGGTCGGTGGGGAGCAGCAGATAGGCGACGGCGCCCCAGAAGACCCAGCGGGAGCCGGTCGGGAGCCCGGCGCGCCGCAGATCGCGTCGCGCCCGTACGAGCCGGGCCAGGAGCGCGATCGCGACCGCGAGCGCGACGGCACCCAGGATCGCGACGACGACGACCACTGTCCATGCCGTGGAATCCATGAGTCCGTCCAGAGGTGTCGGCGGGAGGTTCTGTTTCTCTCTGCCGTCTTCCCGTCCACGGCGTTCGTACCGCCCCCGGTTCGGCCAGGTGCCGGGCGAGGACCGCTACGCGCCTTCGGAGGCGCCCTCGGGCAGGTCGCGTCGGCAGAGGACGAAGTCGTCGAAGACGTGCCGGCCCGGCCGGTCGCCCACGGTGTCGACGGCCGCGCGGATGTCGCGCAGCTGGGCCGTCGTCATCTGCAGGGGCGGCTCGTCGGGCTGGTAGGTGGTCCGCACGGGATAGTCCTGGCCCGGTTGCCGGGTCATCTCGATGTGACAGCCCAGCACATGGGTGACCGGCCGGTCGGCGCAGAACTCGATGAGACGGTCGAGGGTGCGGGTGAAGGCCTGCCAGTCCTCGATGTACAGCCGGCCGGGGTAGACGGTGTCACCGGTGAGGAGGAGACCGGTCCAGGGGTCGAAGTACGTCACCGAGGCCGCGTGATGCCCGGGGGTGGCCAGGCACTCCAGGACCCGGCCGCCGAGGTCGACACGGGCGACGCCGTCCGGGTCCCGGTCGAATCCGAAGAACGTCCACGCCTCGTCGAGGGCCGCGTCCACCACGCGGGTGCCGGGGCGGTCGGTGAACTGGCCGTCCCCCGCGACGTGATCGCCGTGCGGGTGGGTGTGCAGCACCAGCAGCTCGTAGTCGTCCCGGGGGTGCGCGGCCTGCCGGTCCCGTATCAGGTCGTCCACCACCCGCCGCAGGGGGAAGTGCGCGGGCGAGGCCGTGGCACCCGTGTCGACGAGCACCGCCCGCGCCTCTCCGAAGAGCAGGAACAGGAAGGGCGCCTCGTAGTCGACGGCCATGTTCTGGCGCAGGATCACCGTGTCCGCGTCGTAGGCGTGCACCTGGAGCTCCGGATCGGTGTTGTGCCTGGCCGACGGCGATCCGTGGATCCACCGCACGTCGAGACCCCGTACCGCCGCGGTCGGCTCCGCCGCGCCGGAGTCCACGGCCCTGGGCCTCTGTGCGTCCACGACGTCTCCCGGTGGTCGTCGCATCCGGGCCGTCGCCCGGACCGGGTGCCTCAATTGCGTGTGGCGCCGCTGTCCATGAGCGCGAGGGTGACCACGCGGACGCTGCGGGCGATATGGCTGAGCTGCAGAACCTCGGCAGCGTACATCTTGATGGTGTGCTCGATCACCGACTCGTGCAGGCCGAGGGCGGGCAGCTCGGAGCGGGCGGTCTGAAGGGCCGTACGGGCGACGCGTATCTCGTGCTGCACCTGGATCTGCGCGTGGCGGGCGAGCAGCACGGGGTGCTTCCTCAGGGTCGGATAGCTCGCGTAGCGGGCCGGCACCAGTTCGCGCAGCCATTTCGTGGCCGATCGCTCCCAGTCGAAGCTGCCGGGGGTCTTGACCTGGCACGGCCAGTCCGAGGTGATCGGTGAATACGTCAGGGCCATGTTCATCGCTTCCGGGTTACGTCGGCGGCAAGGGTGGTCAACGGTTCTGGGGCGGCCCCGGCCAGGGGAGGACCGGGGCCGCCACCGAGGGCTCCCCGTTCGTACGGAGCCCGTCCGATCACCCGGAACCCGTTGCGGGTAGGAGCGGACGGCCCCGGGTGGTCGTAGGACGCGACCTGGAGGCCTCCTGGTCGCGATCCGCGAGCAGTATTTATATATACCGGCAGTTACGCAAGGACATGAAAAAATTCATGCGCGATATGGAGCGATACGTCCGGTGATGCCGCGGTGGGGGGCGGTACGGGAGGGGAGGCGGCCGTGGGGAACGAGGGTGGACGGGCCTCGGGTCCTCCGTGAGCTGCCGTGAGCTGCCGTGAGCTGCCGTGAGCAGCCGTGAGCAGCGATGAGCAGCCGTGAGCAGCGATGAGTCGCCGTGAGGGAACGGCGAAAGGCGGCGAGAAGCCGTGGGTGAGGTCGCGAGAAGTTCAGTCCTTCAGGAAGAACTGGTGCTGCTCGGCGATCTGCTCGTACTCCTCCAGGCGCGCCTGGGTCCGCTCCGGATCGGCGTCGGTCATGGCCTGGAGCAGCGCCGCCGACATCACCGCGGGCGCGGCGTACGAGTCGAAGACGAGCCGGGAGCCGGTGCCGACGGCGAAGGTGATGTCGGCCTCGTCGGCCAGCGGTCCGAGCGCCAGGTCCGTGATCAGGGCGACCTTCAGTCCGGCGCTGCGCGCGACCCGTACCGCGGTGAGCGTCTCCTGCGCGTGCCGGGGCATGCCGAAGGCCAGCAGCCAGGTGCCGCCCGCCTCGCGCGACTGGAGCAGCGCGTCGTACGCGACGCTTCCGCCCCGGGTCACCACCCGTACGTCGGGGTGGATGCGGCGCGCCGCGTAGGCGAAGTACTCGGCCAGTGATCCCGAGATGCGCAGCCCGAGAACCGTCAGCGGTGTCGACCGGGAGAGCGCGCGACCGAGTTCGATCACCTGGTCCGGGTCGGCGAAGTCGCGCCGCAGGTTCTCCAGGTTCTCCATCTCCACGTCCACGGCGGCTTGCAGCTCGTTGCCGCGGTCCTCGGCGGGCGCGCTCGGTGTGCTGCCCAGTGTGGCGAGCGCGATGGCCTGGAGCTTCTCCCGCAACGCGGGGTAACCGCTGAAGCCGACCGCCGTGGCGAAGCGGGTCACGGACGGCTGGCTCACCCCGACGCGTTCCGCGAGATCGGTGATCGACAGGAAGGCGGCCTCGGTGATGTGCTCGATCAGGTACTGGGCGATACGGCGCTGCCCCGGCGAGAGCCGTGGCCCGTCGAACAGTTCCCGGAGCTGGGACGTGGGCGCCGCGCCCGTCTCCGGAGCGGTCTTTCCCGACGTGATCGCGGACGCCTGCGCGCGCGCCTGCTGCGGCGATGGCACCGATGTGCCTCCTTCTTGTCCCACGAGAACTCAACATAGCTCACGGACCGTGCTCGCCAGGGCATGGATGACCACACGCAGTAGCTCACCGCGCGCGGGGAGGGGCGAGGACGCGGCCGGGACCGGGGGTGACCGGCACCGTTCGACGGGGCGGCGGACCGCACCGCGGCGGTATCGCCTTGTGACGAGCGTACGCGGACGTGAACTCGGTCCGGTTCACGCCAAGTTGATGACGGGCCATGGACAGTGCGCGGGGCGGGAGTTGAGGATGAGAATCCCCATCCGTAGGAGTTGTTCATATGCGTAGACGACGCCTGCTGGCCGGCGGTACCGCTCTCGCGGCCGCCGCTTCGCTCCGGTCCGCACTGACGACGCCCGCGCGGGCCGCCGAACCCGTAGGTCCGCCGCGGCCGGGAGCCGCGACGCCGCTGCCTTCGAGGAGCGAGGTCGTCGCCGTCCTGCGACGCGTGGCCGACCACTGGATCGCCGCGCACCCGGACTTCGGCGACAACGGCTGGGCCAACGCCACTTTTTACAGCGGACTGCTCGCCCTCCACCGCCTGACCGGCGACGCCCGCCACCTCACGTACGCCCGCTCCTGGGCCGAGCGGCATGCCTACGGGCTCAACGGCGGTGTGACCACCCGGCACGCCGACAACCACTGCGCCGGGCAGGCCTACCTCGACCTGTACGAGATCGAGCCCGAGGAGCGGAAACTCACCGCGATCGAGACCTCCCTGCACCGCATGGTCCACACCGACCAGCCGGACAAGAACGACGACTGGTGGTGGGACGACGCCCTCCACATGGCGATGCCGCCCTTCGCCCGGCTCGGCGCCCTCCGCCGGGACCCGCAGTACTGGCAGAAGCTGTACTCCCTCTACGACCACACCAAGCGCGCCGAGGGCGGCCCCGGCCTGTACGACGCCGCGACGGGCCTGTGGTACCGCGACGCGCGCTTCCTCCCGGGGGGAATCCTCTCGCCCTCGGGCCGGCCCGTCGTCTGGTCGCGCGGCAACGGATGGGTGGCGGGCGGTCATGTGAAGACACTCAAGGCGCTGCCGTCCACGGAGCGCCACACCGCCGAGTACCGGGACGCCTTGACGCGCCTGGTGCGGGCCGCCGCGAGGGTGCAGCGCGGCGACGGCTTCTGGAACGTCAACCTCGCCGACGCGACCCATCTGCCCGGCCCGGAGACCAGCGGCACGTCCTTCCTCCTGTACGGCACCGCGTACGCGGTCGGCGCCCGACTGGTAGACCGGGACACCTTCCTCCCGGTGGCGGCCCGCGCCTGGAACGGCCTCGTGGCCACGGCCGTGCACCCCGACGGTTTCCTCGGGTACGTCCAGAACGTCGGCGACCGTCCGGAATCCAGCCAGCCGGTCACCTACGACAGCACCGCCGACTTCGGCGTGGGCGCCTTCCTGCTCGCCGGCACCGAACTGGCCCGGCTGACCACGAGCTGACCACCGGCGGAGCGGCACCCCGGAGCGGCATCGCAGGACGGCGCCTTCGGGACGGCACGTTCGGGACGGACGAGCGCACGGGCGACAGCCGAGCGCACCGCCGACGGCCGTCCCGGGGCCGGGGTGCCGCCGCCGCCGTCGGGGGATGACAGACTGATCACATGGACGAGCGTGAATTCGGCAGGTCAGGTCAGAAGGCATCGGTCATCGGTCTCGGTACGTGGCAGCTCGGCGCCGACTGGGGCGACGTGAGCGAAGCGGACGCCAAGGCGGTGCTGGAGACGGCGGCGGAGTCCGGGGTGACCTTCTTCGACACCGCGGACGTGTACGGCGACGGACGCAGCGAGCAGACGATCGCGTCCTTCATGAGCGGCCGCCCCGACCTGCACGTGATGGTCGCGACGAAGATGGGCCGCCGGGTCGAGCAGATCCCGCAGAACTACGTCCTCGACAACTTCCGCGCCTGGAACGACCGCTCCCGGCGCAATCTCGGCGTCGACCGCATCGACCTGGTGCAGCTGCACTGTCCGCCGACCCCCGTCTACTCGTCGGACGAGGTGTTCGACGCGCTGGACACCCTGGTCGAGGAGGAGCGGATCGCCGCGTACGGCGTGAGCGTCGAGACCTGCGACGAGGCGCTCACGGCGATCGCCCGGCCGAACGTGGCGAGCGTTCAGATCATCCTCAACGCGTTCCGGATGAAGCCCCTGCGGCAGGTTCTCCCCGCTGCCCGGGAAGCGGGCGTCGGCATCATCGTCCGTGTTCCGCTGGCCTCCGGCCTGCTCTCCGGCAAGTACACGAAGGACACGGTGTTCGCGGCCGACGACCACCGTACGTACAACCGCCACGGTGAGGCCTTCGACCAGGGCGAGACCTTCTCCGGTGTCGACTTCGTGACCGGCGTCGAGGCCGCGGCCGAGTTCTCCGCCCTCGCTCCGGAAGGCAGCACCCCGGCCCAGCTGGCGCTGCGCTGGATCATCGAGCAGCCCGGCGTCACCACGGTGATCCCGGGCGCGCGTTCACCCGAACAGGCCCACGCCAACGCGGAGGCCGCGAAGCTCCCGCCGCTGTCGCGGCAGACGCTGGACGCGATCGACGAGCTCTACGACCGCCGGATCAAGGAGCAGGTCGAGGGCCGCTGGTAGTAGGCCGCGCGAGCCCCGGCCCCGGACGCCGGCCACCGCCCCGTGGAACGAGGGGCGGAGGCCGGCGTCCGGCATGTCCGGGACCCGGACAGGGCGGGACCGCCTGCGGGCACCTCACCGGACGTCCCTCCCGGGCCTCCCGTTTCCCAGCGCGTCGAGCTGACGGTCGTGCGCCCGGCCGAGCAGCAGGACGGACAGCGTGGCTCCGATCAGCGCGCAGAACATGTCCCACTGGGTGTCCCACACGTCGCCCTGGGTGGCCAGGAAGGCGTCCGCCGAGTGTCCGCCGATCACCGCGGCCGCCCACTCGAACATCTCGAAGAGCGCGCTGAAGGCCAGGCACGCGCACACGGTCAGCGGCGCGAGCCAGCGACTGCCGCGCAGCGGCGAGGTCCGGCTCAGCACCTCCCGCACCAGGATCGCGGGCACGAATCCCTGCATGAGATGACCGAACCGGTCGTACGGATTCCGGGAGAGCCCGAGCCCGTCCCGTACCCAGTCGCCCACCGGTACCTCCGCGTACGTGTAGTGGCCCCCGACCGCGAGGACCAGCGCGTGCGCCGCCAGCAGGCAGCACAGCAGGTTCGTGAGCGGGAAGCGGTGCCGGAGGAACACGGCGAGAGGCAGCCCGAGCAGCACCCACACGGTCTCCAGCAGCCAGGTCGTCCGGTCGTGCGGGTTCCAGGCGGAGACGGCCAGGCCCGCGACGACGAGCGCGACGAGCGCGGCCGGCAGGACCCGTGGCCCGACGCCGTGCTCCGGCAGACCCCCGGACGCCGGGCGGCGGGTGAGCGAGGAGAGGTGAAGTCCGTTCATGGGTGGGCTCCTTGCTCCTGGTCCTGGTCCTTGTCCGCGGTCCGGGTCGCCCCATCGTGCGGGAGCGGGGGAGCGAGGACATGAGTACGCCTACTCACGCGGGACGGCGGAATGTGACGAACATGTTCGTCACGTACTTGTTCGCAACGAACATGTTCGTTACCTTGAGGAGGTGACAGCACACCCCACTCCCCGCCCGAGCCGTCGTGAGCGACCGGCGAAACCCGCCCTGACCAGGGAAGGCATCATCGAGACGGCCGTCGCGCTGATGCGTGCCGAAGGCCTCCGGCGGGTCACCATGCGCCGCCTGGCGCAGGAGCTCGACACCGGCCCGGCCTCGCTCTACGTCTACGTCCGCGACACGGCGGAACTGCACGCGGCCGTTCTCGACGATCTCCTCGGCGCCGTCGACCTCGGCCCGGCCCGCGCGGACGGTGACTGGCGCGACCGGCTCGTCCAGGTGCTGACCTCCTACACGGCCGTGCTGTTCGCGCACCCGGGCCTGGCCCGCTCGGCCCTGGTGTCCCGCCCGTTCGGCGACCGCTATCTGGACCTGCTGGACGCGTTGCTCTCCCTGATGGGCGAGGGCGGCATCCCCCGGGCGCGAGCGGCCTGGGCGGTGGACCTGCTGCTGCAGTACGCCACCGCGACCGCCGCCGAACACGCCCCCGGGGAGAAGGACCCCACCGACGCCGAGGGGGAATGGGCAGCGCTCGCCGCGGCACTTCAGGGCGCCTCGGGCGAACGGCATCCGCACGTCACCGCCGCGGGCCCGGAACTGCTCTCGGGGCCCGGCGAGGCCCGTATGCACTGGGGCTTCCAGGTGCTGATCAGCGGAATCCTGCACACCCCCAGGCACGGGACGTCCGACACGCCCCGGCCGTCCCTCCCGAAGGAGTAGCGACATGTCGATCCATCACCCCATCGCCGTGGTCGGCGCCGGTCTCGGCGGCCTCACACTCGCCCGCGTGCTGCACCGGAGCGGCATCGAGGCCGCGGTCTTCGACCTCGACGCCTCGCCCACCGCCCGGGCACAGGGCGGCATGCTGGACATGCACGAGGAGTCCGGGCAGGCCGCGCTGCGCGCCGCGGGTCTCTACGAAGCGTTCCGGGAGCTCATCCACGCCGGCGGCGAGGCCATGCGCATCCTCGACAAGGCGGCAGGCGTCCACATGGAGACCGACGGCGAGGGCGGCGGGCGGCCGGAGGTCGAACGAGGGGCGCTGCGTGACCTCCTGCTCGGCTCGCTGCCCCCGGGCACCGTCCGCTGGGGCGCCAAGGTCACCGGCGTACGGACCCTCGACGACGGTCGGCACGAGGTGACGCTCGCGGACGGGGAGAAGTTCACCGCCGATGTGCTGATAGGCGCCGACGGGGCCTGGTCGAAGGTCCGCCCGCTGGTCTCGGACGCCACCCCGGTCTACGCCGGTCTCTCCTTCGTCGAGGTCCACCTCCTCGACGCCGACCGCCGGCACCCGGCGGGCGCCGCGCTCGTCGGACACGGCATGATGTTCGCCCTCGGCGACGGCAAGGGCTTCCTCGCGCACCGCGCTCCGGACGGCTCGCTGCACGTCTACGTCGCGCTGCGGACGCCCGCCGACTGGGCCGCCTCCGGCCCGGTCGACTTCACCGAGGCCGAGACCGCGAAGGCGGCCCTGCTGGAGCACTTCCCCGACTGGGACGAGCGGCTGCGCGCGCTGGTCGCCGACGCGGACGGCGAGCTCGTGCCCAGGCCCGTCCACGCGCTGCCGGTCGGCCACCGCTGGGACCGCGTCCCGGGCGTCACCCTGCTCGGTGACGCCGCGCACCTGATGTCCCCCTTCGCGGGCGAGGGCGCGAACCTCGCCATGCTCGACGGTGCCGAACTCGCGACCGCCGTCGCCGCCCACCGGGACGACGTCGAGAAGGCGCTGACGGTGTACGAGGAGGCGCTCTTCGTCCGCAGCGAGGCGGCGGCGGCCGAGTCCGCGGACAACCTCGACCTCTGCTTCCGGCCGGACGCGCCACGCCCCCTGGTCGACCGCATGAACCACTACCTCGGCGAGGACCGGCCCGGGCCCGGGTCCGCGTCCTGACCCGAGTCCGTGCCCGTGCCCGTGCCCGTGCCCGAGACACTGTGACCGGCACCGGCACCGGCACCGGCACCGGCACCGGCACCGGCTCGGCTCACTCGCGCGGTGCCGCGCTCCGCAGTGCCGTGATGCAGGAGCCGATCGCCTGCTGGAGCTCCTCCAGCCGCTGCACCATGTCGTCCTCGTAGATGTCGTCGGCGTCGTCGAAGGTCAGCTCCTCGAAGACCTTCGTGGCCCGCTGCAGGCTGTTGTAGAACTTCGTGCGGCGTTCCTGGACCCGCAGTTCGGGGTCTGCCTCGACGGTCTCGACGACCAGGCCCTTCATCGTGTCGTAGGCCTCGGACGCCCACTCGCCGGTGTCCTCGCCCTCGTCCAGCTCGTCGAGGAGCGACAGATGGCGCTCGGCCTCCGAGCGGAGCTCCGCCGGGGCGTCGAGGGTCTGTCCTGCCGGGGTCCTGATCTGTCCCTTCTCGGCGATCTGGCGGACGTAGCCGATCCGGTCGGCCGCCCGCGTCTCGGTGGCCACCGCCTTCTTCAGTTCGTCGGTACGCGCGATGTCGCGCGCCAACTCGGCCTGTAGCGCCGGGTCTTCCTTCACCCGGTCCAGGAGGGCGGTGCGGGCCGCCTGCGCCGTGGAGGGGTCGGCGAGGATGGCGGCCCGCAGCGCGGTGGGATTCTCGGCGACCTCCAGTGCCTTGGTGGGGCGGATGCCCTCGGCCTGCGCCGCCTCGGCGATGGCGGTCCCCCGTTCGGAGGACGCGCTGGAGCGGGAGACGTAGTACGTCGACCACGCGTCCGCGTCCGGCAGTTCGATCTCCTCGCCCGGGACGAGAACCTCGAAGTGCGGGACGAGACCGTCGTCGGCCGCCCTGTCCCACGCCTTGTAGAAACGCATCACCCGTTCGGGTGAGCAGGCGGCCCGTTCGGCGAACTCCTTCGCGGACACCTTGGGCGTCTCGTCGGCGGACTGCCCGCCGGGACGCACACTGCGCGCCACCTTCAGGGCGAACGCCCAGCCGCCGGTCCGCGCGTAGGCCCCGAAGTCGCGCGCGTCACGCGAGACGGCGTCGTCCGCGTCACGCGACAGGCCGTCCCGCGCGTCACGCGACACGGGTACGTGCGCGTCGGGTCGTACGGCGGATTCTGCGGTCGGGACGAAGGTTGCGGTCACCGGGAACTCTCCAAGGTAAGTGCGGAGTTAAGATCACAGAGAATGAAGCTTTGGCCGTAGGTTGGGCCGGATCAAGCAGACACACAAGCAACAACGGAATCAAGTAAGCCTGAAACGACGCGATGTGACGCTGTTCACCCCGATGTGGCGCAAAGTGATGAATTCCTTACAGTCATCACACGTAGGGGAGGGGGCAGTACATCGTGAGACCGGCGGGAGGATCCACCGTGCGACCGTTCACCCTCAACTACGCCTTGCCCACAGGGCATTCGGCCGCTGTACCCCCGTACCACTTCGACGTGTCCCTCCAACTGAACGTGCTGCCGGACGGCAGGCCCGCCGTCAGCGACCGCGCACTTCTCATGGCGACCGGTACGACGACGTCGACCGCCGGTTCCCAGACGCACTTCGACGACTGACGGCCACTCAGCCCGATGACGGTACTGATTCTCACGGCGGAGCAGGACGTCACCGCCGACATGGTCGTGGCCAGGCTGCACGAACTGGGCGTGCCCATGGTGCGCCTGGACCCCGCCGACGTGCCGGGCAGGGCGGTCCTGTCCGCGGACTACGCGCACGGCGACTTCGACGGCTACCTCTCGGTCAACGGCCATGTGCTCAGCATGGGCGGCCTGCGGTCCGTGTGGGTGCGCCGCCCGGGTGAGCCCGCGGCGCACGCGCCGGAGCCCTCGCCCTGGCTGACCGCGGAGACCCGGCAGGCGTTGTTCGGGATGCTCTACTCCGCCTCGACCCGCTGGATGAACCACCCGCGCCGGGCCGAGCAGGCCCGGCACAAGCCCTGGCAGCTGAGGGTGGCGCACAGCAGCGGGTTCGCGGTGCCGCCGACCGTCATCACGACCGCGCCGCGGGTGGCCAAGCAGTTCGTCGAGGAGTACCGGCAGGTGGTGGTCAAGTCCGCCTCCGGACCGCCGCCCGGCGAACCTCCGGTGGCGCTGCCCACCACCCTGATCGGCCCCGACGCGGACTTCTCCGGTGTCGCGGCCGGACCCGCGCTGCTCCAGCAGTACATTCCCAAGCGCGCCGACATCCGGCTCACCTGCATCGGCGACCGTCTCTTCGGCGCGCGCAAGACCGCGGTGGCGGGGCAGGTCGACGGGCGCTTCGGCGAGACCGGGCACGTGTGGGAGCCCGTCGCGGTGCCGGGGCGCATCGCCCGTTCGGTCCAGGAGTACACGGCCTACACCGAACTCGCCTACGCGGCCTTCGACTTCGCGGAGGACGAGGAAGGGGTGTGGTGGTTCCTGGAGGGCAACCAGGGCGGCCAGTTCGGCTTCATCGAGCTGGAGACCGGCCAGCCCATCTCCGAGGCGGTGGCCCTCTGGCTCTCCCAGCGAAGACCGGCCGACCGGCGCTGACCGCGTCGGCCTCGACCCGCGCGCCGACACGGGGGCGCGGGACCGGGGACCGGGCCGGGGACAGAAGCCGGTTCGGAACCGGCGGCGGGGCTGTCCCGATTCCGGATCACCCGGACGTGTAGGTGAACGTCCGCAGGAACGTGTCCAGCGCCTGCCGGTTGGCGGCCGAGTCCCAGTCGTCCGCCGGGGTCGTCCACCGCAGGGAGAACCCGCGCCGGTCGCCCACGAGGAAGCCGCGCCCGAACGTGCGCTCACGGACCCCGTCCGACGTGGAGAGCCACTCCATGTCCGCGCCCTGGTAGCCGCGATAGTCGACCGGGCGGATGCTCCCCACCCGCTGGTAGCCGATGGAGTCGTCGGGGGCGGGGGGGGGCCGCCCCCGCCGCACGCCCCCCCCGGGGCCGCGGCCCCCGGGGGGGGGGCGGTGGGGCGCGGGGGGGGGGTTGTTAAATA
>NZ_JBHWEL010000014.1:0-57863 GCF_042734135.1 Streptomyces sp. NPDC059668 | reverse complement strand
CACCCACACAAAGCGCCGCCCCTGATAGCGGAAAATCCCCACGCCGCGTATCCCCCCACCCCCCTCAAACCCTAGCGAGACGACCAGGCGCGCGGCCCCCCCCCCCCCCCCCACCGCCACGGGGTCCGGGGTCAGCCGGGTGCTGTAGGTGACGGTCAGGGTGCGCGGATCGCCGCTCGCGCCGAGCAGGACACGGTAGGACTGGTCGTCCGACCGCTCGGTCCGCAGGGGAGTCCAGCCCTTGGGGAGGTCGATGGCGAAGCCCTGGGGCGCGGTGAAGCGGAAGAACCCGGCCGGCGGGTCCGGCCGGCCGGTGCGGGACGGGGAGGGGGAAGCGGACGGGGACGACGAGCGGGACGCCGGCGCCGAGGGGGTCGCCCGGGGGTCCGTTCCGCCGGAGGTGGGAGCGGGTGAGGCGCTGGGCCGGTCGGGGGCGGAGGGGGACGGCGCGCCGCCCGACGCGGACGTGCCGCGATCGGACAGTCCGCCCGCCATGGCGAGACCGGCGAAGCAGACGGCCGTCACGGCCAGCGCTCCCCCGAGCAGCACCGGCCGTCCGACGCGCCGTCCGCCGCGCGTCCGCCCAGGGCGAGGGCCTTCGAACCCGGACTCCTCGAACAGCGGCAGCGTCCCGGTCGGCTCCGCGTCGTCGAGCTCCGCCTTCAGGATGCGCGTGAGTGCCTCCCGTACGACCGACTCGGGCACCCGCTCCACGAGATCCCGGCGCAGGAGCCCCTGGATGGCCGGACCGAGCGGCCCGGCGTTCAACGGGGCCCGGATGGGCAGCCGTTGGACGGCGCGGAACGTCGCCTCGAGGCTGCCCCGGTCCCGGATCGCCGGCCGGCCCTCGACCAGCTCGTACATGATCGCGCCCAGCGCCCACAGGTCGGTGGCCGGTCCGCCGCCCTCACCACGGGCCTGCTCGGGGGAGGCGTACGAGGGCGCTGTGACGCGGAGTGAGCCGGTCGCTCCCATCAGCCCGAATCCGCCCACCGTGATCCCGCCGGACTCCTCCACCCACACCTGCCCGGGACTCAGGTCGCCGTGCGTGAAGCCCTCCTGATGCGCGGCACCCAGCACGTCGAGCAGATCCAGCCCGATGCGGGCCGTCCTGACATGGTCGACGGGGCCGTGCCCGAGGAGTGCGCTCAGGGGGACACCCGCCGGCCGGGCGGTGACCGTCCACAGGAACGCGCCGTCCTCGACGACGTCGACGACCACGGCCACCCGCCCGGGGCAGATCAGACCCAGCGCCTCCGACTCACGGGTGATCCGCAGGGCGGTGTGCGGCTGCGCCCCCTCGCGCGGATGGTCCGGGCGCCGGGACCGGGTCAGGGTGACGAGCCGTCGGGACTCCACGTCCTGGCCGTTCCAGCCGTCGCGCCCCTCCTCCCGGTGGACGACCTCCAGGAGCCGGTATCTTCCCGCCACCGGCTCGTCCGTGGAGACTTGCACCTTGACCATGGTCATCCCTCGCTGCACAACGGGCGTTCACCTTTCCCGTTTGTACGGCGCATGTGACGGTGGGTGTTCAAAGGCGGACGATTCCCGGGTCCCGTTTTTCCTGAATTCTTTTCATGTAGCGCACATGTACGAACAGTTCGGGCCCGCTCTGCCGCCGGGCCGCCCCGCTGCCGTCCGGCCGTCCGCGGCCGTTCAGCTCACGGCGTCCTTGCCGATGTACGACGCGGCGAAGGTGGCCGCCGCCGCGGGCGACTCCAGGACGCGCCGCAGCCGGGCGCGCGCGGCCCCCGCCCGGAAGGGATCGCCGGAGGACGGCCCGTGCAGCAACTCGGCCAGCCACTGGGAGAATTCCTGGTACTCCCAGACCCGCCGCAGACAGGCCGCCGAGTAGTCCCGCAGCCCGTCGCCGTCCCCCGTACCGCAGTACGCGACGAGCGCGTCCGCCAGCAGCAGGGCGTCGTGCAGCGCGAGGTTCATGCCCTTGGCGGCGATCGGCGCCACGAGGTGGGCGGAGTCGCCCGCCAGGAACAGCCGTCCGTACGCCATCGGTTCCACGACGTAGCTGTGCATGTCGAGCACGCGCTTCTCGATCAGCCGCCCCTCGGTCAGCGGGGGCGCCCCGGCCACCGCCAGCCGGGCGTGCAGCTCCGACCACACGCGGTCGTGCGACCAGCGCTGCGGGTCCTCGCCGGGTGCCACCTCCAGGTAGTAGCGCGTGACCTCCGGACTGCGGGCCATATGGGCGGCGAATCCCCGGGGGTGGACGCCGAAGACGACACAGTCACTGGACGGCGGGGCCTCGGCCAGCAGCGCCAGCCATCCGACGCCGTAGTCGTGACGGGCGACGGTGCCCCGCCCTGGCGCCACGCAGGAGCGGGTCACCCCGCGGGCCCCGTCGCAGCCGGCCACGAACTCGCAGTCGACGCGCCGCCGTTCGCCGGTGGCCGGATCCGTGTACAGCACCGAGGGCCGGTCGCCGTCGAGGCCGTGCAGGGTCACGTCCTTCACCCCGAACCGGATGTCGCCGCCCTTCACGTCGGCGTACGCGCGCACCAGATCGGTGACCAGCAGGGGCTGCGGATAGACGAAGTGGCGCTCCCCGGTCAGTTCGGCGTACCGGAAGCGGTGACGTTCGCCGTCGATGCGGAACTCGCACGCGCTGTGCGGCTGCGCGCGCTCCACGAGCCGGTCCGCGAGCCCCCGCTCGCGCAGCGCCCGCACCGCCCACTCCTCGATGAACCCCGCGCGGGGCCGCTGTTCGACGAACTCCCGGCTGTCGGTCTCCAGGACCACGCAGCCGACGCCCGCCGCGTGCAGGATGTTCGCGACGGTGAGTCCGGCGGGCCCCGCGCCGATGACGACGACCGGGACGCGCCGCGCCGGCGCCGAGGTGGGGGAGGGCTTGATCATCCGTGCATTATGTCGGTGGCCCGACAACCTCTGGCGGGTCTGCACAACCCCCTGACACTTCCTTCGCCGGCGCGCCGCGACCTCCCCGACACCTCAGGCGCGCGCCACGAAGTCCCGGCTCCCTTGCCTGAATGGTCGAGGCCATTCATCACGGTTTCAGCGACCCTGTGCACCATGTGCACCACGTCAGTTGGGCCTCAGGGGTCCTGCGCACATCTCATGGACAGGTGGTGGCGGACAGGGGAAGGATGGTGCATGCACCGAATGGCGTCCCCCGTTCCGACGCCACTGTCACCGTCAGTCACCCACCGCGTCCCACCGTCCCACCGTCCCACCGCGTTCCGCTGTCACCGCCGTCGCCCCGGAGGCCCGCGTATGAGTGCCCGTCCCCTGCCCGTCAGCACACCCGCCGCCCAGGGGGTCGACGCCGCGGGCGTCCACGCGTTCCTCGACGCGGTCGAGGCCGCGCCGGACATCGAACCGCACAGCCTGATGCTCCTGCGCCACGGGCACGTCGTGGCCTCCGGCTGGTGGGCGCCGTACGCGCCCGACCGCCTCCACCTGCTGTACTCGCTCAGCAAGAGCTTCACGTCCACGGCCGCCGGATTCGCCGTGGCGGAAGGGCTGGTGCGCCTCGACGACCCCGTGATCTCGTACTTCCCCGAGTTCGAGGCGGAGATCACCGACCCGCGCAGCCGCGCCATGCTCGTCCGGCACGTGGCGTCCATGGCCAGCGGTCACCTCGCTGAGACCTTCGAGGCGGCCGTCCGCGCCGACCGGAAGGAGATCGTGCGGGGATTCCTCCTCGTGCCGCCGGATCGGGATCCGGGCACCGTCTTCGCCTACAACCAGCCCGCCACGTACACGCTCGCCTCGATCGTCCAGCGGGTGACCGGCCAGTCGCTGACTGAGTACCTGCGGCCCCGACTGCTCGACCCGCTGGGTATCGGCGAGACCGCCTGGCTCCAGCGTCCGCACGGTCGCGACCTCGGCTTCAGCGGTCTGCACGCGGCCACGGACGCGATCGCCCGCCTCGGCCAGTTCTACCTCCAGGACGGTGTCTGGGACGGCGAGCGCCTGTTGCCCTCCTGGTGGATCAAGGAGGCCACGCGCGAGCAGATCCCCACCGCGGACGGAACGGCCGCGGGCACGGGGTCCGACTGGCAGCGGGGATACGGGTTCCAGTTCTGGATGGGCCGGCACGGCTACCGCGGCGACGGTGCCTTCGGGCAGTTCTGTGTGGTGCTTCCCGAACAGGACGTGGTGATCGCGACGACGGCCGCGACCGAGGACATGGAGGCCCTGCTGAACCTGATGTGGCGACACCTCCTCCCCGCGTTCGGCCCCGCACCTCTCGCGGGTACGGAGGACGAGGGACTGCGACGCCGGCTGGCGGACCTCGCCCTGCCGCCGGTCGGGGCGAACCCCGAACCGCCGGCCGCGCGGGACGCCTGGGCGGGCGCCGTGTTCGTCCCCCGGGACGGCGTCTGCGCGGAGCAGCGGACCCTGACGGGCGTCGAGGTCGTGGCCCCGGCGGACGGTGGCGGGTGGAGCCTGTCGCTCGCCGAGGGCGACGAGCGGCACCCACTGCGGCTCGCCGCGGGGGAGTGGACGGTCGAGGACGGACCGGTCCCCATGGCGGTGAGCGGAGGCTGGTCGGATCCGGACACGCTCCGCTTCGACGTGGTGTTCCTGGAGACCCCGCATCGCCTGACCGTGCGCTGCGTGCGGCCGGACGGGACGTTCGACGTGCGCTGGCACACGACCCCGCTGCACCGCGGCCCCCTGCGCTCGCTGGCGGCACCCGGACGGGGCCGGGAAGAGGCCCGGCAGCGGTAGCGGGGGTGCCGGCGGACTCGCCGCCCCCTTTGGGCTGCTGTAGCGTGAAATCACCCGCCGCCGCGTCCGTCAGCGGCCTGTCGAGGTGCGGGGGCGAGCCCCCGCCCCGCCGCTGACCGGCGCACACCACACGGGCGATGCCCGCCGGTCCGGTCCGCGTTTGAGCACGCGTCGGGTTCGCGGGCCCACCACGACCACCTGCGGGCAGAGAGCCTCGAGATCGGTCCGACTCTCCAAGGCAGGGATCCAGATGACCACCTATCGAGTCGCTCAAGTGGAATCCGCCGGCGGTTCGTTCGCGATCGCCGAGCGGGAGGCGACTCCGCCGGGCCCCGGCCATGTGCGGATCACCGTGGACGCCTGCGGGGTGTGCCACAGCGACACCCTCTTCGTGAACGCCGGGGTTCCGGGCGTGACGTTCCCGGTGGTCCCCGGGCACGAGATCGCCGGGCGTGTCGAGGTACTCGGAGAGGGGACGCAGGGCCGCGGGTGGGAGGTCGGCGACCGGGTGGGGGTCGGCTGGTTCGGCGGCGCCTGCGGCTACTGCACGCCGTGCCGGGAGGGCGACTTCATCGTCTGCGAGAACCTGAAGGTTCCCGGGTGGGCGTACGAGGGCGGATACGCGGAGTCGGTCGTCGTACCGGTGGACACCCTGGCCCGGATCCCCGACGCGCTGGCGGCGACCGACGCGGCGCCGCTGGGCTGCGCGGGAGTGACGGTGTTCAACGGGCTGCGGCGCAGCTCGGCCCGGCCGGGTGACCTGGTGGCCGTCCTCGGGGTCGGCGGACTCGGCCACCTCGCGGTGCAGTACGCGGTCGCGATGGGCTGCGAGACGGTGGCCATCGCGCGTGGCGCGGGCAAGGCGGACTTCGCCAAGCGGCTCGGCGCCCATCACTACGTCGACAGCACGGCCGGCACCCCGGTCGCGGAGGCACTGCGGTCCCTCGGCGGCGCGCAGGTCGTCCTCGCCACCGCCTCCAACTCCGAGGCGATCACGGCGACCGTGGACGGACTGCGCCACCGCGGCGAGCTGGTCGTCATCGGCCTGGACGGCACCCCGCTGGGCATCAGCCCGGCCCAGCTGATCACGGGCGCCAGGGTCGTCCGCGGTCATCCGAGCGGTACCTCGCAGGACGTGCAGGACACCATGGCGTTCAGTGCCCTGCACGGCATCCGCCCGATGACGGAGGTCGTACCGCTGGACCAGACCGACGAGGCCTACCGCAAGATGCTCGCGGGCTCGGCGCGGTTCCGGATGGTGCTCAGCAACGGGTGACGCCGGGCGGTTCGATCGGTGGGACGGGGCGCTGCCGTGGAGGGCGGCGCGCGGAGGGCGGGGTGCGCGGGGCGCGGTCGGCTCGTCGTCGCCGACCTCAGGGTGCCGTGACCGGCGCCGGGCAGGCCGCGTACCCGGCCGGGGCGGGAGCGGAGCGGCAGGGGTCGCGTCTCCCGCCGGAACTCACGAAGTGGCCGTGAGGCCTTCGTCCGCCCCTCCCGGTGTGCCGGACTCGGAGGAGTCGAGCAGTTCCCGCACCAGGTCGACGACCAGCTCCGGACGTCCGACGAACGGAGAGTGCCCCGTCGCCCACTCGCGAACGGAGTCGCAGCGCGCGGCCAGCGTCCGCTGGAGACCCGGGTCGACGGCTCGGTCCTGTGCGCAGACGACGTAGACGGAAGGGGCATGTTTCCACCCTTGACGTTCCGGGACTCCGCGCCCGCAGCCGGCCGCCTGGGCTCGTAGCAGTCCCACGGCCCAGGAAGCCAGGTGCTCGGGACAGTCCCCGTACAGCACGTCCATGGCCCGCGCCGGGTCAAGGCGCGTGGAACCGTCCGCCTGTGGCTCGATGGCGGCTTTCAACCGGACGGACGCGCCGCCCAGGCTCGCAGCGCTCTCCTGCGCATCCGGTACGAAGGCCGCCAGATACACCAGACGCCCGACTCCGCGCAGACCGGTGATCACCGACCCGCCGTACGAGTGCCCCAGAACCAGGGGAGGCTCCGCCAGCATGTCGACCGCGGCCTGCACCGCCGCCGTGTCCGCGGCCAAGGAGCCCCGGTGCAGTTCGGGAGTGACCACGTCCACGCCGGCCGCCCGTAGGCGTTCAGCAACCCGGGTGAAGTGCTCGGGCCGGTGATACAAGCCGTGAACCAAGACCACGCCGGCCACCACTTGGTCCGCCTCTCTGGGTCGACTTGCTGGAGAGAGCGATCCTAGACGCCGGGTATGGCCGGTGATCCACTTGCGAGAGACACCTCCCAGCCCGGCTCGGCCAGCCCAACCCAGTCCGTTCGTGCGCTGGCGCATACGCAGCCAGACCCCGCTCGGGCGGCCGGTGACTCAGAATCCTCGGAATACGCCATCGTTCCCGGCAGCACCGGTGAACTCCTCGAAGTCCATGTTCGCGAGCGAGAGGTTGTTCTCGATGCCCCACAGTTCGGCTGCCGTAACACGGGGCCGTAACCCGTCCCGCGCAAAACGGGGTTGCCCGGGCCCACCGGTGGCTGCGGTGGGCCCGGGACCGGCCGATGCGCGGTCGGTTCGCGGATTCAGTTCGCGGTGAAGGAGTAGTCGTAGAGGGCCAGTTGGATGCCGGTTCCGGTCGTCGCGTAGACCTGGAGGCCGTAGGAACCGTCCGAGTCCGGGGTCCAGTCCACGCTCGCGGAGCCGTCGGCTCCCGCGGCGACCGTGACCTCTGGTTCCGTGTCGAAGGAGTACGTGTAGCTCACGATGCCCTTCACCTTCGGCGTGAACGTGAAGGTGCCCGGGACGCCCACACCGCCCCCGGAGCCGTTCTCGGGGTAGGTGTCGGAAGTGACGGTGGGAGTCGTGTCGTAGTCGATGTCCCACGATGCCGCGTCACTGAGCCAGCCGTTCGCGCTCTTGCTGGTCACCCGGAGATGCTCGCCGACGATGCCGTCGAGCGTGAGCTCCGTCGTCGCCGTGCCGTCCGCCGCGGCCGGGACGTCGACGGTCTTGTCGCCGTCCGGGCCTCCGAAGGACTGCACGGAGTAACTGACGACCGGGCTCTTCGACTGGAGCGCGGCGTCGGGCCGGAGCGTGAACGTGGTCGGCTCACCGAACTCCGGCGACGGGACGGCCGGGGTGATGGTGGGTGCCGTCGTGCGGACGAGGAACCTGTAACTGGTGGTCTCCGACGGGTTGTAGGCCCGGTCCAGGCTGCGCACCCACAGGGTCGTCGGGCCGGCGTTGCTCGGCGGAACCAGGTCGAGCGTGGCCGAACCGCCGGGGGCGTCGGCCCGCGTGAAGTGACTCGGGTCCGCGTACGGGTCTTCGGGCTGCGGGATGCCGTGGTCCCCGATGTGCGCGACGACGACGACCGGGAGCGGCTGCGTCCACGAGTACTCGAACCCGGCGACATCGTCGGCCCCGTTGGCGTTCAGCGTGAACCTGACCGGGTCGCCGCCCTGGTTCCACTGGTCCGGCGCGTAGTTCGGCGAGGAGATGGTGGGCGCGCTCGCCGGGAGAGTGTCGTCGATCGTGACGTAGCAGGGAACGGACCAGTCCGAGGCCGTGCCCCCGGCCACCGTCTGCGCCCGCCACGCATAGGTCTGCCCGTCGGCGAGCACCTCCGCGGGCAGCAGGCTAGTGGCCTCGAACCCGGGGGTGGCGCGGTCACGGGTGAATGTCGTGGTCTGCGACGGGTCGGTGGCCGGCCAGACCTGATACCGCACGGCGACCGGGGAGTTGTCGGTGGTGTCCGTGGTCCCGGGGATGCCCTCGACGACGACGTTGTTGCCGGCCCAGAGGTACGTGGGCCGGTCCGCGTCGGTCGAGCAGCTCCGGTTGCCGTTGAACAACCGGGTGGGTGTGGTGGGCGTACCGCCGGCCGCGCTCGCGGGCGACACGGCGGCGGCCAGTGACAGGCCGAGGGTTCCCAGAAAGGCGAGGACAGCACGTGAGCGCGCGCTGAAGGAAATGGTCAAGTGGTCCCTCCCGTTTGGTGCCCGCTACGGCGCCCGAATGCGTACTGGCGTGCGAGCGAGGTGATCGTATGGGGTGCGGAAGGGCCGTTGCATGGCAATTAAGGAGGGGTGCCGGCCCCCGACTTGGTCGCGCCCGATGCCGATCGGCAACCCACCGGCGACCGGTGCGGAGCCGGGCCCGGCACAGGCAGAGTCGGGCATCGCGATTGAGGGCCGTTCTCGCGGCGCAGGCACGTTGAACGGCTGGCCGCCGGTCTCGGTGCTGCCGTAACTGTCCAGCAGCGGCAGGCCGAACGCCCCCTCGCCGCCCACGGGCGCGACGCCGGCGTACGCGCCCTCTGCCGGCCTTTCGTCCCGCGGCACCAGGACGCCCGCACCGCGATGGGCTGAGGCTCCGTCACGCCCGGAGTCGTCACGCCAGGAGTCGTCACGTTTTAAGCCGTCCCGCCGGTCGACACGGCCCCGTCAGCGCGGCGTGTCCGTGTCGACCGGCGGGACCTACCCCTTCAGCGCAGCGTTTCCGCCCAGTTCGCCGGCACGCGCCCCGCGGGGCCCGGTGTGGGCTGGTCCAGGGGGTGGTATTCCGGGGCGGCGAGATCGGGGCCCTTCTCGTACATCTCGTTCGTGTCGAAGTTCCAGAACCACGTCTCGCCGGGCTCGTAGCTGCGGATGATGGGATGCCCGGTGCTCTGCGCGTGGGCGGTGGCGTGCTTGGAGGGTGAGTCGTCGCAGCAGCCGATGTGACCGCACTGGGCGCACCGCCGCAGATGGAACCACCAGCCGTCGACGGCGTCGCAGTCACCGCACCCCGCACCGCTCGGCGGGACGGTCGGGTCGATTCCGTCGGGCAGGGTCATGACGCCTCCTCGGGCGTTTCGGTGTCCGCCGCGGTCAGCGGCAGACGGACCTGGAAACGGGTGTCACCGGGTACGGACTGCACCGACAGGCTCCCGTGGTGCTTGTTGGCGACGATCCGCCAGGAGATGTCCAGTCCGAGCCCCGTGCCCTCACCCACCGGTTTGGTGGTGAAGAACGGGTCGAAGATACGGTCGCGGATCTCGGCCGGCACCCCGGGGCCGGTGTCCCGGAACTCGACGAGCAACTGGTCGTGATCGTGGGCGGTGCGCACCGTCAGCGTGCCCTCGCCCTCCATCGCAGAGGCGGCGTTGTCGATGAGGTTCGTCCACACCTGGTTCAACTCGCCCGGATAGGCGGGGATCCTCGGCGCCGTGCGGTCGTACTCCTTGGTCACCTTGATGCCGGGACCCAACTTTCCGGCGAGCATCAGCAGGGTGCTGTCCAGGAGTTCGTGCACATCGACGACCTGGTACGGCGCGCGGTCGATCTGCGAGTACTGCTTGGCCGCGTCCACCAGGTGCGAGATGCGGGTGGTGGAGTCCTCGATCTCGTTCATCAGGAGCTCGGTCTCCACGGTGTAGTTCAGCCACCGCACGGCACCTTCGAGGGTCTCCTCGTCCACGGTCGCCGCGACCTGGTCCAGCCACTCCGTGTCCAGCCCGGCCTGTACGAACGCCGGCGCGAGCTGCCAGCCGCCGGCGATGTCGTGGTCCTCGAGCCAGTCGCCGAGCGCGTCCTCCCGGTCGGAGGCCTCCAGGGGGCTCAACGGCGTGGCCTTGGCGACCCGTTCGGCGGTGCGCTCCTGGATCTCGATGAGCGTCTCCAGGGTGTCGCGGGCGTACGGGCCCGCGGCGATGGCGCCGAGCTTGTGCCGCATGTGGGCCACTCGGTCGCGCAGCGTGGAAGTGGCCCGTACGGCCGCCGCGGCCGGGTTGTTGAGCTCGTGCGTCAGTCCGGCCGACAGCGAGCCCAGCGCGAGCAGCCGCTCGCGCTGGCCGATGGTCCGCTGGGTGTTCTGGCTGCCGAAGAACAGCCCTTCCAGCAGATGGACGGCCATCGGGAACCAGTCCCGCAGGACCGCCGCGAAGGTCGCGGCGGGCAGGACGAAGAAGAGGGAGGGCTCGGTGACCCTCATCGACCCCTTGTAGAACGCCTGGTCCGGTCCGTTCAGATAGGCCTGCATGGCCCCCGCGTACACCCCGCGCTGGGAACTGCGGCTGATCTCCACGTCGTCGGCGCCGACCCGGCGCGACATCACGACGGTCCCTTCGAGCAGCACGTAGAAGCAGGTGGCCTCGGCACCCTCGGTGTAGACCGGGCCGGCGTCGAACTGCTCCACCCGGCCTTCGCGGCACAGCCGCTCCAACTGGTCCTGGTCCAGCTTCTCGAACAGGAACAGCGTGCCGAGCTCGTTCTTGTCGCACGGCAACGACCGCCCGCTCACGACTGCTCCAGATAACGGTGGACGAGCATGACGGCCATGGCTCCCTCTCCGACCGCGGAAGCGACCCGCTTCGCGGACTCGGCACGCGCGTCCCCGGCCACGAACACGCCGGGCACATTGGTCTCCAGGTGGTACGGCGGCCGGTCCAGCTCCCAGCCCTTGGGCGGCTGCCCGTCGACGGTCATGTCGGGCCCCGCCATGATGAATCCGCGTGTGTCCCTCTGCACCGTACCCTCCAGCCAGTCGGTCAGCGGGGCCGCGCCGATGAACACGAACATCCATTGGGCGTCGACGAGTTCGGTGTGCCCGCTCGTCACGTCCCGCAGGGTGAGCTGCTCCAGGTGGTCCGTGCCGTGCGCGGCCTCGACGACCGTGCGGGTACGCACCGAGATGTTGGGGGCCTCCTCGATCTGCTGGACCAGATAGTGCGACATCGACGCGGTCAGCGAGGGGCCCCGGACGAGCAGGGTGACCGACTTGGCGCCACGCGACAGGTACATGGCGGCCTGTCCGGCGGAGTTCGCACCGCCCACGATGTACACGTCGTGGCCCTGGCAGGAGGCCGCCTCGGTCAGCGCCGAGCCGTAGAAGACGCCGCAGCCGGTCAGGTCCGCCAGCCCCGGCGCCTCCAGCTGCCGGTACGAGACGCCGGTCGCCAGGATCACCGCGTGCGAGGCGATCGCGGAGCCGTCGGAGAACCGGATGATGCGCGAGGCGCCGGTGACCTCGAGGCCCGTGACCTCACGCGCGGTCAGGATCTCGGCGCCGAACTTCGCGGCCTGCCGGCGCGCCCGCCCGGTGAGCTGGGAGCCGGACACCCCGTCGGGGAAGCCGAGGTAGTTCTCGATGCGCGAGCTCTGTCCGGCCTGCCCGCCGGTCGCCGACCGTTCCACGAGGACGGTCCGCAGTCCCTCGGACGCGCCGTACACGGCGGCTCCCAGGCCGGCCGGACCGCCGCCGATGACGACCAGGTCGTAGAACTCCTCCGTCGGCGTCGTGGCCAGCCCGACCTGCGCCGCGAGGTCCGGGTCCTCCGGTTCGACGAGCGGAGTGCCGTCCGGCGTGATCACCAGGGGCAGCCGGTCCCCGTCCTGGCCGGCCGCGGACAGCAGACGCTGCCCCTCCGGCGTGTCCGACGAGTACCAGCGGTACGGCACCTGGTTGCGGGCCAGGAACTCCCGTACGTCCGAGGAGCGCGCCGACCACCGGTGCCCGACCACCTTGCAGGTCGGCACGGGCCGGAAGTCGCTGGCCCGCCAGGCGTCCAGGAGGTCGTCCAGCACCGGGTAGAGCTTCTCCTCCGGCGGGTCCCACGGCTTGAGGAGGTAGTGGTCCAGATCGATCACGTTGATCGCGTCGATCGCCGCGTTCGTGTCCGCGTAGGCGGTCAGCAGCACCCGGCGGGCGCCGGGATACACGTCGAGCGCCTGCTCAAGGAACTCGATGCCGTTCATCTGCGGCATCCGGTAGTCGGCCAGGATCACCGCCACCTGGTCGCCGCGCAGCTTCAGCTCCCGGAGCGCCTCCAGGGCCGTGTCCCCGGACTCCGCCCGCACGATCCGGTGCGACTCGCCGTAGCGGCGCCTGAGGTCCCGTGCCACGGCGCGCGACACCCCGGGATCGTCATCCACGGTCAGAATGACGGTCCGCGCTGTACCGGCGGCCTGTGCCATACGTCTCCCACCCCGAGCAGGTCGATGTCGTCCCGGCCGCGCGCACGCCGTACGACGCGGAACGACCGGTCCTCGCTCAATCGTATGTATGAACGGTCGCGTTCGCTCTGCAACCGCCTCACGCGGGGTCGGCCGGGCCCTCCGACGGTGGCAGCAGGGACTCCCGGACCTTGGGGAGGATGGTGGTGACGTAGTCCTCGACCGCCGTGTCCAGGCCGATGTCGTGCTGGGCGTGCTCGGACAGGTACCAACGGTGTTCGAGCAGCTCGTGATAGATCTCCGCGGGGTCCATGGAGCCGCGCAGTTCCGGCGGCACGGCGCGGACGGTGGGCCGGAAGACGTCGCGCACCCACCGGTGGGCGAGGACCTCGGGGCGCGCGGCCTGGGGATACCCGCCGCCCGGGCGGGCCGACGATCTCGCGGACGGGTCGCCGGGGGCGTAGTCGTCCTGGGTGGCCATCCAGCTCTCCAGGTCGTTCAGCAGCCGGCGCGCCTGGTTCTCCTCCGCGTCGAGCCCGGTCAGCCGCAGCAACTGGCGCTGGTGGTGGCCCGCGTCGACGACCTTGGGGACGAAGGTGACCGTGTCCCCGTTCGAGGAGTGCGCGATCTGCATCTCGGCGACGTCGAAACCGAGGTCGTTCAGGCGCCGGATGCGGCGGTCGATGTAGTGGTGCTTGCCCGCGGGGTACACGGAGGTACGGGTCAGCTCCTCCCACAGGCTCTGGTAGCGCGCGCAGATCTCCCGGCCGAAGTCGATCGGGTCGACGGAGGGGTGCAGTGCCCCGGCCGCCTCCAGGTCCAGCAGCTCGCCGCTGATGTTCACCCGGGCGAGATCGAGGTCGTACTCCCGCTGCCCGTCGCTCAGCCGGGGGTGCAGCTCGCCGGTCTCGGCGTCCACCAGATACGCCGCGTAGGCACCGGCGTCGCGGCGGAAAAGGGTGTTGGACAGCGAGCAGTCGCCCCACGCGAACCCGGCCAGATGCAGCCGCACCAGGAGCACCGCCAACGCGTCCATCAGCCGGTGCATGGTCGCGGGCCGCATGGTCGTCTCGAACATCGACCGGTAGGGCATCGAGCCGCCCAGATGCCGGGTGATCAGGACGGACTCCAGCGGCGCGCCGTCGGCGTCCGTGCGCCCGGTGACCACGGCGAGCGGGTCCACCGCCGGGATGGAGAGCCGGTCCAGGCCGCGCAGCATCTCGTACTCGCGCAGGGCGGGCCGTTCCGCGAGTTCCTTGACCGCCACCACCTCGCTCCCGGCGCGCGCGTAGCGCACCACGTGCCGCGAGATGCCGCGCGGCAGCGGGACCAGGTGGTGCTCGGGCCATTCCTCCAGCGGCAGGTGCCAGGGCAGTTCGAGCAGGAGCGCGGGGTGCTCCGGGTTGGTGGCGCTGATCTGCAGGGCCATCGGTGGGCCGCCCTCTACCTCGGAGTCGAACGTGTACGTGCTCCCAGCATCTACGAATGATCGCCGAGGCGGAAGACGCGCCGGGCGTTGCCCGACAGGAACAGCTCGGTGGTCTCCTCGTCGAGGCCCAGTTCGGCGAGGTGCTCCAGCGCCCGACTCGGCGTGATCATCGGGTAGTTGCTGCCGAAGAGGACCTTCCGCCGCCCCCGTCCGCGCAGATAGGCGACCAGTTCGGGCGGGTAGCGGCGGGTGGTGTAGGCGCTGGTGTCGATGTACACGTTGGCGTGCTTGTCCGCGACCGCGATCATCTCGGTGGTCCAGGGGTAGCCGATGTGCCCGCAGACGACGGTGAGTTCGGGGAAGTCCAGCGCGACCTGGTCGATGTACGGGATGGGCCGGCCGGTCTCCGAGGGGCGCAGCGGGCCGGTGTGCCCGACCTGGGTGCAGAACGGGACGCCGAGTTCGACACAGGCCGCGTACAGCGGGTAGTAGAGCCGGTCGGTGGGCGGCAGCTGCCACAGCCACGGCACGATGCGCAGGGCCACGAAGCCCATCTCCTCGACGGCCCGGCGCAGTTCACGTACGGCCGTGACGGGCTTCGCCAGGTCCACCCCCGCGACGCCGCGCAGCCGTCCGTCGGACCTGGCGACGAAGTCGGCGACCTCGTCGTTGCTCACCAGCGGCCCCTGGGGCCCGTACCAGGCCGAGGACAGCCCGATCTCGACGTCGGCCGCGGCCAGCGCCGCCACGGTGACCTCGACCGGAAGGGGCTCCTCCAGGAGTTCCATGCCCGTCCAGCGGCGGAGCGACGCGAACATCTCGTGGTTGGCGTGGCGGACTGTGGGGTGCTGCATCCACGCGTCGACGACCGGCATGATCCCGTGCCCTCCCGGAGTTCGCGCTAAGCGATTGCTTACCCGACCCTAGGGGGTGGGCCGCCGCGCGGCTACCCCGACACCGCGTCGACCAGCGCGCCGAGCGCGGCGGCGAGACGCGCGAGCCCCGGGCCGGCCGGGCCGCCCGGCTCGCTCATGTACGTGTCCCGCCGGATCTCCACCATCAGGGACGTCACCCGTGGATCGGCGCCGTGGAAGCGCAACGGCACGTAGGCGCCGGAGAAGGGGCTGTCGATCCCCACGGTCCCGACGCCCTCGAACGCCTTGCGGGCGTGCTCCACCAGCCCGGCGGGGGTGTGGAAGGCGTCGGTGCCCAGGCAGACCGGTGGACGCGGTCCCGTGCCGTGCAGTTCGTACGGCAGCCGGGCCGTCGGATACGAGTGGACGTCGATCACCACGGCCCGCCCGGTGGCGGCCAGCCGGTCGGCCACGGCGGCGGTCATGGCCTGCGCGTACGGGTGGAAGTAGCGCTCGACCAGCGGCTCCGGGTCGGCGTCGGCCGGGCGCAGCGGGGCGCCGTGCGTGGTGCGGGTGTAGACCGCGCCCATTCCGACGGAGCGCATCTCCTCCCGCTCGTCGGGAAACCGTTCGGGGTCGACCACCAGACGGGACAGACGGTTGACGAACCGCCACGGGGTGACACCGGCCGCCCGCGACGCACGCTCGGCGAGCTCGGCGGTGTGCGCGTCCGTGATGTGGTCCAGCTCGCGGTCCAGCGCCGGGTCGTCGAGCGTGATGCCGGCGCGCACGGGCCCCGGTATGCGCCGCGACGAGTGCGGGACGTGCAGGACGACGGGGGAGGTGCCGGCGCCGGGCAGCAGCTCGAAGGAGGCGGGGCCGGCGGAGGTGTGACTCGCGGGGGAGGGGGCCCTGGAGGCGAGGTCGGCGGAGGCGGGGTCCCTGGAGGTGGGATCGGCGGCGGCGGGGTCCGTGGAGGCGTAATTCTCGGTCACCCCCGATTCCTACCGCTTCCGGCCGCGGCCCGGGGGACCTCGTGTCATCGCAGGCCGCCGCCTCCATGGCGCGCGTAGTGCTCGATGAGCGCCGCCCGTGTCGTTTCGAGCCGATGGGCGAGGATCGCCGCGATCGTCCGGGTCAGCGACAGCTCCAGCGCGGGATCCTTCGCGCAGAGCCCGAGCACCTCCCCGGCGTCGAACTCGTAGGCGCGCACCGGACTGAACGCCTCGGCGCCGAAGTCCCAGTGGTGCGGCGGGAACAGCCAGGACCAGCCGAGCAGATCGCCCGGTCCCAGGGTGGCGACGGAGATGCGCCGTTCCCCGACGACCTGTTGGTGGAGGGACACGGTTCCCGAGCGGATCACCCAGAACCGGTCCGCGGTTCCCCCCGCCTCGAAGATCTTCCCGTCCGCGGGGAAGGAGACCTCCTGGGCCACGGTCATCAGCCGTTCGCGGTGTTCGGCGGAGAGGGCGGGCAGCAGCCGCAGAGCAGTGGGCATCGCGGACCTCCATCGCACCGCCGCGGGACCACGTGGGCTCGGCGGCGCTGTTGTGCCGGTGGTATACCGTCACCCTCCATTGGAGCCGGATCCGCCCGATTCGTCTCGTCGGGGGACTCCGGTGGCCGACGGGCGACCCCGTGAGGCCGGGGCCACGCACCGCTCGGCGGGCCGTCCGGCCGCTTCCCGCGAGCTCAGGGCAGGGGCAGCTCGGCCCAGATGACCTTGCCGGCGGGCGTATAGCGCGTCCCCCAGCGCTCCGCGAGCTGGGCCACCAGGAACAGGCCGCGTCCGCCCTCGTCCGTGCCGGCCGCGTACCGCAGCCGGGGCGAGGTGCTGCTGCCGTCGAAGACCTCGCAGATCAGGCTGTGGTCGCGCAGCACACGGACCCGGATGGGACCGCTGCCGTAGCGGAGCGCGTTGGTGACCAGCTCGCTGAGGATCAGCTCGCTGCTGAAGGCCAGCTCGTCGAGGTCCCACTCCGCGAGCTGACGGGTGACCGCGGCGCGCACCTCGCCGACGGCCACCGGATCGGAGGGGACCTCCCATTCGGTGATGTGGTCGGCGTCGAGCACCCGCGTGTCGGCGATGATCAGGGCGATGTCGTCGCTGGGCCGGGCGGGCAGCAGGGCGTCGAGCACCGCCCGGCAGGTGTCCTCCGGGGAGTGGCGGCCGGTCCCGGCCAGGGCGGTGCGCAGCAGCTCCAGACCGACGTCGATGTCCCGGTCCCGGTCCTCGACCAGCCCGTCCGTGTACAGCACGAGACGGCTGCCCTCCTCCAGCTTGAGCTCGGCCGTGTCGAACGGCAGGCCGCCCAGACCCAGCGGGGGACCGGCCGGCACGTCGGGGAACTCGACGCTGCCGTCGGGCCGGACCAGCGCGGGCGGCGGATGCCCGGCGCGGGCGACGGTGCAGAGCCGGGAGGCCGGGTCGTAGATGGCGTACAGGCAGGTGGCGCCCGTGATCGCGGCGCTGCTCTCCTCCGTCGCCTCGTCCAGGTCGATGCGGGCGACCAGCTCGTCCAGGAGACCGAGGATCTCGTCGGGGGGCAGGTCCAGGGAGGAGAAGTTGTGCACCGCGGTACGCAGCCGGCCCATCGTGGCCGCGGCGTGCAGCCCGTGGCCGACGACGTCACCCACGACCACGGCGACACGGGCGCTGGACAGCGGCAGCACGTCGAACCAGTCGCCGCCCACCCCGGCCTGCGCCGGGAGATAGCGGTAGGCGATGTCCAGGGCGCTCTGCTCGGGCAGGCTGCGCGGCAGCAGGCTGCGCTGGAGTGTCACGGCCATGTTGTGCTCGCGTGTGTAGCGGCGCGCGTTGTCGATGGAGACGGCGGCCCGCGCGACGAGTTCCTCGGCGAGGGCGAGCTCCTCCTCGTCGAACGGCTCCGGCTTCTCGGAGCGCCAGAAGTTGACCACGCCCATCGCCAGCGGGCCCACCCGCAGTGGAACGGTGATCAGCGAGTGGATGCCGTACTCCACGACCTGGCTGGTGCGCCGCAGGTCCTGGGCGAGCCAGCCGGGTGCCTCGTCCAGCTCGGGCTCGACGACGGCCTCACCGGTACGGAGGCTGTGGGCCTGGGGCGAGGTGGCGACGAACCGGATGTGCTCGCCCACCGGGTACAGGGGAGCGTTGTCGCGGATACCGCTGTACGCCGTACGGCGCACGTCGGTGCCCGCCTCCGGATCGTCGCCGTTCAGCACCGAGTCGGCGAGGTCCACCGTGACGAAGTCCGCGAACCGCGGCACGGCCACCTCGGCCAGCGCCTCGGCGGTGCGGGTCACGTCCAGGCTCGTACCGATGCCCACCCCGATGTCGTACAGCAGCTTCAGCCGCTCCCGTGCCACCTCGGCGCGGCCGGACAGCGCGCGCAGCTCGGTCGAGTCGCGCAGCGTCGCGACACTGCCGGGCGGGCCGCCCTGGAGGTCCGTGGGCCGTTGGTTGATGGCCAGCAGCCGGTCCCCGACCAGGTGCACCTCGTCCGTGACGACGCGTCCCGACGCCAGCAGGGCGGCGGTGTCCGGGTCGAGGCCGAGTTCCAGGACATGCCGTCCCTCGGCGTCCGGGGGCAGGTCCAGCAGCCGCTGCGCCTCGTCGTTGGCGAGCAGCAGCCGGCCTTCCCCGCCGGCGATGATCACGCCCTCCCGCACGGCGTGCAGCACCGCGTCGTGGTGTTCGTACATGCGGGTCATCTCGTACGGGCCGAGGCCACGGGTCTGGCGCAGCAGCCGTCTGCTGACGAGGGCCGTCCCCGCCGTGGCGAGGGCGAGGGCCGCGGCCGCGGCGGCCAGGACGAGGGGCAGCTGCCGGTTGGCGACACCGCCCACGTTCGCCGTGGTGATGCCGGCCGACACCAGCCCTACGACCTTGCCGTCGGGTTCCTTGACGGGAACCACCGCCTGCACCAGCTGTCCGATGGTGCCGTTGACCTCCTCGACGCTGGTGCGGCCCTGCTGGGCGGGGGCGATGTTCCCGACGAACTTCTTGCCGATCCGGTCCGGCTTGGGGTGCGTGTAGCGGATCCCGTCGGTGTTCATCACGACGATGAAGTCCACACCGGACGCCTTGCGGGCGGCCTCGGCCCGGTTCTGGAGCGCCGCCGTGGGGTCGGGACCGTTCAGCGCGTCGCGGGTGCCGGGCGAGTTGGCGAAGGTCTCGGCGACCGCCAGCGAACGGTTGCGGGCCTCCTGGGTGCTGTCGTGCCGCACCTGCAGCACCAGCGCCACCACCGCGGAGACGACCAGCACCAGCACGATCACCACTTGCAGGAGGAACACCTGGCCCGCGACGCTGCGTCCGCTCAGCGCCGACCTCAGGATCGCCGCGCGCCCGGTCCGCTCGCGCGGCCCTTCGGGGCGAGGGGTCGACCGAGTCCGGGATCGACCCAATAGTCGGACCATGTGCCTATGTCTACACTGCCCGGGGCCCTGAGGCGAGGGGCGTCGCAGGGTGTCTGGGGGCCCTGATGCGGGCCGTACGGCCGCGCCCCTCGGCGCGTGTGCTGGCGGGAGCATCTGGCCGCATCATGGAGGGAAGTCATTTGCCCGCATTTGTATCTCGGGCGCGGGAGGTCACGATGCACACCCCGGACCGCTACCGGTTGAGCTTCACCCACCAGGAATCAGGTGTCGGCGTCATCACGGACGAGGTGGTCGTCGAACGGACCGCCACCCTCGGGCCGGGCGGCAACCCGGTGTACTCCGATCCCACCGGCATACTCCGTGCCGAGATCAGTTCGGCGGGAGAGGTGCGGATGCTGGCCAGCGGCGGCTATCAGTCGCCGGTGTCACCCACCGCCGAACCGCTTCCCTGAGCGGTGCTCCCGGGGCGCGCCGCCCCGCCCCGTTTCGTCGCGCACCTGGACCGTCTTGCCCCGCCCCGCCCCGCTCATGGGTGCGGGGCGCGTGGTCTGCGGGGCCCAGGGGGCGGCCGGGGCGCCGCCTGCGAGGGAGTGTCCCCCTGCGTGCGTGCCGGGTGTGAACGGCCTGCTTCCTGCCGTGTGTGGCCTGCTGCCCGGCCGTGAATGCCCGCTTCCTCGGCCGGGAGCGGGTCCTTCCGGGGCGGGAGGCTCCGCTCAAGGGGCTGACGGTAGGTACCTGGCGAAGCGCGTGGGCACGCTGTCGTACGTCCTGTGGTGAGCACGCAGGCGTGCTGTCGTACGTCCTGCCGTGAGCACGCAGGCGCGCTGTCGTACGTCCTGTCGTGGGCCGCAGGCACGCTGTCGTGCGGTCGAGGTGGCCCCGGGTCCGCGCGGAGCGGTCCGCTCGGGGCGGTCTACTCGGATTCCTGGCAGCTCACGCTGAAATGCGCCCCGTCGGGGTCGCTGAGGATCGCCTCCGTGGAGCCGGCGCCCTGCTGGTGGGCCGTGCCCCCGTGGGCGCGCGCGGCGCGGGCGCAGGCCTCGACGTCGTCGACGGTGAAGTGGACCCGCCAGTGGGGCCTGATCGTGGGGTCGGGTGCCGCGCCGACCGCGCCCGAGTGGATACGGGCCACGACGTCCCCCTGGCTGCGCAGCACGACCTCGTTGTCCTCGTAGTCGACCTGGCAGGAAGCGGGGTCCGAGGTGGCCCACTGGAGGACCTCGGCGTAGAAGATGGCGGAGTCGAAGGCGTCGCGGGTGTGCAGCCGTACGAAGACCGGTGCCGCCCGGCGCCAGGCCTCCCAGCCGGCCACGAGCTGGCCCTCCCAGATGCCGAAGACCGCGCCGTCCCGGTCGGCCAGCAGGGCCGCCCGCCCCGGCGGGAAGGAGATGGGTCCCACCGCGGTCGTCCCGCCGCGCTCCTGGCTGCGTGACACGGTCTCGTCCGCCGAGGCCACCGCGAAGTAGGCGGTCCAGGTGGCCATCTTCGGCCCGATCCCGGACATCCCCGAGACACCGGCGACCGGCACCCCTTTGACCCGTGCGAACCGGTACTGGTCACCCAGCGTGCCCGAGTGCCACTCCCAGCCCAGAACGGCGTGGTAGAAATCCTCCGTGGCACGGAGGTTGTGTGTGGTCAGACTGACCCAGCACGGCGCGCCGAACACCGTGTGGCTGGAGACGACCCCACGGTCGAGTGTCCTGTCGCTCATCATCGCCGCACCGTCCTGACATCGCTGGCCGGCTGCGGTCGGGCACGGGTGCCCGTGGGGATGTCCGCGGCCTGCAGCTCGCCTCCGGTATCCGCACAGCCGACAGGGGCCCTCCGGCCCGGAAGGCCTCCGGCGGCTTCAGTTCACTCGCGGATCCGCTGTCCCATCAGTAACAGCATCCCCCGGCACGGCGTCCCGCGCACTCCAACGAGGTCACAAGCGGGCATAAAAAGACGTAAACGGACTTATCCGCGGGGCCGCTCGAAGGTCAGGAGAAGTCCCTCGACGGCGCCCGGACCTATGCGGCCCTTGACGTCCGCGGACGTGATCGCCTTCAGCGCCCAGCCGTCCTCGGCGTGCTTGTTCAGCACCTTCTCCAGCTTGTCGCTGTCCAGCGCGTCGCCGATGAGCGACTCGCGGAAGGTGACGACCTTGTATTCGTACGTGTACGCGCTACTCATGGTGGCGAGGTTCTCCTGCGGATCGAAGGGTGTGGCCGGGCCCCACCCAATCACCCTTCGCCGCCGCGGCACAGGGGGGAACACACCTATGGCGATACCTTTGTTGAAGCTTCATGAAGGGCCGGTCCCGGGGCTCGGGAGAAGACCGGCCGCGGGGAGGGGACCCATGGACCGGACACGGAGCGACGGACGCGCGGGCGACAGCGCGGAGAAAGACGGGAAAGCCGGGGGCAGCGCCGAGAAAGCCGAGAAAGCCGAGAAAGACGGGAAAGCGGGGGACGGAGCCGAGGGGGCGGAGGACGGCGGCTTCGCGGAGCTGCGCACACGCGAGTTCGGCTACCTCGACGAGGGGGGCCACACCTATCTCGACCACACGGGGGCGGGGCTCCCACCGAGGTCGCTGGTCACCGCGAGCGCGGAGCGCATCACCGGCGGGGTGTTCGGCAACCCGCACTCCGAGAGCCCGGCCTCCCGCGCCTCGGGGCTGCTGCTGGCCGAGGCCCGCAGTGCCGTCCTCGCACACTTCAACGCCGATCCCGCCGAGTACGCCGTGATCTTCACGCCGAACGCGACGGGCGCCCTGCGCCTGGTCGGCGAGGCGTACCCGTTCCGGCGCGGCAGCAGGCTCGTCATGTCGCTCGACAACCACAACTCGGTGAACGGGCTGCGTGAGTACGCGCGGGCGGGCGGTGCCGCGACGGCCTACGTACCGGTGAGCGGGCCCGGTCTGCGGATCGACGAGGAGCGGCTGCGCCAAGCGCTCTCCGTACGGCGCCGCCTGCCCGGTCCGGCACGCGGACGGGGCGCGCCGGGCTCGCGCGGACTGCTCGCCTACCCGGCGCAGAGCAACTTCACCGGGGTCCGGCATCCGCTCGAATGGATCGCACGGGCCCAGGAGCACGGCTACGACGTCCTGCTCGACGCCGCCGCGTTCGTACCGGCGAGCCCCCTCGACCTCAGCCGGTTCCACCCGGACTTCACCGTGGTCAGCTGGTACAAGGTCTTCGGCCACCCCACCGGTGTCGGCAGTCTCATAGCCCGCCGGGCGGCCCTCGCCAGGCTGCGCCGCCCCTGGTTCTCCGGCGGGACCATCTTCGCGGTCAGCGCCCAGGCCCAGTGGCACGTCCTCGCCGACGACGAAGCCGCCTTCGAGGACGGCACGGTGAACTTCCTGTCCCTCCCGGACATCACCGCGGGCCTGCGGTGGATCGACCGCCTCGGCATGGACCGGGTGCACGCCCACGTCGCCGACCTGACCGGCCGACTGCTCGACGGACTGCGCGCGTCACGCCACAGCGACGGCTCCCCGATGGTCAGGATCTACGGTCCCGAACACGCCGGGGCGGCCCGGGGCGGCACGGTCGCGCTGAACCTGCTCGGGGCCGACGGCCGCATCGTCGACGAACGGATCGTCACCCGGGACAGCGCCGCCCGCGGCATCTCGCTGCGCACCGGGTGCTTCTGCAACCCGGGCGCCGGCGAAGCGGCGTTCTCCCTCCCGCTGCGGCTGCTGCGCTCGGCGGCGCGCCGCCGGGTCGGTTCACTGGAGGAGTACCTGGAGCTGCTGCGACTGCCCTCGGCGGGCGCCGTACGCGTCTCCCTGGGCGTCTCGTCGCAGCCCAGGGACATCGAGACGTTCCTGACCTTCGTGACCCGCACCTACCGCGACCGGACGCCGGGGGCGGCGGGACTGGCGGCCCGGGTGGGGTGCTGAGAAACCGGGTCTCGCCGCTGGAGGCACACTCACACGTCGCGGCGCCGCACGACGAGAACGGCGAGTGCGATCGTGATCAGCGGCCAGAGCGCGTACACGGTCCAGGAGCCGGAGACCGTGGCGGTGTGGCCCAGGGATCGGGGATCCGGCTCCCAGGTCTGGACCAGGCGATTCCAGGCGGCCGCCACCAGCGCGTGTTTGACCTCTGCCGACCGGCGGTCGCTCTCCGAGAACATGGTGGGCAGCATCAGCAGGGTGAAGACGCTGGTGACCATGGTCCCGGCGGCGTGCCGGAGCAGGACGCCGAGGCCCAGACCGACCAGGGCGCAGACCGGAGCCAGCGACGCGGATGCCACCAGCGCCCGGAGCACTCCGGGGTGGGTGATCGAAGCGCCGGCGTGGCGCCGGTCCAGGACGGCCTGGGAGACGAGGAAGGAACCGGTGGCGGCGGCCGTGCCGACCGCGGTCCACAGCGCGGCGGTGACGAGCGCCTTGGCCAGCACCACGGCGCCGCGGGCGGGGACGGCCACCGTGGTGGCGCGGATCAGCCCGCTGTTGTACTCGCTCACCACGGTGAGGGCGCCCATGCTCCCGGCGACGAGGATCAGCGTCCAGTAACCCGCGGGCGGATAGGCGTCGTAGGGCAGGAAATCAGCGGGGCCGGAGGGCGCGGCCTCGTCCGTCAGCGAGGCTACGGCGGCCGAGCCGACGACGAACAGGACGGTGAGGGCGATCGTCCACGGGGTGGAACGCAGGGACCGCGTCTTGATCCACTCGGAGGCGAGCAGGTCGCGGAAGCGGGCGGGCGGCCCGGCGGCATCGGTGGCCGGGGAGACGGAGGCGAGTGGGGTCATCGGGGCTCTCCTGCCGGGTATTCGACGCTGACGGCGGTGAGTTCCATGAAGGCCGCCTCCAGCGAGGCGGTACGCGTGGTCAGCTCGTCCAGCCGGATGCGGTTCTCGAAGGCGAGCGCCCCGATCCGGTCCGCCGGGAGTCCGGTCACGGCGAGCTTCTCGGCGCCCGGCGAGCCCTCCGGCTCGACCGAGGCGCCCGCCGCCGTCAGCAGCGCCGCCAGTTCGGCGGCCTGGGGTGTCCCCACCACCACACTGCTACGGGTGCCACGGGCCGCGAAGTCCCGAAGCGGCTCGGCGGCGATGAGGCGGCCCCGGCCGATAACGACCAGGTGGTCGGCGGTGTTCTCCATCTCCGACATCAGGTGGCTGGAGAGGAAGACCGTGCGCCCCTCGGCGGCCAGGCGCCGAAAGAGCCCGCGTACCCAGAGCACGCCCTCCGGGTCCATGCCGTTGATCGGCTCGTCGAACACGAGCACGGGCGGGTCGCCGAGCAGGGCGGCGGCGATGCCGAGGCGCTGCTTCATGCCGAGGGAGAACCCGCCGACGCGGCGGTTCGCCGGCTCGGTCAGTCCCACCTCTCGAAGCACCTCGTCCACCCGGTGTCGCGGGATGCCGTTGCTGCGGGCGAGAGCCGACAGATGGGCCGCGGCGCTGCGTCCGCCGTGGATCTGTCCGGCGTCGAGGAGGGCGCCGACGTGCCGCAGTCCGCGCGGGTGGCGGCGGAAGGGGACGCCGCTGACGGTGGCGGCGCCGGTGGTGGGCGCGTCCAGGCCGAGGATCATCCGCAGGGTGGTGGACTTGCCGGCGCCGTTGGGGCCGAGGAACCCGGTGACCCGGCCCGGCCGCACGGTGAAGGACAGATGGTCCACGGCCGTCCTGCTGCCGTAGCGCTTGGTGAGTTCGCTGACTTCGATCACGGCACCCACCCTGCCGACAGGAGCTGTGTCCGGACATGGGCCGTGGGCGGCAATCGTGTGGCCGGGTTCGCCCGTGGGCGTACGTCCCCGGGCTGATGCCGCGCATGCGGTGGCCGGTTAGTCTCACGGCGTGAACCCGATGACGACCACTTCGTTGCCGGCGCGCGTCGCGCATCACGGTGTTGTTCCCGGGACGGAATGCCGCCGATGACGAGAACCAAGGCCGTGGCTTGGGCGGGTGGTGTCTCGTACCTCCTCGTGGTGGGTCTGCTGGTGGGGGGCGCGCCGCGGGCGTCGGGCACGGTCCATGGTGTCGGGGCGCTGCTGGCCGTCAGCCTGCTCGCCGGTGTGGTGCGACGGATGCCGCTGTCGGCTCTGGCCTTGGCCCTCCTCGGCTCCACCGCCGTCGTGGTCGGGCCTCCGAGTTCGGGCCATGAGAGCCTGGCGGCGTCGTACCAGGGCCAGTTCCTGTCGTATCTGGCGGTGGACCTCGTGCTGGGTCTCACCGTCGCCACCTGCGTACGGCGCGCTTCGATCGTCGCGGTCGCCGTTTCTTTCACCGTGCAGTTCCTGGTGATCGGCTTCTTCACGCACGGGGACGGCCTGGCCGTCAACGAGCTGATAGCCCTCCTGGCGTTGGCCGCTTCCTGCATGGCCGGTCTGCTGAGCCGTGAGCGCCGCGAGCACGCGGTCGCGCTGCGTTCCCAAGAGGTGGCCGAGGCCGTGACCGCCGAACGGCTGCGGATCGCACGGGAGTTGCACGACATGGTCGCGCACAGCATCGGCATCATCGCCATTCAGGCCGGTGTGGGCAGCCGGGTCATCCGGACCCAGCCGGCGGAGGCGCGCGAGGCCCTCCGTGCCATCGAGGCCACCAGCAGGGAGACCCTGTCGGGCCTCCGGCGCACGCTGGTGTCGCTCCGTCAGGCGGACCGGAGCGCGACCGGCCCGGAGCAGTCGCCGCTCGCACCCTCGCCGGGGCTGTCGGACGTCGAACGGCTGGCGGAGGCGACCGCGGGCGCGGGGGTACGCGTCGACCTGCGCCGCAGCGGGGAGCGGCGTCCCGTGCCGGCCGACATCGACCTGTCCGCCTACCGCGTCGTGCAGGAGGCGCTGACCAACGTGGTCCGGCACGCGGGCACCGGGCGTTGCCGGGTGGCCATCGGCTACGGGGACGAGGAGCTGACCGTGGAGATCGTCGACGACGGGCGCGGCGCCGCCGGGAACGGCTCGGCCCAGGGCTTCGGCATCGTCGGGATGCGGGAGCGGGTCGGTCTGCTGGGCGGCCGGCTCAGCGCCGGCCCGCGCCCCGAGGGGGGCTTCCGGGTGGCGGCCCGGCTGCCGCTGCCCGCGCCCGCCGGAGTTCCGACGGAGGCCCGATGACCGTCCGGGTGGTGCTCGCCGACGACCAGCCGTTGGTCCGGTCCGGCCTGCGCGTCCTCATGGCCGATCACCCCGACCTGGAGGTCGTCGGTGAGGCCGCCACCGGCGCCGAGGCCGTCCAACTGGTGAGCGACACCAGCCCCGACGTCGTGGTCATGGACATCCGGATGCCCGGCATGGACGGGATCGAGGCGACCCGCCTGATCACGGCCGGTCCGGCAACCACCCGGGTCCTCGTCCTGACCACCTTCGACGAGGACGACCACGTCTACGGCGCGCTCCGGGCCGGCGCGAGCGGTTTCGTGGTCAAGGACATGGCGCTGGACGACATCCTCGCGGCGATCCGCGTGGTCGCCGCCGGCGACGCGCTGATCGCGCCGGGTGTGACGCGCCGTCTGATCGCGGACTTCAGAGGGCGTCCCGCGCCGGCCCCGGAGCGCTCCCCACGGCCGGTCGAGGGCATCACCGAGCGGGAACGGGAGGTGCTGACCCTGGTCGGACGCGGCCGGTCGAACACCGAGATCGCCGAGGACCTCTTCATCACGGTGGCCACCGCCAAGTCGCACGTGTCACGCCTGCTCACCAAACTGGGCGCCCGGGACCGGGTCCAACTCGTCATCACCGCCTACGAGACGGGGCTCGTCACCCTGCCTCGCTGATGGTGTCCCCGGCTCCCGTGGCGAAGCCGGAGCTGCTCTGCCGTCCACGTCTCGGGTGCGAGCGGCCGGAGGAACAGTCGCTGAGGACGACGTACGGGCACACGGGGGAGCTGGTCGAGCCGTCGGGCACAGGGGCGATCGCGTCCTGGAGCTGCGAGGTCGCGCCATCCGGACCAGCCGCGTTCTCGCCGACATCCGACACGAAGGCCGCCGGAGGACCAGGTGTCCTGCCCTGCGCGGCCCAGTGATCACTGATCCTCCGAAGGAGTGGCCGAGCACAGTCGGAGGCTCCGGTGGCGAGTCGATGACAGCCCGCACCGCGGCTGTGCCAGCGGGCGACGAGCCCCGGTGGAGCTCGGGAACGACGACCTCGGTTCCTGCGGTCCACAGGCGTTCTGCCACCAGGGCGAAGTGCTCGGGACGGTGATACAGGCCATGACCGAGCACCACGGCAGCCAAGGTGCAAGCCTCCTCGGGTTGGTGTCGGACGAGCGTTCCAGGGCCGGTCAGCCGCATCGTTGCAGCAGTCCGTCCACGTACGCCTCCAGCCGTTCTCCCAGCACCTCAGGTGTCAGATCGTTTCGCCCCAGGTCACGCCACGGCCCGGCCAGCTTCGCTGCGTCGGGGCAGTAGTGCAGGGCGTCGAGAAGCCGCCAGTACAGGTGGTCGGGGTCGTCGGCGAGGTCACGGCCGCCATGTGCCTTGTACCGCTCGCGGAAGTCCAACCCGTGCGCCGGCCCGTGCAGCAGTGCGAGCGCGGTCGAGCAGTGCGCCACGTCCAGATCGGCAGGTCCCCACGAGGTCTCGACCCAGTCGACGACGCCGGTGATCCGCAGCCCTGGCCCGGCTCCGGTGAAGAGCACGTTCCCGGGGTGGAAGTCGCGATGCAGAAAGCAGCCTTCGTACGGTGGCGGATCGCGCCGGATCACGTCCACGGCGCGTTCCCACAGCGGGCCGTCCGGGGTGCGGACACGCTCCGGGGACGTCCACGCCTGGTAAGTGCGTGGTCTTTCGGCCGGTACGACGCCGTGGACGCGGACGAGTTGGGCTGCGAGCAGATCCAGGCGCCGGTCGAGGTCGTCCTCGTCAACGCGGACATGGCCTGGCAGGGCGGACATCAACAGGGTCGGGTGCTCGCAGTGTTCCGCCGAAGCGTCCACAGCGACGAACCTGGGCGCCGGGATGTCTTCCTGTCCGGCGAGCAGCGTCAGGACGGACGCCTCGCGGGCCAGCAGCCCGGGCCCTGCGTCGCGGAAGAACGGCTTCACAAGGGTTCGTTGCACCAGGTCCGTGCCGTCGTCGAGCGTGAGGCGGCGCATCTGGGAGCTCCAACCGCCCGACAGGAGGCAGAAGTCGGCGACCGAGCGGCCGTGGCCGAGTCGCTCGGCCACCCACGCGCGTGTACCCGCCCAGCCACGGTCGTCGAGGCCGGTCAGCACCGCCTCCACGAACTCCCGCCGGTCGTCGCCGTGATCGCGAAACCACATTCCCAGCTGGTGCTGTGCGTGAGGAAGGTCGAACCGCGTGTACTGGGCGCGCGCGGTCAGCGCGTCCTGTACGGCCTCGGTCACCGCAGGCGGGATCACCGCGTCGGTGCCCGGCACGGCGAGCACTGCCCGGCCCTCGTACGCCCGCAGCACCTCAAGCGCGGGGGCCTCTCGCCAGCTGTCCGGCTGCCGGATGATCCCGCTGAACCGGCCGTTCCCGTCCTCGAAGGGCATGTCCCACGCCTTGGCGGTGTACACGGCGGGCGCGCACAACCCCAGCGCCGCCACTCGATTCCCGTAGTGCCGGACGAGATCAGCCACCGTCTGCCCGCTCATGCTGAAACCCACCAGGACGAGCGGTCCGTTCGCCCCCGCGTACGCGTCGATCACGGCAACAGCCTGCTCGAACCGTCGCCGCAGGCTCAACTCGGCAAGTTTTCCGGTGCTTTCGCCATGTCCGGAGAAGTCGAGGGAGACCCCTCGACAGCCGTGGGCCACGAACTCCTCCAGCAGTGGGAGCAGTCGCTCTGAGCTGCCGGCGCCTGCGCCGTGCAACACCACGGCGGTCGCCCCCGAAGGATCACCGCCGTACACACCCCTGAGCCGTTCACCGTCGTGGTCGTGCGTGAAGTCGAAGAGCATGCTCCCTATTCACTCACGCAGTGGCCTCCGTCTTTCGGGAGTCCCACTGCCCGCATCCGACCCTGGTCGTCATCCCTTCGGGACCGGACGGTTGGGAAGCCGAGGGCGACGGGGTCTCGGCGCGTGAGGCGAGCCGCGTCGGCTTGCCCGGCGCGGACGAAGGTCAGGGTCAGGTCGACACCCTCGATCTCGCCGAGCCACTCCGAAGCCGGAGGCACCTGGAGCCGATACGCCTCTGGGGACCATTGGCGACGGCGCGTGGGCCGAGACGTGCGGGCGCCCGGCGCGCCTCCTGACGACTGGCGCCCTGTCAACGCCCCGCCCGGCTGCGCACCACGCCCTCCCGGCACTTGCGTACCAGGATCGCCCACGCCACCGCCAGGAACAGCAGCGCGAACCCCGCCAGGAGCAGCCAGCCCCGGCTCGCCGGATGACCGAACGAGTCCCCGTACGAGTCCAGCAGCGGCCGGCCCAGCGGCGAGGCGCCCGCGCGCCACAGCGACTCCAGGCCGACCCCGCTGCCCAGCGCCTCGAACGCCCAGCGGTTGGTCATCGCCCAGCTGACGGCCTGCCCCGTACCCGTCATCCGCGGCACCGGGACGAACGCCCCAGAGAACAGCACCTGGGGGAAGCAGAGCAGCGGCAGCATCAGCGTCGCCTGCGCCGGCTCCGTCACCGCGGCCGAGGCGAGCAGCCCCAGCGCCAGCGCGGCGGCGGAGGCCAGCACGCTCGACACGAACAGGGACCCGTACGTCGTCCACCCCGCCGCGGGCAGCCGGTCCAGCGCCCGCAGCACCAGCAGCAACAGCGCGTCCGCGACCGCAAGTACCGGCAGCATCGTGGTGAGTTTCGACGCGAGGTACGGACCGATCCGCAGGCCGGCCAGCCACTCGCGGCGCAGCACGGGCAACTCGGCGCAGATCTGGAGCAGTCCGTACGTCAGCCCGAAGAAGAACGCGCCGAAGGCGATCCAGAACATGATCATCGCGGTCGACCCGGGATCCGGCGCCGCGGGATCGAACGCGCCCGCGCGGAACAGCACCGCGAACATCGCCACGATCATCACCGGCGAACCGGCCAGGACCGCGACCGACAGACGGTTGTGCAGGAGCAGCGCGGTACCGCGTCGGGTGAGCAGCGACCACTGCCGCACCACGCCGACACGCCGCGGACGTACGGGAGACGGCGCGCCACCGGCCCGCTCGGCGTCCGGCGGCGCGGTCTCCGTGACGCCTTCCCCGGCGCCCTCTGTGACGCGCTCCGCGGCGGCCCGCTCGACGCGCACCCCGCCCGCCACCGCCTCGTAGACCTCTTCGACCGTGCCGACCCCGAACGCGCCGCACAGCGCGCCCGGTTCACCGGCGTATGCCACCTCGCCCCCGGGCGACAGGAAGACGACCTGGTCACCGCGGAGCAGATCGGCGAGGGTGTGCGTGGTGAGTACGACGGTGGTGCCCTCCTCGGCCAGCGCGCTCAGGGTCCGCAGCAGAGCGGTCCCGGTCACCGGGTCGAGCCCGGAGGTGGGCTCGTCGAGGAACAGCACCCGCGGACGGGTGAGCAACTCGGCCGCGACGCAGGCCCGTTTGCGTTCCCCGCCGCTGAGTGCGTGCACGGGTGTCGAGGCCCGCGCGGAGAGTCCGAGCGCCTCCAGGACCTGGTCCACGCGCACGGTGACCGACTCGGCGGGCGTACCCGCGGGCATCCGCAGCCCCGCCGCGTACACCAGCGTCCGGTGCAGCGGCAGTTCGCGGTGGATGATGTCCTCCTGCGGCACGAACCCGAACTCCGGCCCGGGCGGCCCGGGTCGGGCACCGTCGTGCAGGACCGTACCCTCCGTCGGGACGCGCAGCCCGGCCAGTGTCTGCAACAGGACGGTCTTGCCGGCCCCGCTGCTGCCGGCGATCACGGTGAGCCGGCCGGGGGCGATGTCGAGGGACACGTCGTCCAGGACACGGCCCGCCCCGCGCACCCGCTGACTCACCGAACGTGCCTGTATGCGCGTGCCGTTGAACGGGGAAGCGGGGGCTTCGGCGGGCGAGCGTGGCTGCATGGGCGTCGGCATGCGTGCAGCATGCCAGGGACGGCCGAGTACCGGGTCGGACTCCGTCCGGCGGATCTTGCGGGCCCCTCCCTGAGTGCAGCCGGTGCCGGGGCACTTGACGGTCCTCCCGAACAATTCGGTCGACACCCGTCCCGAACCGCGGGAAACTCCCCGCGATGACTCAACGAACCGACACGCCTCCCGCATGGGACGAGCGCACGCAGCTGACCACCTTCCTGGACTACGCCCGTGCCACCGCGCGGGCCAAGTGTGAGGACGTCTCCGCCGAAGACGCTCGCACGGCCCCGCTCCCGCGTTCACCGCTGATGACGTTGTGCGGACTGATCGGCCATCTGCGGTGGGTCGAGTACTACTGGTTCCAAGTGGTGTTTCTGGGCGAGGAGCTCGCGGGGCCGCTCGCCGAGGCGACCGACGACGATCCCGATCCCGAGATGCGGACGGCGGTCGACATCCCTTTGCCCCGGCTTCTCGCCGAGTACGACGAGCAGAGCGCCCGATACCGTCGTCTCGTGTCCGACCACGAGCTGGACGAAACGGCCGAGCGACCCCTCAGCGGCGGCCGCCATGTCGACCTCCGCTGGGTGATCCTCCACGTCATCGAGGAGACGTCCCGCCACAACGGCCACCTCGACATCGTGCGTGAGCTCGTCGACGGGCGGACCGGCGTCTGAGACCCGCCGTGTCGGTCATGAGCGGAGCGGAGCGAGATCGCCCACACCCACGGGCATGCCAACGGGTATCACTGAAAGTGACATGACGAGGAACGCGTCTCCGCGGACCCTCCACGGCACGCGGGCGACCTCTGAGCACGCCACCAGCTCCTGAAACGCTCCCGCGTCCCGGTAGCGTGGGGCACCGTAGAGCTGGAATACCGTGACGGCCGACCCCATGGTGACGCGATGTGTTGGAGTGCGACGGCCGACCTGGCAGCCGGTGCAGGTATCGCCGCTGTCGGAGTGGCCTGTGTGACGCGTGCGCGGCGGCCCCGGGATCTTCCGCTGGCCGCGCTCCCGCTGCTGCTGGGAGCCCACCAGATCGTCGAGTCCCTGGTCTGGCACGCCGGGGGAGGCACCGGCCCCGCCACCGTCGCCTGGGCCGCCATCGCCCTTCCGCTGCTGCCCGTGTGGGTGTCGGCGGGCGTGATGTGCGCGGCGCCCCGGCACGCCCGCCGCCGGCTCACGGTGCCCCTCGTGATCGGCGTCGCCACCGCCGCCGTCCTCACGTTCGCCCTCGTGACCCGTCCGGTGCGGGCCGAGATCCGCGGCCACACGCTCGGCTACGTGGTCGATCTGGCCCACCCGGGTCTGCTCGTCGGCGGCTACCTCCTGGCCACGATCGGCTCGCTGCTGCTCTCCGGCGACCGGCTGCTCCGGCTGCTCGGGCTGCTCGTCGGGGCGGGCGCGCTGATTTGCTGGACGCTGTGGGAGCTGGAGTTCGTGTCGACGTGGTGCGCGTTCGCCGCGGTGTGTTCGGTGGCGCTGTACGGGTGGGTGCGTCGCCGGCCGGATGCCGGGAGCCGGGAGACCTGACGCCGCACCCGGCGTCGCGGGGCGCGACCCGAGGGGGCCTCCCCTCACATGCGCGGGGCGACGCGCGGACCGCCGTGCCCCCGGGTGGGGGACACGGCGGCGGGACCCGCGAACCCGTGCGCTGCCGGGTGACTGCGGGCGGCTGCGGGTGTCCGTGGGGATCAGCGGGCGGGCTGTCGCAGCACGGCGACGTCCCTGGGGGAGAGGACGACGGAGCCCTCGTCGTCCGTCGTGCCGACCAGCGGTTCCCCGGTGATCCCGGGCAGCGTCACCGTCCTGTCGGTCCGGTTGACCAGGAAGAGATAGCGGCTCCCGCCGCCACGCCGCACGATCAGCTCGACGCTCCCGCGTGCCGCGTCCGGCAGTTCACTCCCGACACCGGCGGGTGTGAGCAGCTCCGGGAGCAGGCCGGTGAGACCTTCGGCGCCGAGCCGGGTGGAGACGTACGCGGCCGAACCCTGCCCCACCGGTCGGCGGGTGACCGCGGGCCGGTCGGCGTACGGGCCGCTGCGGTAGTGGGCCAGCACCTCCACCGCGGGGTCGGTGACCGTGATCCGGTCGGTCCACACCGTACCGGTCGCCCCACTGGTCACGCCGTTCACACCGACCTCGACGGTGTCCGTGCCGAGCAGCGGGCCGAACTCCTCGATGCGGATGCCGAGCAGCTCACGCAGGGCACCCGGGTAGCCGCCGAGCCAGATGTGGTCGTTCTCGTCGACTACGCCGGAGAAGTACGTCGTGACCAGGTGGCCGCCGTTCTCCACGTATCGGGTGAGTTCCTTGGCCAGTGGCGCCGGGACGACGTGCAGCACCGGCGCGATGAGGACCTGGTAGCGGTCGAGTTCGGTGTGCGGGGTGACGACGTCGGCGCGGACGCCGAGGGCCAGGAGGGCCGAGTACCAGTTCAGCGCCTCCCGCCGGTAGTCGAGGAGGGAGGTCGGGTGGGAGTCCTGTTCGCTCGCCCACCAGGAGTCCCAGTCGAAGACGATGCCGACCCGGGCCGGTTCGCGCTCGGTCCCGGCGACCGGGGCCAGCGCGTCGAGGGTCTGCCCGAGGCCGGTCACCGCGCGGAAGACCTCGCTGTCGGGACCGGCGTGCGGGACCATCGCCGAGTGGTACTTCTCGGCGCCGGCCGCCGACTGGCGCCACTGGAAGAAGCACACCGCGTCGGCGCCGTGCGCCACATGGACCAGCGAGTCGCGGGCGAGGTCGCCCGGCCGCTTGGCCACGTTGACGGGCTGCCAGTTGACGGCGCTGGTGGAGTGCTCCATGAGGAACCACGGACGCCCGCCGGCGATGCCGCTGACGAGGTTGGCGGAGAAGGACAGCTCGTCCCGGTCCTGCGGCCCCGGCACCACGTAGTGGTCGTTGGAGACGAAGTCGATCTCGGCGGCCCAGTCCGTATAGTTCATGCCCTTGGTGCCGCCCATCACCATGAAGTTCGTGGTGACCGGCACCGTGGGCGTGAGCTCGCGCAGCACGTCGCGCTCCGCGCGCAGGTAGTCCTTGAGCGCGTCGGAGGAGAAGCGCTTGAAGTCCAGCTGCTGGGTGGGGTTCGGGTGGGAGGCGGCCAGGCGGGGCGGCAGGATCTGCTCCCAGTCGCTGTAGCGCTGCGACCAGAACGCGGTGCCCCAGGCGTGGTTGAGGGTGTCGAGCGTCGTGTAACGCGCGCGCAGCCAGTCCCGGAAGGCGCGGGCTGCGTCGTCGGAGTAGTCGTAGACGTTGTGGCAGCCCAGCTCGTTGGAGACGTGCCAGGCCACCAGCGCGGGGTGGTCCGCGTACCGCTCCGCCATCGCCCGCACCAGGCGCAGCGCGTGCGCGCGGAAGACGGGGGAGGTGGGACGCCAGTGCTGTCGGGCCCCCGGCCACAGTGTCTCGCCGGAGGCGGTCACGGGGAGGATCTCCGGGTGTGCGGTGGTGAGCCACGGAGGCGGGGACGCCGTGGCGGTGGCCAGGTCGACGCCGATGCCGCCCGCGTGCAGCAGATCCATGATCTCGTCGAGCCAGGCGAAGTCCCAGTCGTTCTCGGCCGGTTGGATGCGGGCCCAGGAGAAGATCCCGATGGAGACGATGTTGACGCCGGCCTCACGCATCAGCCGTACGTCCTCCTCCCACACCTCGCGCGGCCACTGCTCCGGGTTGTAGTCGGCGCCGTAGGCGAGCCGGGGAGTGGGATCACCGTCCGGCCCGTGCCGCAACTGGGACAGGAGGGTGGAGATCATGGCGGTCCTTCCGGTGTGCTGCACGGGGTGGTGCGAGGTGCGTGGTTGCTTCCGGGCGCCCGCCGCCGAGCACCCGTGGGTGCTCAGCGGCGGATCCGGAGGGGAATGCCGGTTACTTCGAGACGGTGAAGCCCTGCTCGTTGCCGTACTTGACGGAGGCGTCCTGCCAGGACTTCAGACCGGCGGCCAGCTTGGTGCCGGATATGTAGGCCTTGCCGACGGTGTCGTTGAAAATCGAGTTGGCGTACTGCTGGAAGGGCAGGTACGACCAGTCGCTGCCGACGTTGGCGGCGGATTCAGCGAAGATCTTGTTGGCCTCCTGGCCGCCGAAGTAGTCGAACTTGATGTTCTGGAAGTCGGTGGACTGGAGTTCGGCCTTGGTCGCCGGGAACGCGCCCTCCTTGATGCGGCTCTGCACGCCGTCGCCGGAGTCGGCGTACTCGACGAACGCGTAGGCGAGTTCCTTGTTCTTGCCCAGCGCGGGCAGGGCGAGGGAGCTGCCGCCGTTCTCCGCGGTCGTCTTCTCCCCCGTGGCCCACTGCGGCATGGGGGCGGCTCGCCAGTCACCGGAGGCGTTCGGCACACCGGAGACGAAGTTGGCGGGCATCCAGGCGCCGGTGGTCAGGGTGGCGATGGTGCCGTCGCCGAGGCCCTTGTACCAGTCGTCGGTCCAGCCGTTGATGGGCGCGAGGAGCTTCTCGTCGATGAGCTTCTGCCAGGTGTCGGTGTACTTCTTGGCGCCCGCGTCCTCGAAGTCGACCGCCACCTTCGTGCCGTCGACCTTGTAGGGGCGCGAACCGGCCTGCCACAGCATGCTGGTGGTGAAGCCCGCGTCGCCGGCGTCGTTGGCGATGTACGCCTTGGGGTCGGCCTTGTGCAGCTTGCGGGCCGCGTCGACGTACTCGTCCCAGGTGGTCGGGACGGCGATCTTGTACTTGTCGAAGACCTTCTTGTTGTAGAACATCGCCATGGGGCCGGAGTCCATCGGCAGGCCGTAGACCTTGTCACCGTCGCTCACGGCGTTCCACGGGCCCGGGGTGTACTTGGAGGCGAGCTTGTCGGCGCCGTAGGGGGTCAGGTCGCTGAGGCCCTTGGTGAGGGAGTACTGACTCAGGGCGAAGTACTCGACCTGGGCGACGTCGGGGACGCCCTTGCCGGCCGCGATGGCGTTCGACAGCGCCGTGTAGTGCTTGTCGCCGGACCGGTCGCCGACGAGGTTGACCTTGACCTTGGGGTACTTCTTCTCGAAGTCGGCGACGACCGTCTTCAGCGTGGGCTCCCAGGCCCAGACCGTGACCGACCCGCCCTTCTTGAGGGCCGCCTGGATGTCCGTGGCGGAGACCGCCTTCTGGCCCGAGCCGCTGTCGTCGGAGCTTCCGCAGGCGGTCGCCCCCAGGGCGAGGACGGAGAGGAGGGTGAAGCCGCGCAGCAGGCGGCCGGTGGTTCTGCGCATGGAGGTGCTTCCACTTCTTCGTGGGCGGGACTTCTTCATGGGTGGGGCAGGGGGAGCAAGAGGGGTGTGACTGGGGCCTGGGGTCGGGCTATTCCTTGACGCTTCCGGCGGCGAGCCCGGACTGCCAGTACTTCTGCAACAGCAGGAACGCGGCGATCAGCGGCACGATGGTGAGCAGGGAACCGGTGATCACCAGGTTGAAGATCACGTCGCCGCCGATCGTCTGGGCCTGCGAGTTCCACGCGTCCAGGCCCAGGGTCAGGGGGTACCAGTTCGGGTCCTTGAGCATGATCAGCGGCAGGAAGTAGTTGTTCCAGGTCGCCACCGTGGTGAACAGCAGGACGGTCACGGTGCCGGGGGCGAGCAGCGGCAGGGCCACCTGGAAGAAGGTGCGGATCTCGCCCGCTCCGTCGATGCGGGCGGCCTCCATCAGTTCGGTGGGGATGGCCTCGCTGGCGAAGACCCACATCAGATACAGACCGAAGGGCGACACGAGCGACGGGATGATCACCGCCCAGGGCGTGTCGGTCAACCCCATCTTGCTGAACATCAGGAAGGTCGGTACCGCCAGGGCGGTGCCGGGGACGGCCACGGCACCGATGACCACGGCGAAGACGGCGCGCTTTCCGGGGAACCTGAACTTCGCCAGCGCGTAGCCGCCCAGGATCGCCAGGAGGGTGGCGCCGCCGGCGCCGAGCACGACGTACAGAAGGGTGTTCAGCAGCCACCGGACGAAGATGCCGTCGTGGTAGGCGAACGTGTCGTGGATGTTGCTCCAGAGGGCGAACTTGTGGCTGAACCAGAGTCCGGAGGAGTCGGCGAGTCCGTCCTGGGTCTTGGTGGCGCTGATGACCAGCCACAGCAGGGGCACCACCGTGTAGACCAGGATCAGTCCGGTGAGCACGGTCAGCAGAATGCTGCGTCGCGGGCGCCTGGACGCGTTCTTGCGGGGGGTGCGCAGTCGGGGTGTCACCGTGGAGCCGCCGGTCCCGGCCCGGGCGGGCGCGGAGGGGGAGCCGGTGGTGACGGGGCTGCTCGTGCTGCTCATCGGGTCACGCTCCCTTGCGCATGCCGCGGAGCTGCACGACATAGGCGATGACCATGGTGATCAGCCCCATGATGATGGCGACCGCCGCGGAGTAGTTGTGCTGCTGCCCGTTGAAGGACAGCGAGTACGTGTAGAAGTTCGGGGTGTAGTCCGTCGTGATGGCGTTGCGCGCCAGCGGCCGCAGGATGCTCGGCTCGTTGAACAGCTGGAAGCTGCCGATGATCGAGAAGATCGTCGCGATGACCAGGGCGCCGCGGATCGCGGGGAGCTTGATGGCCGAGATGACGCGCAGCTGCCCCGCACCGTCGATCTCCGCCGCCTCGTACAGGGACTGCGGGATCACCCGCAGCGCGGAGTAGAAGATCAGCATGTTGTAGCCGACGAACTCCCAGGTGACGATGTTGCCGATCGACGCCAGGATCAGGTTCGAGGAGAGCGGGTCGGGCAGGGTGACGTCGAAGGCGCTGTTGATGTCGCCGACCAGGCCGAACCGCGTGCCGTACATGAAGCCCCACATCAGGGTGGCGACCACGGCGGGCACCGCGTACGGCAGGAAGATCGAGATCCGGAAGAAGTCCCGGCCGTACAGGCGGCCGCTGTCCAGAGCGAGTGCCACGAACAGGGCGATGCCGAGCATGATCGGCACCTGGATGGCCAGGAACAGGGAGACGCGGGCCAGGGAGTCCCAGAACTGGTGGTCCTGGAGCGCCTGTTGGTAGTTGTCGAGGCCGACGAAGGACGTGCCGCCGATGAGCTTGTCGCGGAAGAGGCTGAGATAGATCGAATAGGCGATCGGAGCCAGGAAGACGAAGGCGAAGACCACCGCGAACGGGCCGATGAAACCCCAGCCGGTCCAGGAGCGGCGGTCCCGTTTCCCCGGAGGCCTCTCGGGGCGCCGGGTCACGGCCGCGGGGGGTTGAAGCGTCGTCATGTCGTTCCTCGCTCGTCCATCTCGGAACCGGCGTCTCACACCGTCGCGATGTTTGCGTAAACATCAGCCGCGAGAAGTGCCGTGGCCTGTTATGTTTACGTAAACATCTGATGGCGGCATGTCTACACTGCGCCAATGTCGGTGGTCAAGAGTCGCCGGAGGAACGGCTTCTCGGGAGCAGGGGAGACGGGTGGACACTGCGGACAGCGGGTCGACGGACCTGGATCGGGCCCGTACGCGCACGGGAAAACGGGCAGGGCGCCGGACGCAGGGCGCGTCCATGGCGGACGTCGCACGGCTCGCCGGTGTCTCGTCGCAGACGGTCTCCCGGGTGTCCAACGGTTACGACGGTGTCAACGAGGAGACCCGGCAGCAGGTCCTGGCGGCGATGAAGGAGCTGGGCTACCGGCCCAACAGCGCGGCCCGGGCCCTGAAGCGCGGTGAGTTCCGCACCATCGGCGTCATCACCTTCAACCTCTCCACCACGGGCAACATGCGCACCCTGGAGGCGATCGCCAACTCCGCGGCGCAGGACGGCTACGCCGTCACCCTGCTGCCCGTCGCCGTCCCCACCCAGGACGAGGTGCGAGGCGCCTTCTCCCGGCTCGGCGAGCTCGCCGTCGACGCCGTCATCGCCATCATGGAAGTGCACCTGCTCGACGCGGCGACCATCTCCCTGCCTCCCCATGTACAGGTGGTCGTCGCCGACTCCGACGCCGGCGACCGCTACGCCGTGGTCGACACCGACCAGGCGGGCGGAGCCCGTGCCGCCGTACGGCACCTGCTGGACCTCGGCCATCGCACGGTCTGGCACCTCGCGGGTCCGGAGGAGTCGTTCGCGGCGCAGCGCCGCGCCGACGCTTGGAACGCCGCGCTGACCGTGGAGGGACGCGTCACGCCGCCGCTCGTACGGGGCGACTGGTCGGCGGAGTCCGGTTACCGCGCGGGCCTGCTCCTCGCGGACGAACGGGACTGCACGGCGGTGTTCGCCGCCAACGATCAGATGGCACTGGGGCTCCTGCGGGCCCTGCACGAGCGCGGCCGGCGGATTCCCGAGGACGTCAGTGTCATCGGCTTCGACGACATCCCCGAGGCCGGCTCCTTCCTGCCGCCGCTGACCACGGTCCACCAGGACTTCGCCGAGGTGGGACGCCTCTGCGTCGAGGGCGTCCTGCGGAGGATGCACCTGGACGGTACGGAACACGGCACCACCCTCGTCCCCACCAAGCTCGTGGTCCGCGCCAGCACCGGACCGCCGCCCACCGGGGAACGGTCGGACGGGGACACGCGGGTGTCGCTCGACGCGGGGTGAGTCCTGTCGTCCGGAGGGGGGCGCGCCGCGCGTCGGTCCCGGCTTCGCGTGCGGGCGTGCGGGCGTGTGGGTCCACGGGCGTGCGGGTACACGGGCGCGCGGGGCGGATGTTCGAGTGCGATCCCCGTGGCCGTCGGCACCCGTTCCTGCCATGGACGTGACGTTCGCCAAGGTGTCCGGACGCCGGTACTGCATGACCGTCGTCCGCGAACACGGCCGCCCCCAACTGGCACCGCGACAGGGTCCGGGCTCCGGCCGCTCCTCGACGCCCCTCGTACCGTGAGCGTGCAGGCCCGAGCCGCTGCGCGACACGCCGTGAACCGGACGGGACCCGGTGCCGCGACAGGCACAACACGACGGTCGAGGCAGCCGAGGCAGCTGGAGGGCATCGGGCATCCGCGCCCCGGCCGGCACGACAGCGGCGGCCGAGCAAGCGACGTAGACAAGACGACATTCCACGGCTGCACAGCTGCGGGGCTCCTTCGTGTGCGGCGGGCTACTCGGCCAACTGGTCCTCCAGATACGCCTGGACCGGCCCGAACAGCCCACCCGGCACGAGCTCTGGGATTTCTCCAAGCCGCACCCAGCGAACTTCCGCCACCTCCCGCGGACTCGCCGCGTGAGCAGTACCCGACAGCAGCCGGCACGCGACGTAGGCGACGGGCCGACCAGTCACCGGGTGCACCCGCTCGCCCAGCGAGGAGACCGGTTCCACGACCACGCCAGCCTCTTCCAGAGTCTCGCGCGCCGCTGCCTCGCCCGGGGTCTCGCGCGGCTCGACCTTGCCTGACGGGAACGTCCAAAGAAGGGAGCCCTCCGGAGCGTTGCGGCGAATCAGCAAGACATGCCCTGCATGAACGATCACTGCGCCGGCGATCGCGCCTTCGTCCGACATGACACCTCAACTCGCCCTCAGAGAATGGCTATCACCGCGTGCGCCCCGGTGGCACGGACATCATGCCGCCATTACGGGCCCGCCTCGGGAGGCGTACAGGTCCCGACGCAACCGCCGCTATCTGCGCAGGCGCCAGATCAAGGTCGAGCGAAGGATCGACCAGCTCGAGCGGTCAAGGGCCGTTGTCACCTGCTACGACAAGTACGCCTGCGTCTTCACCGGCACCGGCACTCTCCGGGCCTCAGCGAACTCGTCATGCCTGGCTCGGGAGCGGCTCTCTTGGCGTACCCGAACGTCGTCGAACCCCGCGTCACGAATTCGCGACGTCGTCGACGCTCGGTCACCACATCCGCGATGATCACGCGATGAACAGAACCCTTGCCGCCACCGCAGTCACCGCCCTGCTCCTCGGCGCGCTCACCGCCTGCAACAGTGGCGACAACAAAGCCGACCAGGGCGCCAACGGCAAGGACGGCGGCGCCAACGGCAAAGCGCTCGACGCCGGTGCCGCGTTCACGGAGCTGTCCGGCAAGGTCGGATCAGCGAAGCTCTCCGGCACGGTCACGGCGGAGAACGACCCGAACAAGCTGCTCGGCCGCCCCAACCAGTACACGTCGAAGATCACGTTCTCGGACAGCCGGATCTCCGCCGACGACGTCACCGGCACCGACAAGGGCGACGTCAGCCGGGGCGGCGCCATCGAGGCGTTCAGCTCGGGTGCCGACGCCACGGCTCGGGCCGAGTACATCCAGGCCGTCACCAAGGGGATGCCCGCGCTCTCCGAATACGACTACGTCCACGGCACGGTCGTCGTACGGGTATCGCACTACCTCACACCGAAGCAGGCCGCCGTGTACAAGGCCGCCGCCGACGGCCTGAACTGACAGCGGCCAGGAAAAGGCCCCTCGCCGCTGTCGGCACTGTGCTCGCCCCGGTACCGCTCACCAGCTGCTGCGGCGAGCCCACCGACAAGGAGAAGGTGTACACGGAAGGCGTACGCGGACGCTGTCTCCTCGCCGACCCGGACGTCACCCTGCTGACCGACTGACAAGTCGGTGGAGGTCGCTGCGCTCAGCGACTCGCGTCTTTGTCCCCGTCTCCGCCTCCGTCGCCCTCCTCGTTCCCGGCCGAGCGTCACTCCATCGGCTCACCTGTGGATGCTCCGCCCGTGGCGGTGGAGTCGACTGGGTGGACCGTCGAGGCGACTTCCGTCGAAAGGGACACAGCGTGCCCATATCCGGTTCCATAGCGGGCCGTCGGCGTGGGGCCACGGTCATCGCGTCGGCGGTGTTCTGTTCCACCGTGCTCACCGCGGCGGATCCCGCTCCGGCAGACGTGCCCTTCCCTCCGGCACCCGCCCCGCGACTGGACTGGAAACCCTGCGTCGAGGGACCCGAGTACGACTGCGCGATCGCCAAGGTCCCGCTGGACTATCTCGACCCCGGTCGCCGCACCATCGAGCTGGCCGTCGTCAGACGAAAGGCGACCGGCCCCGGACGGCGCGCGGGCACCCTGTTCTTCAACCCCGGCGGCCCGGGCGGCCCGGGAACCGTACAGATGCCGCAGAACTACGGGTCCTTCCCACGCGAGATACGGGAACGCTTCGACATCGTCAGCTGGGATCCACGCGGAGTCGGCAACAGCACCGCGGTGAACTGCTTCCCGACCACCGAGGAGGCCGTCGCCTGGGCTGCCGGCAAGCCGGTCGGTCTCCCCGTGGGCGAACAGCAGCGGGCGGCCTGGATCGCCGCGTTCGCGGATCTGGGCCGGCGCTGCGAACGACGGGACCCCGAGCTGCTGCGCCATGTGTCGACCGCCGACACCGCCCGCGACCTCGACCAGCTCCGTCAGGTGGTCGGCGACCCGCAACTGACCTACCTCGGCGTCTCCTACGGCACGTTCCTCGGCGCCACCTACGCCAACCTCTTTCCCGGCAAGGTCCGCGCGATGGTCCTCGACAGCAACATCGACCCGCAGGCCTGGACGAACCACGCCTCCGACGCGGAACCCCGGCTGACGCCGTTCCTGCGCATGGGCACGGACGTCGGCGCCGCGGCGACCCTGGACCAGTTCCTCACCCTGTGCGGGTCCGCGTCCACGGCCGCCTGCGCCTTCTCCGCGGGCGGCGCGCGAGCCACCCGGGACAAGTTCGACGAGCTGATGCGGCGACTCCGGCAGCGTCCGGTGGGCGACTGGACCTACGGCAGGACGGTCGCCGACGTGGTCAGCTCGCTGTACGTCGTCCACCCCGGCTGGACGGACCTCGCGGCCAGGCTGCAGGACCTGTGGCAGGGACGCCTTCCGCAGTCGGCCGCCCCGTCGCCCGCGCCGCCGGTACCGGTCCCGTACACGGGCACCGAGCAGGCCGCCGCCATTCTGTGCTCCGACAGTCCCACCCCGCGCGACCCCGGTGTGTACCACGCGCTGGAGGAGGCCGCCGCCCTCCGGGCCGGGGACGCCGGACGTTTCTGGACCTGGGGCGCGGAGCCGTGCGCCACCTGGCCGGTCGTCGCCGCGGACCGCTACCGCGGGCCGTGGAACGAGCCGACGGCGCACCCCGTCCTCGTGGTCGGCACCACCTACGACCCCGCCACCCCTTACACGGGCTCGCAGGCCATGGCCAGGGATCTGGCCTCCGCCCGTCTGCTCACCAACCACGGCTACGGACACACGGCGCTGCTCAACCCCAGCGACTGCGTCAGGCAGTACGAGAGCCGCTACTTCATCGACGGCACCCTCCCGCCCGTCGGAGCGACGTGCCAACCGGACGCACGTCCCTTCCCCGCCCCCAAACCGCGCGGCGGCATCGCCACCGGCGGCGGTGGGAAGGCCGGACCCACCAACACCTCCTGAACCCGCTTCCGGTCATCACGGGCACGGTCCGCGGGTCCGTGTCCGAAGCCGAAACCGATCCCGAAACCGGACACGGAACCAGGGGAAGCCAAGGCGCCCGATCCGGGAGCGTCAAGATCCGTGCGTACGGCAACTTCCGTCCGGCCAGGGCAAGGTGACCTTGGTCCGGGCTCGCGGGACGGGCCGGCCCGGACCCGCGGGATCGGGCCGGATGTGCTCGCGGAATCGGCCGGACGTGCTCGGGGGGACGGGCCGAACGGACCCGTGCCCTGGGACTCCGCCGGGCGGGTGCGACGAGGGCCGAGAGAGCCGAGAGAGCCGACCAGGCCGCCTCGCACGCGGATGTCAGGAAGTCGTCAGCGTGTGGGAAGCGTCTCCCACCTGCACCGTTCCCACCCGCCGACGCCTACCATCGGCGGAGTGTGCGCACATGTGCTGGTCGCGGAGGACGACGAGAAGCAGGCGGAGCTGATACGCCGCTCGCTGCTGCGGGAGGGACACACCGCGACCGTGGTCCACGACGGCGCGGCCGCCCTCGACGAGGTCCGGCGGCTCAAACCGGACCTCGTCGTCCTGGACCTGATGCTCCCGGTGATCGACGGCTTCGGGGTGTGCAGGGTGCTGCGCAGGGACGGCGACATCCCGGTCCTCATGCTCACCGCCCGCTCCACCGAGGACGACGTCCTGCTCGGCCTGGAACTCGGCGCGGACGACTACATGACCAAGCCCTACAGCCCCCGCGAACTGATGGCCCGCATCCGCACGGTCCTGCGGCGCAGCGGGCGCGCGGCCACCGAGCAGGACCGGATCGTACGCGCGGCCGGCATCGCCGTGGACCCGGTACGGCACGAGGTGCACTGCGACGGCTCACGCGTGGAGTGCACACCCGGAGAGTACGAGATCCTGCGCGCCATGACCGCCGAACCCGAACGGGTCTTCTCCCGGAGGCAGTTGTTGGACCGCACCCGCGGCAGCGACCGGGCCTCCACCGAGCGGGCCATCGACGTGCACATCATGAACCTGCGCAGGAAGATCGAACCGGACCCGCGCCGGCCCGTGCGGTTGCTGACGGTGTTCGGCGTCGGGTACAAGCTCAGCGGTGACCGCGGATGAGGTCAGGCATACCGCTGCGCAAGAGCCTGCTCGTACGGCTGATGATCACCTCGGTCCTGATCGCCCTCTGCTCGGTGGCGGCGACGGCGTGGCTCGCGGTGCAGACCACGACGCGCGCCATCCAGGAGGAGCAGGGGCAGGCACTCGCCGACGACACGGAGATCCTCCGACAGCTCAGCGGATACGCCGCGACACACGCCGACTGGTCCGGCGTCCGCGGCACCCTGCGCGAACTGTCGGGCAGCACGGGCCGGCGCGTCGCGCTGACGGCGCCGGACCACACACCGATCGCCGACTCCGCGGCCCCCGGCACCGCCCTGCCGCCGGGCGCCGCGGCCACGATCGACCCCCTGCGCACCGACACCTACTCCGAGCCCGGGGCGCAGCTCAGCGGCATCGACCCTCGTGCGGTGGGCCCCTACCGACTGCCCTCCCGGGAACGCGCGCGGCTGCGGGTGCTGGCGACGGAACGACAGAAGTGCTTCCTGCGCAACGGCATCGAGACCACCGTCAAGGGAACACCGAGCGGCCGCCCTGTCCTGATCGACGCGAACGGGGTGAACGGCAACGCGAACGTGCCGAACGAGTGCGCGGACGGACGGCTCAACACCCCCACGCACACCGAGCAGACCGCGCTGGACGAACTGACGAGGCTCGCCCGGCCGTGCCTGGACCGGGAGCACGTGGGCCCCACCGCGTTCATCGAGTTCGGCACCACCGACCGGACCACGGAGCCGGGTTTCGCCTTCGCCAAGACGGCGAAGGGCGGGGAGGACACGGCACGTGAGCGCAAGGGGCGGGAATGCGTCACCGAAGCGCGCCGAGAACAACTCGACCCCACGGTCGCCCCGGTCGCCGAACTGTTCCTCGGTACGGGCGACACGGCCGTACCGCACTTCGACATGTCAACCGCCAACAAGGCCAAGGTCGTCGCCGTCACCGGTCTCGTCCTCGCCCTCACCGTCGCCGTGACCGCGCTGGTCGCCACCAGACTCGTACGCCCGCTGCGCGCGCTGACCCAGGCCGCCCAGCAACCGCCCGAGGCGCACGCCCGGGTGCCGGTCACCACCCGGGACGAGACGGGCATCCTGGCCATGGCGTTCAACGAACTGACCGAGCGCCGTGAACGGCTGGAGGCCCAGCGCAAGGCGATGGTCAGCGACATCGCCCACGAACTGCGCACCCCGCTCACCAACATCCGCGGCTGGCTGGAAGTGACCCGGGACGGCATCGTCGCCCCCGACCCGGAACTGCTCGCCTCGCTGCACGAGGAGGCGATGCTCCTCCAGCGGGTCATCGACGACCTCCAGGACCTCGCGGCGGCCGACGCGGGCGCCCTCGCGCTGCACCCGGAGGCGGTCCGCGCGGACGAACTGGTCGAACAGGTCGCCGCGGCGCACCGGGTGATGGCGGAGGCGGCGGGCATCGCTCTGCGGACGACGGTGGACGGGACGCCGTGGTTCGACGCCGACCCGGTGCGGATGCGGCAGGCGCTCGGGAACCTGGTGTCGAACGCGGTACGCCACACCCCGAGAGGCGGCACGGTCACTCTCTCGGCACGGCGGGTGGACGGCGAGGTGGTCCTCGACGTGACCGACACCGGCAGCGGTATCGCTGCCGGGGATCTGCCCAGCGTCTTCGACCGGTTCTGGCGAGCGGAGAAGTCACGCAGCCGACGCACCGGCGGCAGCGGGCTCGGCCTGTCCATCGTCCGCCAGCTCGTCGTCGCGCACGGGGGTACCGTCACCGTGACGAGTGAGGTCGGGACAGGCTCGGTGTTCACCCTCCGCCTTCCCGGCAGCGTCCCCCCGACCGACCCGGAGGACGACCACTGACCTGCGCAGGGTGGTGCTGCCGGTACCAGGATCCGCGTTCCTCCTCACAGCAGGGTTCTGGCTGCCCCGACTCCCCGGGAGCACTGTGGTCCCATGAACACCATCAGGATGTCGGCCGCCGGAATCCGGGTCACGCCCCTGAGGTCGCTCGCGGGACGCACCTACGTCCCGCGCGGCGGACGCGGAGCGACGATCGCGGGCACGAGCGTCGGAAGAGCTGGCGCGGGAGGCACCGGCGCCGGAAGCACGAGGGTCGGAAGCGTCGGGATCGGAAGACGGGCAGACGGCGCGGAAAACCAGGCTCCAGCGGTCGAGGCGACCGTGACCGGTGGCGAAGACGCCGTGAGTGCTGTCGGTGACATGGAGCCGCCGGACGCTGTCGGTGAAGGGGGATACCGAGGCGTGGGCCTCTACGGTACGGGTCGCGTGCGGCACCGCCCTGGTGTGCCCGACGAGGTCCTTCACCGTGTCGCGGGAGGCGACGTTCTGGTCGGTTCGGCGGCCGGGGACTGCCCGCGCGGACCAGACCGGACCTTCTGACTCCGGTCAGGCATGCGTCGACGAGTCGACGAGGTCGCCGCGGCGGGCCGATGCCGCTGGTTCGTACCGCCGACAGTGGGCTCGACAGCCTTGGGGCGCACCCGGCGGGCACGTCGCCTTGTCAGTGGTCTGGTGAATGATCGGCGGGTCAGTTCCTCTACGACGTCGGGACACCATGCCGATCAAGAACGAGCAGGTAGTGGGGCGTGCGTTTCTGCGGCCGCTGTACGCGGACACGTACTTCCCCGATCACGTCGTCGACAAGGGCAGGGCGATTCTGCTTCGGCTGTGCGAGCGGATCGAGGCCGAGCAGCCGTCGGACCTGGCGGCCCTGTATGCCCTCACACAGGCCGCGACGGAGGAGTTCAACCTGCTGGAGGCGGAGTTCGAGGCGGCCGGAAGCGAGATCGAGACGGTAGCGCGCGAGGAGATCGCCGAGGACTTCTCGTTTGTCGCCTCGGCCTACGGCTTCGCGGGCGCGGACGTGGAGGAGCTGATCGCTACGCGGGATTGGTGACCACCGAGTCCCTAGCTTGTCGTCTTAACGACTCCGGCGGGAAGGCAGCGGTGCTGAGGCAGCGGTCGACGGAGATCTATCCCCAACAGCGTCCTACCCACCATCCGTCGTCGGGCGAGGCGAAGGGGTCGGGCCAGGTTTTGGCGATGTAGAGATCGTCGAGCGGTTTCACCAGACGCCGCAGTTCACGCGCCGCCGGTGACGGAAGGGCGTGCATCGCCGCTTCCAGGACTCCCCGCTCGTCGGCTGTGTGGAAGGGGTTGCACAAAGGGCAACCACAACCGCCGGAGAGCGCTCGACGGGGGCGGTGGGCTGTTCGCGACCACTGCCGCAAGGCCTGGGCTATGGCCCCGGGCCAGAACCGATCGTGTTCGAGGCGGGAAACCGCTCCGGCAAGCTTGCCGGAGCCACGCGCCAACCCAGGTGTTGGTGTTCCATGCGTCTGCCGCCTCGGGTGACGTCCGGAGGCGCGGACTTGGGACGGCCGATTACGCGGCATCGCCCTTTCTGAGCTTGTTGTTCACGGGGCCAGCATTCCAGATCCGGGGTCGGCTTCGCACCCCGGATCAGGCATCGGACGGATCGTCTCGCCAGTGAGCCGGGGCTTGGTTCGTTGCTTGCCAACTACGTGATCAGCGGGAACCTAGGCACGTTCGGAAGGATGGGCGCCGGACTTGTCTGGAGCCAGAGACGCTTTCCCAGGTAAGAACCGAAACACCCGCGAGACCACCTCAGTCCTGTGCATCACCCTCCTCGAAATGCAGCGCCAGCGCGCGCAGGATGTCAGCGGTCGACACTTCCGCTGCGCCGTCGTCGTGCGCCTCGGCGAGAGTGACGAACGCCAGGGCGAAGGCGGCGGCCATCTGCTCGATGGCCGGTGACCACTCGCGCTTGACGGCCATGGTCACGTCGCGGACGGTCGCGTCGGGAGCGAACTGCAGCTTCGGCATCAGATCCGTCAGGAGCGAGGAGATCATCCTGGATGCCGGTTCGTCGCCCTTCTCCTGGCCTTCGCGGATCAGTCGCCGCCTTTCGAGGGCTTCCGTCAGTACGGCAACGACTCCTTGCATTACCTCGCGGTGCTCCATGCGCGGCAGCCTACGACTCCCGTGCGAGCCACGATCCAGAAGCGCGTGGGCTGTTCGTGTGCAGAGACGAGCGCTTCGGCCCCCAGGACCAGGAGTGCAGCCACGGCCTCCGGGGAGCACGGGTCGCTGCTGTAGCGGGGTACGACAGCCGAGTGCGGCCCCGGCAGGCGTGTGCAGCCCAGCCGGGGTACGCCAAGGTAGAAGCCCGGGCGGAGATGTTCGGCAAGCGCGTCGTACCTTCAGACGGAGTCCTCCTGCCGGGGGACGAGCGCGTGGTAGGTGTCCTGCGGAGCACGCCAGGGGTCGTAGACCGACAGGCCGTCGAGGACTTCGGCCGGAACGTCGATGGCCCACCTGGCCGCTGCCCGGCCGTAGCGGCTACGACCCCGCCGCCCGCGAGAGAACCAGGGCGCGTTTCGAAAGTCGATCTTCGATGTGAGCGGAGTCCGTTGCGGGGGTGGCGCCCGGCGGCCGCCTTTCCAACACTGGTGGCGTACAGGCGACGGGGGGCACAGACATGGCGACGCGCACAGAACCGACGCAGGCGCCGTTACCGGAGCGGCGGCCGGAGCTGGACGCGATCCGGATGCTGGTCGTGATCGGGCTGGTCTTCTTCCACTCGGCGCTCGTATTCGCTGCCGACGACGACTTCTACGTCAAGAACACCGAGACCACCGAAGCCATCATGATCATCGCAGGGTTCGGGGTCGTCTGGGCCATGCCGCTGCTGTTCCTCATCTCCGGCCTCGGTGCCTGGCACTCGATTCAGCGCCGCGGCGCCTGCGGCTTCGCCGGCGAACGGCTGCTGCGGCTCGGCGTTCCGCTGGTCTTCGCGACCCTCGTGCTGAACCCGCTGCCCCAGTGGCTGCGGCTGCGCTCGGCCGACGCCGACTACCACGAGTCGTACCTCGGCTTCCTGCCCCACTTCTACGACGTGCACCTGGAGCCCGAGGAGTTCCCCTTCCTCGTCCAGGGCGAGCACTTCGAGACCGGCCATCTTTGGTTCGTCGTGCTCCTCCTGGCGTTCTCCCTCATGCTGGTGCCGTTCCACCGGTGGTTGCCGCACGAGCGCGTCCGCCGCATCGGCGACCGGGTGGCGGAGGCGACCCTGCACCGGCGGGGCGTCGTGTTCCTGCCGGCCCTCGCCTTCGCGGCGATCTGTGCCTTCGCACGGCTGGAGGAGGACTACGCGGGCTGGCACCGCTGGTCGTACCTGCTGTTCTTCGTCGCCGGCTTCGCGCTCGCCTCCGACGCCCGCTTCCGCGTCGTGATGCGGCGCGACGCCGGGACCGCAGCCTGGCTCGGCGCCCTGCTGTTCGCGGCAGCCGGCCCCGGCTTTGCCCTGGCCGACGAGCCCTTCACGGAGATGACCCCCTTGGCCACCGCCTCACGGGCGCTGTTCGGTGCGGCCGGATGGTGCCTGGTGGTCGCCATCCCGGGTCTCCTCGACCGCCGGCGGCTGGAGCAACCGCCTGCGGCGCCGAACCCGACCCCGACGACGCGTCGGCGCCTCTATGGCTATCTCGCCGCGGCCGTGCTGCCTCTGTACGTCCTGCACCAGCCGATCGTGGTCGCCGTCGCGTACTTCGTGATCGGCTGGTCCGCGCCGATCCTGGTTGAGTACGTCGTACTGGTGGTGATCTCCCTCATCCTCACCCTCACCGCGTACGAGCTGCTGGTCCGCCGTACGCGGGCGACCCGCTTCCTGTTCGGGATGCGACGCTAGGGGCGTCTCGAACGTTCGGCTGGTCGTGGTCAGGCTGCCGGGGAAGGGACCGCCTCGGCCGCCAGCCGGAGATTCCTGATCATCGGATTCGGGTCGTCCTTGCGGCTGACCAGGACGACCCGGCTCGGGGGAGCGCCCTCGATCGGGACGGTGACGAGGTCGGGACGCAGTGAACTGCGCCGATCGCCGACGGGTAGCACGGCGATCGCCCTGCCGCTCGCGACGAGTTCGAGCTTGTCCTCGTAGCTCTCGACCGGTGGCACACCGGCCCCGAGGATCCGGTAGGAAGTCCAGTCTGCGGTCTCGAACGCGCAGGGCGCCGCCTCCTCGCCGGCCAGTTCTTCCGCGGTCACCGACGCGCGGTCGGCCAGGGGATGGCCGCGCGGGACCACGAGCATCCGGGGCTCCTCGTACAGCGGGGTGGTGTCCACGTCGTCGGCGGCGAGCGGCAGCGGAGCCCGCGCGATCAGGGCGTCGACCCCCTTGTCGGACAGCGCCCCGACGTCGCGGCAGCTCAGGTACCTGGTGGCGATCTCGGCGTCCGGGTGCCGGCGGCGCAGTTCCTGTACGGCGTCGGTGATCACCAGGTCCTCTACGTAGCCGATGGTGATCCGCTCGGTCTCGGCCTGCTCACGTACGGTCAGCTCGGCCTGGCGGGCTGCCCGCAGCAGGGCCTCGGCCTGAGGAAGGAACCTCTGGCCGGCCGAAGTGAGCCGGGTGCCCTGGGGCACCCGGTCCAGCAGCCGTACGCCGAGATACTTCTCGAGCCGTTGGATCTGGCGGCTCAGTGCCGGCTGGGCCACGTGCAGGTCGGCTGCGGCCCGGCCGAAGTGCTGGTGCGCCGCCACCACGGTGAAGTAGCGCACCAGCCGCAGTTCCAGATCCTGTCCCAGATCGTTCACCGGGCCAGCGTAACGCGTCATGCCTTTTCGGAATGATCAGGTTGCCGAACCGGTCTTGGACGGCCGTGCCGTCGTGGGCCTTGACTGAAGGAGCAACGATTTCCGAGGAAAGAGACAGGCGCGATGAAGGCGATCCAGTTCCACGAAGCGGGCGGGCCGGAAGTCTTGCGGTATGACGAGGTGCCGGTTCCCGAAATCGGTCCAGGGGAGGTACTCGTCCGGGTGCACGCGGTGGGCATCAACCCGCCGGACTGGTACCTGCGTGAGGGAATGAAGGTCATGCTGGCCGAGATGAGGCCGGTACTGGAATACCCCCTGACCCCCGGAACGGACATGTCGGGCGTGGTCGAGGCGGTCGCACCGGACGTGCTGGGATTCGCTGTCGGGGACGAGGTCTTCGGCATGCTGCGGTTCCCCGGATTCGACGGCCGGACGTACGCCGAGTACGTCGCCGCGCCGGCTTCGGACCTGGCCCACAAGCCGGCCGGCATCGACCATGTTCACGCGGCCGGCGCGCCGATGGCGGCGCTCACTGCCTGGCAGTACCTGGTCGATCTCGGCCACGACGTGCCGTCTCCGTTCACCGGTCAGGTGCACCGGCCGGTGCCGATCACGCCAGGCATGACCGTGCTGGTCAACGGGGCCGCCGGGGGAGTGGGCCACATCGCGCTGCAACTGGCGAAATGGAAGGGCGCGCACGTCGTCGCGGTGGCCTCGGGCCGGCACGAACAGTTCCTGCGCAAGCTCGGTGCCGACGAGTTCATCGACTACACCAGAACACGGGCTGCGGACGTGGTCAGCGGTGTCGACCTGGTGATCGACGCCGTCGGGGGCCCGGACAGCTCACGCTTCCTGGCCGTGCTCAAGCGCGGAGGCACCATGCTTCCGGTGTTCTTCGCCCAGTACGACCCGGAAGAGACGGCGAGTCTGGGCATCACCGTCTCGAACATTCAGGTGCGCTCCAACGGCCCCCAACTCGCGGACATCGGGCGCTTGCTCGATGACGGGACGGTCCAGGTCGGGGTGGACAGCACCTACCCGTTGCACGAGGCGGCCAGCGCACACACCCGAGCCGCACAGGGTCATATCCAAGGCAAGATCGTGCTGACGGTGGTCTCGTGATCGCCGAACTCCACCAGGCGGTGGCGAAGTTCACCCACGCCCTGGACTGACTGAATGTGTCCGAGCTGGAAACGGTCCTGACCGAAGATACGACCTGGACCTTCACGATGCCCGGACAGGAAGTGCTCGGTCCGGTCGGCGGCCGTGCGAGGGTGCTCGACTCTCATTCGTGACGAGCGTCCCATCGGGGGTACCAGCCGATCAGCCCCAGAGAGCCGGGCGGTTTCGCCCGGCGCGCCTGCTCCCGCACGAGGCCGGCGTGCCTGATCGGCGCATACGCGAAAACCCTCCGCGACCTGTGCGGGTCGCGCGGGACGGGGCGCCGGCACCAGCGCCCCGTCCGTCTCGTACCGTCTCGTTGCGTCACGTCCCGATCGGGCATGCCGTGTGCTGAAAATCGGGTGGTGAGAGTGGTGAGAGACAGCCGCCGTCGGCGTGCGTTCTGCGAGCTGCTGTCAGCTCAGATCGTCGGCGTGTCGTCGACGGGCTCCTGGTGCGGTTCGACGATGAACTTCCAGCCGGTGCTGGGCTCCATGAACCGCACCCGCGTGGGGTAGATGTCCAAGGCGCGGCGGTCGCGGTTCTGGCCGCCTGTGCTCTTCCGCCCGCGGGCCGGCTCTTCGTACAGGTCGACCTTGACGTCCGGCACCGCCACGACTTCCTCGTTCCAGCGCTGGACGATTCCCGCGCCGAACGCTTCCCTGGCGGCGGTGTAGAGCGACTCCAGAGATTCCTTGTTCCCGTTGGGCACGAAGAGGGCGAGGTTCAGGAGGACGCCGGCGCTCTGGAGAACCTCGATTTCCTCCCCGGCTTCGTCGGCAATCCAGATCCCGCGCTCTTCGGCGTTGTCCGGAAGAACGTTGATCTCCTTGCCGAAAATTGTCTTCGCGATGAAGGATCCTCCGTCAAAATACTTTCCCGGCTTCGTGAGGAAAGCCGGAGCGAAACAGTCGAGAGAAAGGTCGTCCAGATCCGCCGAGACGAAGATCTCCTCCTGGAGGCCCAATTCTGAAACCTCGTCGCTCGTAAGACGTCGAGCGGTAATCTTTTCGGTGTTCACGCTATTTCTCCCTTTTCGTATGGCCACGGACAGTCCGAAGATCCGCTGGGTCCGATGCTTCCGGCTCGGCCACGGCTCCACCAGCAGGCCTGAGTTGAGGCCGGGGCGAGTGGTGCCGGCGGCTGAGCGCGTTGCTCGAGATCGCCGCCCCGGACAAGATCCCAGATGCGGGACCCAGGCGGCAAATCTTCGTGGGAAAGGCGGAGGCGACAGCATCGCCGCCGGACATCTCGGGCTTCCCGCCCCGCCCCGCTGCTCAGGACGCCCGCCCGCGTGGACCTGTTGAGGTGTATCGGTTTGTCAGTATTGATATTTCGATGTGGATGTGTCAGCACCTGTAGTGCTGATAAGGGCCGGTTGGTTCGTGTGAGCATTCAGTGGGATCGGCGGCGGCTGGCTGAACTCCTCGCGAAGTGGTGAACATACGCAGTCCGTTCTCGGGTTGTGGGTCAACTTCCGTGCGGAGGGACGCTTCGTCATGGCTGGGCGTCGAAGTGCGCGATGGAAAGCGGCGGCGGGAGAGGCACTGCGCGAACGCGTGTGCGCATGGCCTGCCACTGCTTCCAGTCCTCCGGGGCGGCCCACTTCGAGGCCGGCCCAGCTTCGGCGCCGGCGATGCGGGCGAGGGCTCGCCGGCGAGCGTCCGAAGGTCGGAAGGGAGCACGGGCATCGGCGTTTTCGGGCCGTAGGGCGTGTCGACGACAGCTTGGCCCCCCGGGCATCGCGCCGCGACGAGTGCGGCGGCGGCCACCGCCCCGTCCGCTTGCTTCCCTGAGATGGCCCGCGCCGACGACCGTCCGGACGGGAACGCCTCGGACCAGAGCTTCACATGCCGCGGGCTCGGCGTCGTCGAGAGCGTTGGCCAAGCCCGCGGCTGTGTCGTTGCCGAGGGGGCCGATGCCCGAGGTTCCCATGCTGATCTCCTTGCGTGATGTCGTCCGGATCCTCGCATCAGGCACTGACAACGCGGCTACTGCGTACAAGTCGGAGACCTGCGCGGCCGAACACGCAGGCGGGTCGCACTGCGAGGCGGGCGAGCGGTGTGCCCTCTTGGAGCGACGGTGCTGCCGGGGCGGTCGTGTGGAATCTGGCTTACGTCCTCGGCGGCACTGCGTAGGGTTGGGGTTCCGGACGGATCAGGGGGGCTTGTGAGTCTGAAGAGCGCTTACTTGGAGACCGCCGCGCAGGCCGTAGCGTTGTTGGAAGCGCCGGAAGTGGCCGCCTCGTGGGAGAAACCCAGCGCGTTGGCGCAGTGGACGGTCGGCGGTCTGGCGGGCCACCTCGCGTATCAGATTTTCAGCGTGGATCCGGCGCTGGAGGGACCTGACTCTGAGCAGGAACCCATCTCTGTGCTGGAGCACTACGCGCGGGCCGTGTGGATCGACGCGCCGCTCGACGGCGAGGTCAGCTCTGGAATTCGGGCGAAGGGCGAAGGCATCTCGTCCGAAGGCGTGCGGCTGTTGGTCGAGCGCGTCCGTGCCGCGCTCGACCAGCAACGAACCGGCCTTGAGGAAGTACACGGCGACTGGGTGGTGTTCATACCGCAAACAGGGTGGGCGCTGAGTCTGGACGACTTCCTCGTGACCCGGATGGTTGAGCTCGCTGTGCACATGGATGACCTGGCGGTCAGCGTGGGCCTCAGCGCGCCGGAGCTCTCCGGCGCGGCCCTCGATCCCGTCGTGGCGCTGCTGACCGGGCTTGCGGTCCGGCGCCATGGCCAAGCGGCCCTGCTGCGTGCCCTGACTCGCACGGAGCGGGCACCAGCTGCGATCAACGCGTTCTGAACGTTGGGTCAGCTCGTGGGCAGCCCGGTCGACCTTGGCTCTGGTGTGGGCGGGTCGCTGGGACTCAGATGATGAGAGCCGCAGGCTGAGCGATTGCCCCGTGCTGGATTCAGATGCCCGGAGCCGCGCGCGGCGTCGGGAAGGGGCTGCCCGATGTCCTACTTGACCACCAGGGGTGATCCTCTTGGCGAGGAGAGGTCGTGGTGCCGTCTGGTTCAATGCCGTGGGGCCACAGTCGCACCCATGGAGGCTCGGTGTGATGGGGGACGGGGGAGGCGGAGGGGCGTCTCCTCGGTCGAGTGCTTCGCGGGCAGTGCGGAGTCCTTGGTTGATGTCATGCGCTTCGTATGGGGAACCGGCGATGTGGGCGAGGGTTTCGGGTTCTCCGGCGCGTCACTCGTAGGCGCATCTTCCTGGGCTTGATCGGGACGATCGCTGCCGTGCGGCATACTCACATCGGCTCTGGTGGGCCAGGTCAGGGGGAATCATGGGGATCGCCATCGGACTGCTCATGCTGGGCGGGGTGTTCTCTCTGGGGTGGATGATCTTCACTCGGAAAGTCGGCCTTCAGCCCGGGCGGACGGCTTCCTTCGACCGCGTCTTTCCCCGGATCGTCGGCGGCGTCTTCATGTTCGGGGCCGTGTATGGGCTGCTGATCCTGGTGCACGCGCTCCTGCGCTGATGTTCTTCCGGAGCGCACCGGGGTGACCGGACGGGTGGCTTCGTCTCTCCAGTGACACCCCGCACGACGGCCCGGGCCACGAGGTCGCGTCGCCGCCCACCGGCACGCGAAGCTCGAAAAGACGGTCTGGTCCACCATCCGTGCGGATCCCGCGGCTTGAACTGTGGGTGGAACGGTGGAACGCGGCCTCCGCGCGGACGGCTGAGCGTGCCGGGTGCCAGCGGGTTCCAGCGGGAGAGGCTGCTGCGGGGTGGCCGCGGGTCGGGGACGAACGCCGGGACATGTTCGTGTATCCACTGCAGAACGGCGAGCCGTGACGCCGTCGGTCCGCCTGCCGGACGGTGGAACCAGCAGGACCGACACGTCGGCAGCACCGCCGGCCGGCACCCCGTGTGGCACAGGCGCGGACGTGGTGCGTACACCACGTCCGCATCCTGCCATCCGGCGCTCCGCGGCCACCGGGAAGCCCTGTGCCCGAACTGCCGTCGTGGCCGTGCTTCAGCCGATGCGAGCTCCCGAGCCGCTGACCCGGACGCGAGGGTCACCCGCGCGCAGTGTCACCGTGAGCTCGCCGGGGCGGCCCAGGTCCGCGCCCTGGTGCAGGGTGAGGACGGCGTCCGCGGGGACCAGTCCGAGGTCACGGGCGTAGGCACCGAACGCGGCGGCCGCGGCACCGGTCGCCGGGTCCTCGACGACGCCACCGACGGGGAACGGGTCACGGACATGGAAGGCGGTGGCCGACTCCCGCCACACCAGCTGGACCGTGGTCAGGTCCAAACGGTGCATCAGCGCTTCGAGGCGCGCGAAGTCGTAGGCGAGATCCGCGAGACGGGCACGCGTCGCCGCCGCGAGAACGAGATGGCGGGCGCCGGCGAAGGCGACACGGGGCGGGAAGGCCGGGTCGAGATCGGCGGCCGGCCAGTCGAGCGCGGCGAGTGCCTCCGCGAGGTCGGTGTCGGCGATCTCCTCGATGTGCGGCTCGACACTGGTGAGCGTGGCCCGGAGGGTCCCGCCCTCCTCGGCCACTTCCACCGGCACGGTGCCGGCGCGCGTCGCGAACACCAGCTCCCCGGGGCCCATCCGCTCGGCGAGCGCGACCGCGGTGGCGATGGTGGCGTGCCCGCAGAACGGCACCTCGGCCTTGGGGCTGAAGTACCGAATGCTGTACGCCCGCCCCTCCTGGCCGCCGAGATCCTTGGGGGGCGCGGTCAGGAACGCGGACTCCGAGTATCCGAGGCCGGCGGCGATGGCCAGCATCTCGCTGTCGTCCAGCGCAGTGGCGTCCAGGATGACACCGGCGAGATTCCCGCCGTCGGGGGTGCTGGAGAAAGCGGTGTACCGCAGTACCTCGGGCTTCGGCGTATTCGTCGTCATGCTCGTGGCAACGCCGGGTGGGTCCAAGGGTGTTCCCGGACGCGGGGCGGCCGGCTCACGGCCCGCGGTGAACGCCCTGGGTCCGCCGGGGGCGGCCGGCGACGCGGAAGACGCGCTCGCCCTGTGAGGTACGGGCGGCGTGTGACGGCACGGTTCAGGTCCGTTGTTCGCGGCAGCCTTCGTCGTTGCATTCGAGGGTGGCGAGGGTTTGGTTGACCTGTTCGCTGGTGAGGGGTGGTTCGGGTAGTTGGTGGGCGCCTTGGGTGCGGAAGGCGTCGAGCATGAGGTAGAGGTGGCGGCGCCAGGCTTGGGGGGCGATGGTGCGGGTGGCCTGGATGATGCCGGCTTGGGACCAGATGACGAAGGCGATGTCCTGTGCGGTGACGTCGTCGCGCAGGGCGCCTTGTTCCTGGGCGTTGTGCATGATCTGGGTGCAGATTTTCTTGGCGCGTTCGTACATCTCGCGGCCGGCTGCGTGCAGGGGCAGGCGGGCTGAGACCAGGTCGTTGAAGGCGCGGTCGCAGGCCTGGAGCTGGCAGAGCTTTTCGAGGTAGCGGCAGAACCCTTCCCAGGCGTCGTCCATGGCCGCGGCTTCTTCTGCTGAGGCGAGCAGTTCCGTGTACTTCGCGTTGAAAAGCGTCTCGACGAGGGCGAGGCGGGTGGGGAAGTGGCGGTAGAGGGTGCCGATGGCGACTCCGGCGTCGCGGGCGATGCCTTCGAGGGATGCGTT
>NZ_JBHWEL010000013.1:140319-160034 GCF_042734135.1 Streptomyces sp. NPDC059668 | reverse complement strand
GGCCGCCCGCCGCCGGGCCGTGGGGGGGGGGGGGGGGGCGCCCCGGCCGCCCGCCCCCCCCCGGCCCGGGCCCGGCCCCCCCCCCCGCGCCCCCCCCCCCCGCCCGTTTCGCGTCCGGGGCTTATCGGCGGCTCTTGTATGAGAATGCGATGCGCCGTTCCCGGATGGGGTGTTCGGGTGGGGTGCAGGAAATTTCTGCACACGGGGTTTCCGTCCAGTGCGGGGCTCGTTAGTCAGGGCGCAGTGAAAAACTCCCGCCGGTGACGCGAGTTGCCGAAGAAAGGAACACGATGAAGTCCCTGAAGGCCGCCGCTGTCGTCGCCGGGTCCATGGTCATCGCTGGTGCCGCCGCGCCCGCCTTTGCCGCCGGGGCCTCCGACCTCACGCCCACCAGCCTCAACGGCGCCCTGGACACCATCACCAGCCAGCGCTCGCTCAGCCTGAAGGACGTGCAGCCCCTGCAGCACCAGTCGGACGCGCTCGACACCGAGAACAAGGGCTCGGTCCTCAACTCCCTGAACGGCGCGACGAAGACGCTCAACTCGAGCGCCGCGCCCGCCCAGCTGCTCGGCGGACTTCCGCTCCAGAACTGACCGGATCCTTCGGCGCGTGTCTTTTCCGGAAGGCCCGTGACCGTATTTCCTGGGCTGTGGCACAGCGCCAAGGAAAGGGCGGACGACGAGAACCGCCGAGAAGACCGCTCTCCTGCGGACCCCCGTGAATGTTCCGGTGAACCTCGGCGGCAACACGGTCGACGTCGTCGGCGTGCCGAACCCGGCGTTCGGGAACATCCGCGCCGACCAATGACACCTCGCTCGCACGGCTGACGCCGAACGTGCGCGGCGGAGGCCGTCGGCCATGGGGAAGGGCCGGCTCCGTGCCCCGCGGATCCGGCCCTTTCGCCTTTCGAATGGACCGGCTCCGGGTGCGTTCGAAGCGTGTCCCTCTTTCGTGTGGTCGCCCACCTGGTTGTCGCCCGGTCGAGTGAGAAAGCGTGAGGTCCGTTCGGGTGCGTCGATAGGGTTCCGCGGTGACCTCAACCTCAAGCGAAACGCGTCCTTTCCGGGCCGCAGATCTCGGCACGCTCGCCGTCATGGCCTTCAGCGGTGAAGCCCCCGATGGAGACATGCCCTATCTCCTCGCCTATTCCCTGGGTGACGGCGAGGGTGGCGCCGGAGCCTCCACGGTTGCCATCGAGGAACTGCTGCGCAACAACGGTCTGCCCGTCGGGGACACACTCCTCGACGGTTCCCAGCAGCCGAGCCTGCCGCTCACCCTTCTCGTCCAGGCCGGCCAGGCCGTCGTCACCATGCCGTACCTCAACGCCCAGTGCGTCGTGCCGCCGGAGTGGCTCGCGGCGGTCGGCGAACGCGGCTACGCCTACTTCCTCTTCGCCACCCGGGCCTGGCCCGAGGCGGTGCCCGGCAGGCCCGTCGCCCCCGAGAGCCTGGCCGCGTTCGCGGGTGACGAGGAAACCCTGCTCAGCGCGGCGCACGTGCTGCTGCCCGCGCGCAGCCTGCGCGGCTGATGAATCGGACCGCGGGGGGCAGCCGTGCGCTCGCCCTGTTGCTGGTGATCACCGGTGCGGCCGGTCTGCTCGCGGCGTGGGTCATCACGATCGACAAGTTCAAGCTGCTGGAGAACCCGAACTTCGTGCCGGGGTGCAGCCTGAACCCGGTCGTCTCCTGCGGCAACATCATGAAGAGCGAGCAGGCCTCGGCCTTCGGGTTCCCGAACCCGATGCTGGGCCTGGTGACGTACGGCATCGTGATCTGCGTCGGCGTGAGCCTGCTGGCGCGGGCCACCTTCCCGCGCTGGTACTGGCTGACCTTCAACGCCGGGACCCTCTTCGGCGTCGGGTTCTGCACCTGGCTGCAGTTCCAGTCGCTGTACCGCATCAACTCGCTGTGCCTGTGGTGCTGCCTGGCCTGGGTCGCCACGATCATCATGTTCTGGTACGTGACGTCATTCAACGTACGAAATGATTTTATCCCCGCCCCTCATTGGCTGAAGGGATTCCTGGGTGAATTCACCTGGGTCTTTCCGCTGTTGCACATCGGTGTCATCGGCATGCTGATTCTGACCCGGTGGTGGGAATTCTGGACCAGCTGACCACCGAGACCGCCGGGGGAATCCTGACGCCAGGGTCAACGCTGCTGGATCCGACCGAATCCACCGAGGAGAGAACCATGTCCGTCAGCAGAGTGTCGAGCGGAGTGCCGGTGACCCGGAGGGGCGTGATGCACGGCCTGCTGGCGTCGGCCGCCGCCGCGGTGCTGGCCCCCGTCGTCGCCGCGTCGTGGCCCCCGCACCTGCCCACCTCCGACGACGTCTCGTTCGACGAGGTGTACCACGGGCGCCACCTCCTGGGTGCCAGGACCGGAACGGACGGCCGCGCCGCGGTCGGCGGCGGTGAGTGGCAGGTCACCGTGGACGGCCGGCCCCTGCACCTGATGCGCCGCGCGGACGGCAGCTATCTGAGCATGGTGGACCACTACGAGTCCTATCCGACCGCGCTGGAGGCCGCGCGCGCCGCCGTCGACGAACTGGGGCCCTCGGAGCAGCTTCGCGGCGTGGAAGCGGAGGGGAGCGGCCACCATGGCGTACACGCGTAAGAACGTCAGCAGGCTGACCGGCGCGGAACGACGCCGGTTCGTCGCCGCCATGCTGGAGGTCAAACGCCGGGGCGAGTACGACGAGTTCGTGCGGATGCACATCGAGTACTACGTGGCGGACGGCGACCGGAGCCTGCGCGCGGCCCACATGGCGCCCTCGTTCCTGCCCTGGCACCGGCAGTTCCTGCTGGAACTGGAGCGGGCGCTGCGCCGCGTGGACTCCTCGGTGACGGTGCCCTACTGGGACTGGACACGGGAGCGGAAGCCGTCCTCCGTGCCCTGGACCGCGGACCTGCTCGGAGGCAACGGGCGGCGTTCCGACCGCCAGGTCATGACGGGACCCTTCGCCTATGCCCACGGGAAGTGGGCGATCAAGGTGGGGGTGACCGACGGCGCCTACCTGACCCGCGACCTGGGGCGCCGCCAGAGCCCGTTCGAGCTGCCCACGAAGCATGACCTGGACGCGGCCCTCGCGGACCCCGTCTACGACACCGCCCCCTGGAACTCCACGTCCACCAAAGGCTTCCGTAACAAGCTCGAAGGGTGGGGGCGCGGGTCAGGCAGCGCGACCTGGCGCAACCACAACCGCGTCCACCGCTGGGTCGGCGGCGCCATGCTCGGCGGCGCCTCGGTCAACGACCCCGTCTTCTGGCTGCACCACGCCTTCGTGGACCTCCAGTGGTCCCGCTGGCAGCAACGTCACCACGGCGCCCGCTACCTGCCCGCCCGGCCGCCTGGTCCCGGCAACGACCAGCACGGACGAATCGTCGCCCGGCACGAGCGCATGCCGCCCTGGCACGTCACGCCGGCCGAGCTGGAGGACCACAGCCGGATCTACCGGTACGCGTAGCCGTAGCCGTAGCCGTAGCCGTAGCCGCCGCCGCGGGCGCCGTTGCCCGCTCGCCAGGGAAGCGGCGTCGCCCGCGTCACGGCGAGGCCCCCGGCAGCGCATGCTGCAGGGGGCCTTCCTCGTCCGTACGACGAGCGTCAGTTGCCGTAGCCGGAGTTGGAGCTGCTCGGGCCGGGGGTGCCCGTGGTGGGGCCGCCGACGTTGGCGCAGGTGTTGCCGAAGGCCGGGTTCAGCAGACCGACGACGTCGATGGTGTTCCCACAGACGTTGACCGGCACGTTGACCGGGACCTGGATGAGATTGCCCGAGAGGACGCCGGGGGAGCCGACGGCCGCACCCTGGGCACCCGCGTCCGCCATGGCAAGACCGGCCCCGCTGAGGACCACGGCGCCCGTGCCGAGAGCGATACCGGCTGCCTTCGCGATGCGAGACATCACGTTTCTCCTTTGGATCGGTGAGCGCGGCTGCTCGAACGCGACCGCACTTCCCCTTCAACGCGCCCGACCACAGCCGGTCACGGCATACACGCGGGGGATCACCCGTCTCGAACGGGCCGCTCGCCACCGAGCCGAGCCCGGCAGTGCGCCGCGGGCGGAAAATCACTACGGCGCACGCGAAGCCCTCGTCTAGCCTGCTGACCATGTCCGCCGACCTGCCGACCTCCCCGTCGACCCATCAGCCGACCTCCCGGCCGGATGCCCCGTCGACCACCCCGCCGACCGACCCGTTGGCCGGGCTGTTCGCCGAGGAGAGCCGGGTCCGCGCCTTCGCGGCGGTGGCCCTCGGCGCGGACACGCCCGCGGAGGTCATGGAGCGGACGGGCCTGTCCCCGAGGGACGCGACCGCGGCGCTGCGCCGGCTCCTGAGCCAGGACGTCATCACGGACGACGGGGGACTGGCCGTCGCCTACGGCCACTTCAGACAGCTCGCACGCGGCGCACGGGCGCCCGCCGAGACCTACGGCTCCGAGGACGAGCGGACCGAGGCCGTCCTGCGGACCTTCGTACGCGGCGGCCGTCTGATCCGGCTCCCCGCCCAGTGGCAGCGCAAGCTGGTCGTGCTCCGGCACATCGCCGAGCAGACCTTCGAAACGGGCGTCGAGTATCCCGAGCGGACCGTCAACGAGAAACTGCGGGCCTGGTGCGAGGACGCGCCCGTCGACCATGTGACCCTGCGGCGCTACCTCGTGGACCTGCACCATCTCACCCGGCAGTACGGCTTCTACTGGCGGCCCGCACAGGTCTGAACCGACGCTTCCGGTCCGGCGGTGACAATGCTTCCGGTCCGGTGGCGCGACGCTTCCGGTCCGGCGGAGGCGATGCTTCCGGTCCGGCGGAGGCGGCCTCAGCCGAGGACGCGTATGGGCGTGCCCGCGAGGAAGGCCCGGATGTCCTCGACCGCCCCGCCGTAGTAGGCCTCGTAGTTGGCCCGCGACACATAGCCCAGATGCGGTGTGGCGAGAAGGCGCGGTGCCGTGCGCATGGGGTGGTGAGCGGGGAGCGGCTCGACGTCGAACACGTCCACACCCGCCCCGGCGATCCGGCCCTCGCGCAGGGCCGCGAGCAGCGCGTCCTGGTCGACGATCGCCGCGCGTGAGGTGTTGACGAGATAGGCGGTCGGTTTGAGGAGGGCCAGTTCGGCGGCGCCCACCAGACCACGGGTGCGCTCACCCAGCGCGAGGTGCACGGAGACGAAGTCGCTGTTCGCGAGCAACTCCTCCTTCGAGTCCACCCGTTCCACCCCGACCTCCTCGGCGCGCTCCTCAGTGAGGTTCCGGCTCCACGCGCCGACGCGCATCCCGAACGCGAGGCCCACCCGCGCCACCCGGCCGCCGATCTTCCCGAGCCCGAGCAGACCCAGCCGGCGTCCGTGCAGATCGGCGCCCACGGTGCTCTGCCAGGCGCCGCCCGCCCGCAACGCGCCGTTCTCCTCGACGAGTCCCCGCGCGAGGCCCAGCAGCAGCGCCCATGTCAGCTCGACCGGGGGCGTCGGGGAACTCGGGGTGCCGCACACGGTCACCCCGTGCGCCTCGGCGGCCGCGTAGTCGATCACGGAGTTGCGCATCCCGGAGGCGATCAGCAACTTCAGACGGGGCAGCCGGCCCAGCAGCGAGCCGGGGAAGGGCACCCGCTCGCGCAGCGTCACGACGATGTCGAAGTCCGCGAGCGCGGCCGCCAGCGCGTCCTCGTCGGCGAGATGCTCGCCGAACCCGACCACCTCGACGTCGTCCGCGACCGGCGACCAGTCGACGACCTCGGTCGCCACCCCCTGGTAGTCGTCGAGCACAGCACAGCGAAGTCGCATGTCAGGTCCCTCCCGGACTCGACCGGAGCCTAACCGAGAGGCGTGCGCGAGCGCCGCGGAGCCCCCGCGGGAGGCGACTGAGGGGGAAGCCGCGACGGCCGTTCGCTCCCCGTGGCAGTATCTGGGCTTCATGAGTGCGTCCCCAGAGGTACGGAGCCTGCGCGCGGCGGTGTTCGCCGTGCTGTGCGTGCTGCTGGCCGCCGGCGGTCACGGGCTCGCTTCGGGGGAGGCGCCGCCGCTGTGGGCGGACGGTGCCGCATTCCTCGCCGTGTTCGCGGCCGGCTGTCTGCTGAGCGGGCGCGAACGCTCACTTCTCGGGATCGGTGGCGGCATGCTGGCCACCCAGGCCGGACTGCACGTCGCGTTCGAGGCGGCCCGGCCGCGGATGACGATGCACATGCACGGCATGCCCATGGCCCACTCGCACGCCATGACCCCGCACGCCACGGCGGCCCACGTGGCCGCCGCCCTGCTGGCGACCTGGTGGCTGCGGCGCGGGGAAGCGGCGTTCTGGTGCCTGCTGCGCCGGGCCGTAACGCTGGTACCGGGACTCGCGGCCTGGTGGCGGGTACGGACCGGACGGCCCGCCGGACCGTTCCGGCCGGCCGCCGTCTGCCCGAACGCCGCCGCGCCCGGGCCGCTTCGGCAGGCACTGCTGCGGCACGCGGTCTCGCGGCGGGGACCACCGCCGGGGCTGTCGTACGCGCCCTGACCGCAATCCCCACCAGTACGGAGCCCCCCGATGTCCCCGATCCGCACCACCCTGCGCCGCGCCGGCGTCGTCACCGCCCTCACCACGGCCGGGATCCTGGCCGCCGCCGGTGCCGCCTCCGCGCATGTGACCGTCCACCCCGAGAGCTACGCCAAGGGAGCCACGGACGGCGTCCTGACCTTCCGCGTCCCCAACGAGGAGGACACCGCCAGCACCACGAAGGTGCAGGTCTTCCTCCCGACGGACCACCCGGTCCTCGGCGTGCTCGTCACCCCCCAGGCCGGCTGGACGGCGAAGGTGACGACCACGAAGCTCAAGAGCCCCGTCAAGACCGACGACGGCACCATCACCGAGGCCGTCTCGGAGATCACCTGGACCGGCGGCCGGATCCGGCACGGCCAGTACCAGGACTTCGACGTCGCCTTCGGGCAGCTGCCCGACGACACCGGCCAGTTGGCGTTCAAGACGCTGCAGACGTACTCGGACGGCAACGTCGCCCGCTGGATCGAGGAGACGCAGAAGGGCGGGGACGAGCCGGAGAACCCGGCACCGGTGCTCGCCCTCACCGCCAAGGCGGCGGGGGAGTCCGGCTCCGACGCGAACTCCGGTGCGGGCTCGTCCACGGACTCGGGTTCGGGTTCTGGTTCGGACTCGGGTTCTGACACGTCGTCGGCGTCGAGCTCGGCTCCGGCCTCGGCGACGGGGAGTTCGGCGTCGAGCAGTGACTCCACGGCGCGCGGCCTGGGCATCGCCGGGCTGATCGTGGGCGTCCTCGGCCTGGGCGCGGCGGCGTTCGCCCTCGTACGCGGCCGCAACGCCGGCTCGTAACCTCGCTCAGAGGGCGGTCCTTCGCCCCGCCGGCGCCGACCGCGGCCGGCGGGGCGACGGATTGCCGCAGGCCGCCCAGGACCACCGAAGGCGTTCGGCTCCGGGTATGAGCGGGACGCGGGATATTTCCGTACCTCTCCGTGACGACCGGCACCCGGATGCGAGGATGAGGCCGCCATGACAGCTGGGTGGTGCTCTCGCACGGTACGGGCCGCGGTGTTCGCTGCCGTCTGTGTGCTGCTCGCCGCCTTGGGACACGTGATGATGTCCGGCCGTGATCTTCCCCCATGGGTCCTCGGCGCCTCGGTCGTGGTGATCGGCGGCACGGGGTGGGGTCTGGCGGGCCGGGAGCGCGGACCGGCCCTGATCGTGACCGCGGTGACGGTCACCCAGGCGGCACTCCACACGGCGTTCTCGATCGCCCAGGCGTCGACGCCCGGCGTGCCCACGACGGGCACCCCCGGCACGGGCTCCATGTCCGCGGGAGCCATGACCACCGGCGCCCTGTCCACCGATGCCCTGCCCACCGACGTCCTGCCCATGGGGCCCGAGCACATGGACTCCATGGACATGGGGGCCATGGCGGCAATGGGGGCCATGGATCACATGGGCGACGCGGCGGGCGGCACCTCCTCGCTCGGCATGCTCGCCGCCCACCTGCTGGCCGCCCTGCTCTGCGGCCTGTGGCTGGCGCACGGAGAACGCGCCGCCTTCCGCGTCCTGCGGGCCCTCGCGGCCCGGCTGGCCGCCCCGCTGCGACTGTTCCTCGCGCTGCCCGCCCCGGTGGGCCGCCCGCGTCCGCGCCTGCGCCGTCATCGCCCGGAGCGCGCTCCGCGCCCGCTCCTCCTCGTCCACGCGATCACTTCTCGGGGTCCGCCCACCGGGACCGCTGTCGTCTGACGACAGCCGGTTTCCCGGGACCACCACCGTGCGTCCCGGGCCCGGCCGCGCCTTGGCGCGCGGCCGTCCCCCTCACCGGACCCCTGGCCGCCCTCTGCGCGCCGGGGCCGGATTCCGGACGATCCGAGAAGGACACCAGGTGACCACTCCTGCCCTGCCCACCTCACGTGACGCCTCGCTGACGGCCTGGGCGATGGCCGCCCGCGGCGGCGACCCCGAAGCCGTGGACCACTTCGTCCGCGCCCTCCACCGAGACGTACGCCGCTACGTCGCCTACCTCGGCGCGGACCCCCAGACCACGGACGACCTGGCCCAGGACACCTTCCTGCGCGCCCTCGGCAGCCTGCACCGTTTCGAGGGGCGCTCCTCGGCCCGTGCCTGGCTGCTGGCCATCGCACGCCGTGCCGTGATCGACAGCTTCCGGAACGCGGCCACCCGACCCCGGCCGGCCGACTTCGACGACTGGCAACTCGCGGTCGAACGCGCCCAGCCGCGCGGCCTGCCGGGCTTCGACGACGGCGTCGCGCTCGACGACCTGCTCGCCGGACTGCCCGAGGAGCGCCGCGAGGCCTTCGTACTGACCCAACTGCTCGGGCTGCCCTACGCGGAGGCGGCCCTGGTGAGCGACTGCCCGGTCGGCACGGTCCGTTCACGAGTGGCCCGTGCCCGTACCTCCCTCATCGCCTCGCTGTCCGACGCCGAGCGCTGCGGGCTGGTCGACGCGGCGGCCTGACGGGGAGCGGCCCTGCCAGGAGGTGGCGCGGGCCTGACAGGGACGGCCGGCCGCGAGCGACGACAGGGGGCCGGAAAAGGAGCGCGGCCCCGGACGCCTGGGGGGCGGGCCGGGGCCGCGGGTTCACGAGGGCACCGTGCCCGCGGTCACTCACTGTTGAGTTGCCAAGGTGCGGTAGCGCTCAGTGGCTGTCCTGCGCTTGTTCAGTCCCGCGTCGGCGTCTGCTTCTGCCGGAGGAGGAAGATGACCCCGCCGCCGAGGACGACCAGGGCGATGGCTGTGCCCGCGATGATCGGGGTCGCGCTGGAACCGCCCGTCTCCGCGAGGTCGGTGCCCCCGGTGGAGGCGGCGTCCAACGCGGCCGGACTGGGTTCACCGACCGTCTGTGTGGTGACGTCGCTCGCGCTGCTCTGCGTCTTGCAGTCGAGCATGCCGGTGAACCGCTTCTCGAAGCCGTTCGCGCCCGTGACCGCGAAGGCGTAGGCCTGGTCCTCCCGCAGCGGGACCGTCACCGTCACGGACTCGCCGGCCGCGACGGTGTGCTCGGCATCCATCAGCTCGAAGGTGAACGGCGCGTCGCCCGCGTTGGCCGCCGTGACGTCCACACCACCCTTGGCACAGTTCTTCTCGGCGGAGAGCGCGGGTATCGCGCCCTCCGCGGCCCAGGTGGCCGTCGCCGTCGCGGACACCGTCGACTCGCTGGAGCCCGCCAGGATCTGCGTCTGACTCCGGGTCTCCGAGGCGAAGGCCCGGCCGACCGGCACGGTCGTCGACGCCTGCACGGTCAGGGCCGCCGAGCCGTCCGTGGCGTCCTCCGGCACGTCGAAGTAGATCCGGCTGCCGTTGGCCGCCGAGGTGATCGGCCTGCCGTCCTTGTCGACGACCTTCACGCCGCTCGCGAAGGCGTCCGCGGGTGGCGTCACCGTCGCACTGCCCGCGTCGGTGCGGACCGTGATCGGGCCCACCTTCTCACCGGCGTGACCCGAGACCGCAGGCGGATCGAGGGTCAGCGAGGCCTTGGGCTCCGGCACGTTCCGCGCGTTCTTCTGCAGATAGTCCGCGAGCTTCTCCGCCTGCGGGTTCACCGCGTCCACGTCGGCGCCGTCCGAGTACCGCCAGATGGCCACCTGCGTGCCGGCCGCGGCGTCCTGCTCGGTGAGGCCGCTCGCCCCGGCCTTCTCGGCCAGCGCCGCCAGGTCGTTCACCTGCGGGTAGGAGTGCTCCAGGATCCAACGGATCCGGCCCGCGTCCTTGTTGCCGTTCAGCGACGTGCCGCTCCAGGACGTCTCCTGGTACTTGGCGTCCCGCTGGGTCGGGTTGTGGAGGTCGATGCAGTAGGTCTGCAGCATGCCGCCGTTGTCGACGGACATCTCGAACAGACCCGCGGACACCTGCTGGTCCTGGCCGTTGTCGTGGATCACCGCGGACCCGTACGTCTTCAGTCCGGCGATGGTCGCGGTCGCGCCGCCCTGACTCTGCGGGACCTCGTCCGCGACGGCCGTACCCGCGGTGACCATCGCCCCGGCGGCGACGAGCCCCGACACCACTGTCACGGCGGCGAGGCGACCGGCCCCTCGTCTGCGCGCCGCCGCGGACGAGGACGTCGCAGCGAACGCGGAGAGCGCGGAGAGCGCAGAAAACACAGAATTCCCTTTCGAGCAGGACCCGTTGACATGGGGGGACGGTCCCGCCAGCAGAATCAGAAGCCCCGTGAGCTATGCCCGGCATCCTAAGGACGCGGCGCACCACGCTCCCCGGGCATTCCATCCGATAACCGATCCGAATCGGAATCGTTATCGGTCAGCAAGGCTGTGAGCTGCGCTTATCGACAAATCCATGACGGATGCCGGGGGTGCTCCCCGTGACGACCCCGCATGTATCCATCGATAAGCCGCAGTTCGGCCCTACTACCCGTCGACTGGACCTTTCATCTGCTGGACCGTCCGTCGGCTGGACCGTTCCTCGGCCGGACCGTTCGACGGCCGGGACGGGCGGTGCACTGTCGCCGTGTCATCGTCCGGACGTGTGCGACCGTCACCGCCCGGGCTCAGGTCACCCCGGCCGGCGCCGCTTGTCGCGAGGAGGGGGCCTCCGGCGGACTCGCGGGCTCCGTCTCCCAGTTGGGCTCGGGCCGGGGAGCTGACGGTGTGTCGACTTCCTTGTGCGGACGCCGGAAGGCCGAAGTGCCGCGTGAGAGGTCGTGGCCGATCGCCACCGCGTCGATGTCCGCCGACGTCCAGCTCTGCCCCTCGCGCACCTCGGTGCGTACCTTCAACCTGCCCTGCACGATGACGGGATCGCCCACCGACAGGGACGCCCCCACGTTGGTGGCGAGTGCCCGATTGGCCCACACGGTGAAGAAGTTGGTGTGCCCGTCCGTCCACGTGCTCTTCTCGCGGTCCCAGTACCGCGCCGTCACCGCGAGGCGGAACCTCGCCGAAGCCCCGTTCGCCAGCTCTCGGTACACCGGCTGTGTCGCCACGTTCCCCACCGCGCAGACCATCGTCTCGTTCATGCCCGGACCCCTCTCCCGTACGGCTGCGTCTGTCGCGGCGATCGCATGCCGTGCGATCGCCGCGAGTTCAGACTGCCCGCGCCGGGCCGATCCCGCTGAACGCTGTGCACGGACCGAGGGTTGTGGACAACCGCGTCACCCGTAGGAGTGCCGTGCCCTCGGTCGTGCGGCCCCGGTCAGCCGACCGGCGCCCCCGTGACCCGCCCGAACTGCTCCCGTACCTCGCGATACCGCAGCAGCTCCGCCGCCACCGGATCCAGGACCCGTGCCCTCCCGCACCCGGCGGCGGCCTCCCGCAACCGTCGTTCCGCGTCGAGCCCGTACCGCCGGGACGGTCCGCGCGCCGCCAGTCTGCTGCTCCACTCGACGAACGGACCGCCGATGATGCCCGCCACCATCAGCAGCACCGGCACCCAGAGGTTCGGCTCCATGAACCCGATGATCTGCCCCAGCAGCCACAGCCCGCCCACGATCTGAAGGATCGTCATCGACGCCTGGGCGAGAACGGCGACCGGCCACCACCCCGGCCGCGGCGGCCGTCCCGCCGGTGTCGTGGCACGCGCCGCCATCTCGTCCAGGGCCTCCGGCAGCCCCTGCGCGCCGCGTACGGCCGCCTCGCGCACCGCAAGCGCCCAAGGCGCGGGCAGACCGTGGGCCGCCCGGTCCGCCACCGTACGAACGGCCTGCTCGACCCGCTGGCGGGCCGTGGCCTCCTCGTCGGCCGGCGCCCGCAGCGCATGCCGTCCGGTCGGCGGGTCGCGCCGGTCCTGACACCAGTGCCACAGCCGCAGCCAGGGTGTGCCGCAGGCGCGGTTGGCGTTGCGGCGCCACGCGCGCTCGGCAGCCTGGCCGGCCGCGGTGGCGCCCACCGCGTCCGCGAGGCGGTCCGAGAACTCGTCGCGTGCCTCCTCGCTGAGCCCCGTGCGCCGACCGGTCGCGTACAGGGGCCGCAGCCGAGCGGCGGCCGCGTCGAGATCGGCCGAGATGCGACGCGCTGCGGCGCCGCGTTCGGCCACGAACTGCCCGAGCGCCTCCCGCAGTTCCCCGATGCCGTCCCCGGTGAGCGCGGACAGCGCGAGCACGGTCGCACCCGGTTCGCCGTACTCGCCCAGCGCGACCCCGTCGTCGTCGAGCAGCCTGCGCAGGTCGTCGAGGACCTGGTCGGCGGCTTCGCCGGGCAGCCGGTCCACCTGGTTGAGGACCACGAAGGAGACCTCCGCGTGCCCCGCCATGGGCCGCAGATAGCGCTCATGAAGCATGGCGTCCGCGTACTTCTCGGGGTCCACGACCCAGATGACCGCGTCCACGAGCGCCAGGATGCGGTCCACGTGTTCGCGGTGCTGGACGGCGGCGGAGTCGTGGTCGGGCAGATCGACCAAGACGAGGCCGTGCAACTGGGCCTCCGCCTCAGGGCTCTGGAGAGGACGCCTGCGCAGTCGCCCCGGGATGCCGAGCCGGTCGATGAGCGTCGCGGCGCCGTCGCTCCAACTGCACGCGATGGGGGCCGCGGTGGTCGGCCTGCGGACACCGGTCTCGGAGATGGTCACGCCGGCGAGCGCGTTGAAGAGCTGCGACTTGCCGCTGCCGGTGGCCCCGGCGATGGCGACGACGGTGTGCTGCCCGGAGAGCTTGCGCCGCGCCGCCGCCTCGTCGAGAACCCTGCCCGCCTCGGCGAGGGTCTTGCCGTCGAGACGAGCGCGGGACAACCCGACCAGTTCCCGGAGCGCGTCGATCCGCGAGCGCAGGGGGCCGTCGTACGCGAGTGGGGGCGATGGGGCCTGTGCGGCGGTCCTGGCCTCCGGCGCCGGGCCTTCCTGGGCCGCGGGAGCGTCGGACGCGCGGCGGGCGATCAGCCCGTCGTCCCAGACGGACTCGGATTCGGTACGGGTGGGGGCGCCGTCGCCCTTCACGCGCGCGTGTCCCTCTTCGTCCTTCACGCGCGCGTGCCCGGCGTCGTCCGTCACCTGTGTGTGTGCCGGGGCGTGCTCGGGGTGTGAGGGGCCCGCGTGTTGAGAGGAGTTCGGGGGGCGGTTGTCGGTGCCGGCACGGGTTTCGTGGGTCTCGTGTACCTCACGGCCCTCAGAGTGCTCATGGACCTCACGGATCTCACGGATCTCACGGATCTCACGGGCTTCGTGGGGATCACGGGCTTTGTGCGGCTCATGGGTTTCACGGTCCTCGCGTGCTTCGTGACCCGTGTGCCTTGTGTGCTCCATGTGTCTCGTGTGGTCCTTGTGGCCGTCCCGGGCGGCCCCTGGCTCGGGCTCCCTGTCCGTGATCGTCTCGCGGGCGCGCGCCGGGGGCCGGTCCTCGTCACGCGAGCCAACGGAGTGGCCGTCCCTCGGTGCACGCTGGTAGGAGGTGTCCTGGGAAGAGGCGTCCCGCTCGGACGGGCCGTGGTCCGACACGCCGCCTCCGGAGGGGCCGTCTCCGGCGTGGAAGGTGTGGTCGGCGTGGTCGGTGTGATCCGTATGGTGGGCGTGACCTGAGCGGTCCGAGTGATCCAGATGATCCGAGCGATCCTTGTGATCCGGGAGATCCGGGAGATCCGGGCGATCTGTGTGATCCGTGGGGTCCGTGTGATCTGTGACGGCGGTCATCGCGGTCACCTCTCCTTCTGCAGTACGGACAGCGCGGCGATGAGTTCCGACTGGGGCTCCGGATGGACGTCGAGGGCGTCGAGCGGGGCCAGGCGCCGTTCGCGCTCGGTGTGCAGCGTCTGGTCGAGGTACTCGGTGAGGAGGTCTCCGCCACGTTCGCGCAGCCGGAGAGCGCCTTGCACGCCGATCCGGTCGGCGAGCTGCTCACCGGCGATCTGAGCCCTCTTGCCGCCCAGGAGCGTGGTGGCGACCAGCGCGGCGACGGCATCGGCGTCCGGGGCGGCGCTCTTGTCGAGGTGACCGACCTCCTCCTCGGCGTACTCCTCCAGGACCCGCCGCCACCGTCGTACGGCCACTCCGATCCGATGCTCGGGGCTCTCCAGGGTTGGATCACGGTCCGTCAGCTCCGCGACGTCCGCGGCCGGTTCCCGGCGCCAGGCCTCGTCCACCCGCTCGTCGGCGGCCGTGACGGCGCACAGCATCAGGGCGGCAAGGCTTTCGACCAGCGAGTCGAGCAACTCGCCGGCGGTGCAGTCCAGCGGATAGGCGCGCCACCGCTTGAGCGCGTCCCCGGCGAGCACGGCACCGGCCCGCAAACGCCCCTGCACGCGCGCGTGCTCCCTGTCGTACGCACTGTCGACGGCCGCGGTGAGCCGCAGCGCGGCGGCGTACTGCGCCGCGGCCGCGCTCGCCAGCTCCGGCATCCGGACCTTCAGGGAGTCGAGGACCCCATGGGCGGTACGGGCCATCGCCTGGCGTCTGGCGCCGGGGTCCTGTGTCTGGTGCACGAGCCACGTACGCAGTGACGCGACGGCGGAGGCGGGCAGCAGGCCGCCGCCCCAGGCCGACTCGGGCAGCTCGGGCACCGTGAAGCGGGGCACCTCGCCGAGCCCGGCCTTGGTCAGCAGGGCGCCGTACTGCCGCGAGACCTCGGACACCACCTGGTGGGGCACCCGGTCGAGGACGGTGACCAGGGTCGCCCTGTTCTCCTTGGCGGTGCGCAGCAGGTGCCAGGGCACGGCGTCGGCGTACCGCGCGGCCGTGGTCACCATGACCCAGATGTCGGCCGCGCTGATCAGTTCCGCGGCGAGTACGCGGTTCTCGGCGACGAGGGAGTCGACGTCGGGAGCGTCGAGCAGGGCGAGGCCGCGGGGGAGGGTGTCGACGGTCTCGATCCGCAGCACCCGTTCGCCGCGCTCGCCGGGTAGGGGCAGGTCGTCGCCGGGCTCCTGGTGGGGCATCCACACGCGGGTGAGGTCGGGCAGCACCCGCACCCCGCTGAACCAGTGATGATCCTCCGGATGGCATACCAGCACCGGTGTACGGGTCGTCGGTCGGAGCACCCCGGCCTCGCTGACCCGGCGTCCCACAAGGGAGTTGACGAGGGTGGATTTGCCCGCCCCGGTGGATCCACCGATCACGGCCAGAAGTGGCGCTTCGGGGTCTCTCAACCGGGGCACCAAATAGTCGTTGAGCTGTGCGAGCAGTTCGTCGCGGTTGGCACGCGCGCGTGGAGCCCCCGCCAGGGGCAGCGGGAAGCGTGCGGCGGCGACACGGTCGCGCAGGGCGGAGAGTGCGTCGAGCAGCTGGGGCCGTACGTCCAAGGTCACCACATGTGAAGAATGCCCAATTTTGGAGGCTTTCTGAAGCATATGGCCACGCCTGCGCGCCGACAGGACACTTGGGGCGGAAGGGATGACTGGGGTGCAGGCATAACGAGTGCACAACACCCGGGGCGTCGGGCGCCAAAAGCGGTGCATGATTCGTACCTGCCTGCGATTATCAGGACCGCTTCACCGAACCTCCACATTGAGCCACGGAGGCGAAGCGCCAGGGACAAGGACCCGGGAGCCCTATCCTTGTCCCCGACAAGGTCACGGATCGGCCCACACCCGGGCACTGCGACACCGGCCACCACACCCGGCCCCCGTAGCTCAGTGGATAGAGCAGGCGCCTTCTAAGCGCTTGGCCGCAGGTTCGAGTCCTGCCGGGGGCGCAAGTCTCCGCCCTCCCCTATGGGAGGGCTTTTTGCAGGTCAGGGCACGTTTCCCTCGGACCGACGAAGCTCCGAACGCCTCCCCGACGATCAAGGGGAAAGTCCGGGGCCCTCCGGCTGTCACCGGGTTTTCGCGGGTGGCTGTGCCGAATACGTGTCGAAGTTTTCGGCGGGAAGCCTCAGCCCGCGTCGGGCGGCTCAGGAAAATCTCGCGCTGCTCCGAGGCGCCGTTTCAGGTCAGGAAGCCGCCCCTCCACGCGCCGGGCGTAGGCCGCCGGGAGCACCGGAACGCTGTTGCCGGCCAGTCCGCCACCTGTGCGGGTGGAATCCCGTCGTTCAGCCACTTGGTCAGGCGCGTGTGGCGGTTGTCGTACACGCGCCGTCCCGTGGGTGACTCGAAGACGTGTGGGGGCGGGACGGCCATACGCGTGCTGCGCCATGCCCGGCGGATCACCGAGCCCGGGAGAATGCCGCCGCGCTTCCCCTGGAAGAGCAGGCCACCGGGCTTGAGGTGTTCGTCCTCGATGTGCTGCCGCAGGATGCGGTCGGGGCCGGATGCGCTGGCCGGCTCGGCCGTCACAGCCCCCGGCCGGTCCTGCGCTCCTGTCTCCGCCTCGCTCCAGCCCGGCCGGCGCCCGCCCCGCGCTCACGGCAGTCAGTCGTCAGATGCCAGAGAAGGGGTACGTCGTGGCTGGGGCTGTCGGTCCCACGGCTTTACGGAGCCACCTTGGCGCGAGCATCGCAGATCATGGCCCCGGCGTCGTGCTTTACCGGGCAGGTCCACCACCGCCTCGACGCGATCTCCGGGGAACACCAGAAGCGCGGCTTCGAGGACGCGGCCGGCGGTGTCGGCGGCGACGTCTACTTGTCGCGCAAGGTCTCGATTTCGACCGCCAGCACGGCCATGTCACGCGCGCGTGGTACTTGGCCCCGTACTCGTCGCCGATCGCGGGAAGAATCTTTTTGAACGACGTTGTGAGCCTGCTCAAGCCAGCGCGACTCTGCTCGTCGAGCCAGCCTTTGAGGGCAATGGACGAATAGGCGTATGAGTCCGCATTGAGCAGCACCATGTCCTCGCCTCCGATGTCCAGGCCGCGGAAGCCCGGAGGGAACGGTGCGGCCATATGCTCGGCCATCATCTGTGCAAGCGCGTCCGGCTTCGCTTCGAACATGCGGGAGATCCTGCGAGGCACAAATGCGTCGAGGCGCGGCTCCGCCTCAGCCCGGTGAACCCATGCGGCCACCAGCAGCAGTGTGCGCCACATGACCAACGACGCCATGGGCTGCCCTGATTTCGGCCAGCCCGTGGAGTCCTTCCAGCGTGCATCCAGCCAGCAGCCATCTCTGACGCCATTTGCTTCGCACCACAAGGGGAGGCGCTTACGTGCCCTTAGGGCATGCGGCCCCTCGTTCAACTACGGCATGCGGCCCCTCGTTCAACGAGGGGCCGCCGCGGTTGGCGATCTATTTCCTGACTGCTGAGCATCGCGAGCCGATTCTCAGAAGTCAGCAGCGGGTGCTGTCGGACAGTACATCCCAGTGCCAGTGCTCGTTCCTGTATTGGTGGAACCCGAACCTGGCTGCGTTGGCGCGCAACCACGTCCACGCCGCCCCCGATCCATTGGTGCAGCCGGCCGAACTGTCGATGCCTGCAAAGTCGATGGCCAATCCCATCTGATGATTCGAAGTCCCAGGGCGGGCCACGCGGCTGTAGTTGCCCTGCCGACAGAGGGAATTGGCGGTGCACAGGGCCTGCTGGTGCGCCATGGTCCGAAACGCGCTGGAAGCGCTCAGGGCGAGTCCTGACGCCCTTGCCGAGCGGAGCATGGCTGCGACGGCGCCCGATACCCGAGAGTTCACCACAGCCTCACCGTTCGCGCCGGGTACCCGATAGGCGGTGTTCCTGCTCTCTTCACTCGTGCTGTGCAGACCTGCCACCGCGCACAGACGGATGAGCACCCTGGCGGAGTTGTGGTAGCCGTCCGCCACTCCAAGGTCTCGAGTCCCCGATGCGCAGGGCACGTTGCGGGAGTCGTTGTAGAGAGGAGTGATCGGCGTCGTGGACGTACCTCCGCCCGACGTGCGTGACGACCAGACGGCAACATGCCCTGGATCGCGGTAGATTACCGCATTTCCATCATTCTGCAGTTCGAGGTGGGCGCCAGGATGGCCTGTGGTGCTGCTGGCCCAGATCGGCACATGACCCGGTGCGTAAACTACGAGATTGCCATCCGTCTGCATCTGCGCGACGGCGCCCGGACGGCCCGCGGTGCCGCTCGCCCAAAGGGCGGGGTCGCTGCCTCGGTACAGAACCAGGTTGCCATCGGTCTGCATAATCAGCGTGTAGCGGCCGTCAGGGGACTGAAGCTTGCCGCCCGTGGCCAGCGACTGTCCGCCTCCCAGAATATGAGGGGCCTGCGCCGCTTGAGCCGGGCCGACGGATCCCGGGAGCAGGCTTGCGAGTATTGGGGCCAGCAGCACGGTCAGCCCTAGTCGTCGGAGCAAGTTTTTCACGGACGAGCTCATTTCTCGACTTCTGCAAGGTTGTGAGTCCGCCCTCAACGCAGGGCGGCGCACACACGGTCTTCAAATCCGTGTCCATGCCGTCAAGATTTAAAGATGAGATGCATCTCAGACATCTGTTCCAACCTGCCTCCGTCAGTGGCTGCACGGTGTAATTCCGGGAATCGCCGGACACGCCGTGTGCATGACTGCGCAGAAGCCAGTCCGGTGGCCTCGCACTGATCAAACGGGAGGACGAGGGCCGACGAGCCTGCCGGACGCTGTGGAGATGCGCTGGCGGCATGACTGGTGGGGGTCGACCAGCCGGAGGAACTACTGGAGGCCCGCCCAGTACTGGAGTTGTTCCGCTGACATCAACTGCAGCCGGGATGCGCGAGCGTAGCCGCAGCGCGTCCGTATTCTCATCGGCCGAATGCGTGTCGAAGTCGCCGAACGTCCACACTCAGCACCCCGAAACGGTCAGTCAAGTCAGGCCTGCTCATCCAGTGGTCCGCTCAAGCGTCTTCCAAGCGCTTGGCCGCAGGTTCGAGTCCTACCGGGAGAGCCTTTCTGCTGGTCGAGGCATGTTTGACGCCCGACGCGGAGAACCGGACCGCCTCCACGTGATCGCGGAGGGGGTCTGGCGCTTCCGGCCGTCACCGGGTTTCTGCGGGTCGCCGTGTCGCATACGTGTCGTCGAAGTTCCCGTAGGCGCGGCAGACGTTTGTGTGTGATCCGGAGGAGGCTCCAGCGGTCTCGATGCGTGGCTTGAGATCATCCAGCTGACCGGCGACGCACGGGCACAGCTGGACAGAAGGGCTGGGGCGCCGTTGGCCGGCCAGTCCGCGATCTGCGCCTGCGGCACCCGTCATCGCGCCGCTTCGTCAGGCAGGTGTGCCGCAGGTCGTACACCCCTTCGTCGAGCGGTGAAGCGAAGTCCGCGGGGCGATGAACCTGCTGCCCACGGGGCCACAGGCGGTGCACGAGCACTCGCCTGCCGGCCCGCGACGACGTGTTCTCGTAGGGCCTCCGGCAAACGGGAACGCCCGGGGGGCGGGGGCGGCGGGGGGGGGGGGCCCCCCCCCGCGGCGGGGGGGGGGGGCGCGCCGCGCGGGGGTATGTAGAGCTGCCTGCGCGGGCCGCTGTGTGAGAGGGGGTGA
>NZ_JBHWEL010000013.1:132294-140309 GCF_042734135.1 Streptomyces sp. NPDC059668 | reverse complement strand
GCGCCCCCCCCCCCGCGCCGCCCCGCCCGCGCCGTGTTTGTCTGCGGCCCCCCCCCCCCCCCCGCCGGGGGGGGGGGGGGGGGGGGGGGGGGGCCCCCCCCCCCCCCGCGGTGCTGTCCCGGGTGACCTCCCGGGGTGTGACGTCAGCGCAGGCCGAAGGCCCGGGTGATCGTCTGCGAGACGGTGTTGCCCGCGCTGTCCCGGGCGCCGACCCGGAGGGTGACGAAGTCGGCGGACCGCGGCGCGCGCAGGTTCGTCCGCCAGCCCTCGTCGCACCGGCTCGGGTCGGTCCGCTGCCAGGTCGCACCGTCGTCGTACGAGACCTCGACGGTCGGCTTCCCGATGGCGGCGGTGGTGCCCGGCAGGTGCGAGGCGGTCACCGTCAGGCCGGCGTGCCGGTCGGCACGGCCGGACTTGTCGGTGTCCACGCCGTAGTCGAGCTGGATCAGCGGCAGGGACACCGCCGACTCGCTGCCGGTGACCGCGGAGGTGAAGTCCCACTCGGTCAGCGTGTGCGTCGAGTACGGGTTGGCCCAGGTGCCGCGGTCGTTGTCGAGGACCAGCCGGTAGGGCAGGCGCTCGGCGCCGAGGCCGGGAACCTGAAGGTACTCGGCGTTGCCCCAGTCGAGCTGCTGGTCGCCCTGGTAGAGCGACATCCAGTCCTTGACGTCGAAGTTCGCGCCGGCCTCGCCGACATGGCCGGAGCCCGAGTCGCCCCAGCCGGGCGCGGTGATGTACATCGTGTCGAGGTAGCGCACCGGCTGGTAGTTCACCGGGCCCATGCGGGGCCGCTGGATCGGGCCGAACCAGCTGACCTTGGCGGTCTTGCGCGCCGGGTAGTCCAGCGGGTCGATCGAGTGCTGTCCGGTCTCGCCCTGGATGAAGGCGTCGTCCAGCCAGGTGGTGCCGGCGGTGACCCAGTCGGTGCGCTCGCCCTGGGCGGGCGCCGTGAGCTGGTTGCCGACCGCCCAGCCCCGCCAGACGTCCGGACGGAACTCCAGCGCCTTGCCCTGCCGGTAGTTCCGGAAGGAGACGTTCACCCGGCCGAGGCCCTTGGGCTCCTCGGTCCAGGTCGGGTCCGCCGGGACGGCGCCGGTCCAGTGGTGCACCACGTCGTAGACGTAGTCCGTCGTGGGGTGCGAAGTGACCTTCAGCGAGACCGCGTTGTGGCGGAGCGAGCCGATCAGCTCCGCGCCCTGGTCGGCGGTGAGCGTCGCCACCGTCACCGGGGCGGGGCTCGCCGGGCTCCAGGGGTTCTCGTCCCAGGGCTCCAGGCGGCCGACGCCGTCGTTGACGACCAGCAGCAGCCGGGCGCCGGCCGCCGCGGCGGCCTCCGCCTGCGCCTTGATCCCCGCCGTGCCGGCGCCCCGCACCACGACGGCCTTGCCGCGCACGTTCTGCCGCGCGAGCTCCTGGGCCGTGCCGTCGCCGGCGAAGACCGCCGTCAGGTTCCGGCTGCCGGCGGGCAGCGGTGTGGCGGCGCGCTTGACCAGCGGGTCGTTGAACGTCGTCGACTTCGTGCTCAGGGTCAGCGCCGGCTGCTCCAGGCGGAAGCGGGCGCCGGCCTCGAACTCGCCGTCGGTGACCTTCTTGCCGGTCGGGAGCGCCCAGATGCTGTCGTACGAGGGGTTGGGCAGCATCGACGTCTCCACCAGGCTGTCGGTGAAGGACCGGTGGGCGTCCAGGCGCGGCGCGACGGCGGTGGTCTGCTGCGGCACCCGCGCCAGGATCCGGCGCGCCTTGCGGCCGTCGAGCGTGACGGTGCGGTCCTGGTCCAGGTTCACGTCGTTGAAGGCGAGCAGCACCATGCCGAGCGAGTTCGGGCCTTCGGCGCCCTGTACGTCCCCGGTGAGCCAGCCGCTGTAGCTGCCGACGGGCAGCCGCGTCGTGCCGGTGCCGGACGCGTCGAGGTCCATCACCGTGAAGAGGTGCTCGGCGGTGAGGACGACCCGGCCCGCCAGCGGCTTGCCCGCACGGTCCTTCGCGACGACGGTCAGATTCTGCCGCCGGCCCTCTCGGGCCGCGCCGATCAGGGTGCGGGCGCGGACGGTTCCGGCGCCGTCCGTACCGGTGATCGTGGCGCTGATCGACTGGTCACCGGCCAGCTTGTCCAGGTCCGCGGTCAGCTCGACCGTGGCGGTTCCGTGCGCGGGCACGGTGACATGGTCCGCGGAGAGGCTGAACAACCCCGCGGGCACAGTGCCGTTGACCGAAAGGTTCAGGTTGACCGGGGCGTCGCCGACATTGGTGTACGTGACCGTCTGGACGTCGGTCTCGCCGGGTTTCGGGGGCCAGGTGTGGAAGCCGGAGTAGGCGCTCGTGGTGGCGAAGACCGTGGTGTGCACGGCCGCGAGCGCGTCGAGCCGGCCGGCGCCCGCCTGGTACGGGGTGTACGCCGGGGTCGCCTTGGCGCTGCTGACCAGCGCCTCCTTGAGCTGGGTGCCCGTCCAGTCGGGGTGCTCGGAGGCGAGGAGCGCGGCGGCACCGGCGACGTGCGGCGTCGCCATCGAGGTGCCGCTCATCGTGGTGTAGTAGCCCGAGCCGCGCTTGTAGTGCGAGCGCGCCGCGACGATGTCGACGCCGGGCGCGGTGATCTCCGGCTTCAGCCCGCCGTCGCCGTCACGCGGGCCCTGGCTGGAGAAGTCGGCGAGCGTGTCGGTGGAGTCGACGGCGCCGACGGTCAGCGCGGAGTCCGCGGCACCGGGGCTGCTGATGGAGTGCGGGCCGCCGTTGCCCGCCGCGATCACGAACAACGCGCCCGTGTCGTGGCTGAGTTCGTCGACGGCCTGGCTCATCGGGTCGGTCTTGTCACCGCCACCGCCCAGGCTCATGCTGATGATCCTGGCCTTCTGGTCGCGGGCGGCCCACTCCATGCCCGCGATGATCCAGGATTCCTGGCCGCTGCCCTCGGAGTTGAGCACCTTGCCGACGGCCAGCCGGGCGCCGGAGGCGACACCCCGCTCCTTGCCGTCGGAGGCGCTGCCCGTGCCGACGATGGTCGAGGCGACGTGCGTGCCGTGGCCGTTGTAGTCGGCGATGTCGTCCTCGCCGGGGACGAAGCTGGCGCTGTCGGACACCTGCCCGACCAGGTCCGGGTGTTCGGTGTCCGCGCCGCTGTCGAGCATCGCGACCTTCACGCCCTGGCCGGTGTCGCCCTCCGCCCAGACCTTGTCCGCGCCGATCTGGGCGGTGGAGTCGGCCAGGTCGGCCTTCACCTTGCCGTCGAGCCACACATGGGCGACGCCGCCCGTGAAGGACGGCTTCGCGGTCCGGGCCGCCGCGCCGGAACCCCCGGTGAGCGAGGACCAGAACTCCGGTGCCTGCTTGTGGTTCTGCGCGAGGGCCGCGCCCTGGATGCTGTCCAGGCGGCGGACGTCGGTCGAGCCGGCCATCTTCGTCCGGGTGCGGTCCTTGGCGGCGGCTCCGGTGTAGCGCACGATCAGCGGCAGCCGGGAGCTGTGCGCGTCGTCGTAGCCCTCGGTGATCAGCCGCGTCACGTTGAAGAGCTGCTTGTCGAGTTTGCCGGCGCTCACGTACGGCAGGGCGGCGTCGGGGTAGACGTAGGTGGCGCCGTCCACGACAGCGCGGTGGAAGCCGGTGGTGGCTCCGCTCGCGGCCTGGAAGGAACGTACGACGGAGCCGTCGGCGGCGGTCCCGATGGTGACCTTGTCACCCGTGATCAGGGTGACGGTGTGCGTGCCGGCATCGCCGGGGGTCCGGTGTCCGGTGTCGTTGTGCGACACCTCACCGGCGGAGTACGCGGACACAGCGGCGGTCGCCGGTATGACGCCGAGTGTGAGCGCGGCCGCCACGGCGAGGGCGATCGGGCCGGGCCGGGGGATGGGAACCTTGGGCAAGGAAGACTCCTGGGACGCGGCGAAGAGCGAAAGATCACTGGATCCTCCGGCCGCCCCCGCCGCCGTTCAAGGGGTCGCACACGTCACTCTTGTGCCATGGCGCAGTTGTGCCGCGAGCAGACGGGTCGTCGGCCGCCGCGCGTCCGGGGGCGCGACGGCGGACCACCCCATGCACTCGGCGAGTTGAGGGACGGAGCGACGGGCCCGTGGGGCGTCCCGGCCGGCGGCCCGGCGGATGCCCGCCGCCGGGGCGGACGCCAGGTGTGCATGGCCCGCGCTCTCACGTCGTCGAGGGGTGTCGGGTCGTCCCGCGGGGCGCCGGCAGCCCCGCATCCGTACCCACTCGCCGTCACTCAGCGGCGGCGTGGCCGGTCGTCGCGGCGAGGCGCTCGCCCTCGCGGCCGACACCGCCTCGCCGGTCGGCGCGTTCCCGGTGGTGTCGCTGTGGGACGCGGTCGTCGTTCCACTCGGGCGCGCCGCGTGAGCAGCGGCGGACCGTGCCCGCACGTCAGTGTCCCGGGAGCCGCACGTCAGTGCCCTGGGCGCCGCCCGTCCCGTCGTCGCGCGGAGGCGATCGCGGTGACGACGGCGGTCGCGGCGAGGCTTCCCACCATGACCAGCCCGACGCCGACCCCGAAGAGGCCGCTGGAGTCGTCCGACCAGTCGTACCAGGCGGCAACGGTGAGGCCGGCCGTGGTGCCGAGCACGGCGGCGGCGACATGGTGCCGGGACGCCGCCCAGTACACCGGAGCCAGCAGAGTCAGTACCAGCCCGATCACCTGCCACGCCTCGTACGGACCGGTCGTCGTGCCGTCCGGGTGCACGTCACGATGTTGGTCCCAGCCCAGCCAGGCAGCCCACATCGCCAGCGACACCCCGGCAAGCAGGAGGATCGACACCAGTTGGGGAACAGGTTTCAGTGGTCGTTGACGCATGCCCCGAGTGTTTCCGTCCGCTCCGTCACCGACCAGAGCGCATGTACTCAGTTCCGCCCGAGTACGTCAGCCGTGGACAGACCTCTCGTGTCCCTTCCGGAGGTCATTCCCACCGGCCCTGGGTGCTCTGGCCGTTCGCCTCCGGAAGGGTCGAGGTCCGGTCGGAGGTCGCCAGGTTCTCGAGTGAGCGGATGAGCAGGTCCCAGAGACGTTCGGTGTGCAGTTCGGTGGCCACGGACGTGTTCGGCGCGCCGATTCGGCCGCGGAAGTCGGTGACGGTCATCCCGTAGGTCGCCGTGCCGCGCAGTTCGACCTCGACGTGGGCCTCGACGGCCTCCATCAGGGTGGGGTCGATGGCCCGGCCGACCGCGCACGCGTCGTGGATCGTGGCCGTCGTGCCGTGGACCTTGCCGACGGTGGCGTTGTAGTGGTGCAGGAGATCGACGACGAACCGGGACACCGGTGTGTCCAGCGCCCCGATGCGGGACAGCAGCTCCGGGGTGGCCGCGGCCTGCGCGGTCAGGTCGAGACCGACCATGGTCACGGGCCAGTCCGCCGAGAGGACGATCGCGGCCGCCTCGGGATCGGCGTGCACGTTGAACTCGGCCGCGGGCGTGACGTTGCCGCGGGTGTACGACCCGCCCATGAGGACGACCTCCCTGACCAGCGTGGCGATCCGCGGCTCCCGGCGCAGGGCCAGCGCGATGTTGGTCAGGGGTGCGGTGGGGACGAGTGTGATCTCGCCGGGGTGGGTGAGAACTGTCTCCACGATGAGGTCGACGGCGTGCCGGGGGTCGGCCTCCATGGCCGGAGCGATGAAGGCCGGGCCGTCCATGCCGGACTCGCCGTGGATCTCGGCCGCGGTGATCCGGTCACGGACGAGGGGGCGGTCGGCGCCCGGCGCGACGGGTACGTCGTGCAGGCCGGCCAGCGTGCAGACCTGACGGGCGTTCAGGGTGACCTTGTCGAGGGTGTGGTTGCCCGCGACGGTGGTGACGGCGACGATCTCGACGTCCGGGTTCCCGGCGGCGAGCAGGATGGCGATCGCGTCGTCCAGCCCGGGGTCACAGTCGATGACGATCTTCTTGGGCATGCGGTCCCTTTCCGGAGCGGGGCACTGACGGGCGCCGGTCGTCACGATCGGGCGTGACAGCCGGCGCCCTGTTCATGCCTCGCCACGGGCGCACCACTCGTATCACCGGACGGCCGGTGGAAGGAGCACGCCGAGAAGCCGCCGATCACTACGGATCGATCCTCAGCGCAGCGGATGCGAGGTCCTGCCCGACTCCTCGTCGATCTCGTCGTGCGCCTTGGTCAGCAGTTTCATCGCCAGTTCGTTGAGTGCCCGCGCTCCCGCGACCTCCTCGCCGACCCTCGGCTGGTTCGAGTCGCTGGGATGGCGGCTGGCGTACCCGTGCGCCCGCACCTCGCTCCCGTCGGCGAGCCGGAGGAGGGCGGCGGCGCGCGTGCGGTGCTCGTCCTCCTCGAACTCCATCTCGACGTGCCAGCCGACGGCGGTCCGTGCCCGCGGTCGCGTCGGCTTCATCTCTGTCGTCTGCGTCATCACGATCACCTCCGGGGCCGACCCCAGCCCCTGCTACCCCAGCCCTCCTTCCAGAGTGTGCTTCTTCGCCCGGCTCCGCACGGGGGAGGGCCGTCGGTGAACGCTCGGTTCTCCCCGTGCACGGAGAGTGCCGTTCCGCGGCGGTCGGAAGCCCAGCACCGGGACAGGCACCGAGGCAGTCAGTGGAGCGCGACCTTGGCGGCCACGATGATCAACCCGAGGACGAAGTTGACGGCGGCGACGGACGCCACCGCGCCGTGCGAGGCACCGGCCCGGAGGACCGCCACCGTGGCCCAGCCGACCTGCTGGGCCACGGCGACGCCCAGCGCGAGCCATCCCGCCCCTTCGACCCCGAGCCCCAGGAGCGGGCTGATCGCCACGGCGACGGCGGGCAGGAACGCCGCCTGGACGATCGGCCACTCGTGCACGCACACCTGCCGGATCTCCCGCCAGGTCACCGCCTGATGCCGCAACCGGTTTCCGACGAACCGGACGTAGGCGTGCGCGGCCCAGAACACCAGGCCGGTACAGAGCAGGAGGGCCACGAGCTGGGCGCGCGGGTGCGGGCCGAGCGCACCGGCTCCGGCCACCACCGAGGCGGCCAGGAGCGAGCCGTAGATCGCACCCGTGTAGTCGGTCCGGGGAGGGTCCGGCGGGGTACCCGGGGCCGGTTCGTGTGCGGAGGCGCGGTGTGCCACCTGTCCAGGTTCACGTGCCACCGGACCAGGATCGCAAGAGAGCGCGCGCCCTGCCATTTCGTCGGCGCCGGCCGCTCCCGTGCCCGCGTTCGGTCGTCGCGTCCTACGGCTGGACCTCCAGGTCGCGCCGGTACCAGGTGCCCGGCCTGCCGCCGAGGTCGGCCGGGTCGGCCGGGCCGACCGGGACGAACCCGGCCTTGGTCAGCACCTTCCGGGAGGCGGCGTTGTCGTGGGCGGTGGCCGCCCGCAGTGTGCGCAGCCCGTGGCGCGTCGCCGCCAGCCGGCACAGCTCGCGGACGGTCGCGGTCGCCACGCCGCGGCCGGCGACGTGCTGCGCGACCCGGTAGCCGAGGGCGGCCGTGCCGTCTTCGAGGTCGTACAGGTTGAACCGGCCCAGAACCGAGCCGTCCTCGGTGACGAGCACGTAGAAGGCGCAGACACCGGCTTCCTGCTCGGCCAGCAAGGCGCTGTGCCGGTCGGGGAACCGGTCGAAGTAGTCGTCGCCGCGGTCGGAGACGGCGGCGGCGAAGTAGGCACGGTTGGCCAGCTCGAACGCCAGGACCGCCGGGGCATGACCGGCATGCAGCCGTTTCAATTCGGGCACCGGCCGACTCTACCCAGACGGTGCGCCGACGCCACCTGGGTTTCCGTCGGCGGTGGAGAGCACCAGGGGCCAGGACCACTGCCCATCGGCTTCCGTACGGGAGGCAGGACGCTTCACGGCCGGTGACCGCTGAGAGCGTCCTCCGGATGCTGCTCCTCTTCACGCCGGGCGCACCGCGTGAGGAGTTCTTCGAGGGGATGTCGGAGACGGGTGACGCCGCGGACGCGGAGCGCGCCGAGTCCTTCGACAGGTACGACCAGTATTTCGTCGACCAGTATTTCGTGGGGCCCCGCCGCGCGCGGGGGGGGCCAACCGCAGTCCCCGCCGCGGGCAGTCGTGGGGGTGGGTGTGGGAGGG
>NZ_JBHWEL010000013.1:123561-132284 GCF_042734135.1 Streptomyces sp. NPDC059668 | reverse complement strand
TCTCATCACCGTTAGCTGAGCGCCGCGCGCCCCCGCGGCCCCCCCCCCCGGGCGTCGGACACCGGGTGAGGGCTCGGCCGCGAGAGCCGGAGACGTCGCCCGGGTGATCACCCCTGGGCCGTCCCCGGGCCGTGCGAGGCCGCTCGGCGGCGGGCGACGGCGACGATGAGCGACCAGGCAGTCACGGACCGGACGGTGAACGTCCAGGTCACGGCCCCCTGACGATACGGGTTTCCCCCTGGGGGTGGCGGTCAGGCAAGATGGGGTGTATCTGCCCACTGCCGATTTCAAGCGTCCGGACGGTTTCTCTTGGCTGAGTTCATTTACACCATGCGCAAGACGCGCAAGGCGCACGGCGACAAGGTGATCCTCGACGACGTCACCCTGAGCTTCCTCCCGGGCGCGAAGATCGGTGTGGTCGGTCCGAACGGCGCCGGTAAGTCCACCGTTCTCAAGATCATGGCGGGCATCGAGCAGCCCTCCAACGGCGACGCGTTCCTGTCGCCCGGTTTCAGCGTCGGCATCCTCATGCAGGAGCCGGAGCTGGACGAGTCCAAGACGGTGCTGGAGAACGTCCAGGACGGCGCCAAAGAGCTGATGGGCAAGCTCAGCCGTTTCAACGAGGTCGCCGAGCTGATGGCGACCGACTACTCGGACGCGCTCATGGAGGAGATGGGGAAGCTCCAGGACGACCTGGACCACTCCAACGCCTGGGACCTCGACGCGCAGCTCGAGCAGGCCATGGACGCGCTGGGCTGCCCGCCCGGCGACTGGCCGGTCACCAACCTCTCCGGTGGCGAGAAGCGCCGCGTGGCGCTCTGCAAGCTGCTGATCGAGGCTCCGGACCTGCTCCTCCTCGACGAGCCCACCAACCATCTCGACGCCGAGTCGGTGAACTGGCTGGAGCAGCACCTCACGAAGTACGCGGGCGCCGTCGTCGCCGTCACGCACGACCGGTACTTCCTGAACAACGTCGCCGAGTGGATCCTCGAACTGGACCGCGGCCGCGCGATCCCCTACGAGGGCAACTACTCCACGTACCTCGACAAGAAGGCCTCCCGCCTCAAGGTCGAGGGCCGCAAGGACGAGAAGCGCGCCAAGCGGCTCAAGGAAGAGCTGGAGTGGGTCCGGTCCAACGCCAAGGGCCGCCAGACCAAGTCCAAGGCCCGCCTCGCCCGTTACGAGGAGATGGCGGCCGAGGCCGACAAGATGCGGAAGCTGGACTTCGAGGAGATCCAGATCCCGCCGGGCCCGCGACTGGGCTCCATCGTCGTCGAGGTCCAGAACCTCTCCAAGGCGTTCGGTGACAAGGTCCTCATCGACGACCTCAGCTTCACGCTGCCGCGCAACGGCATCGTGGGCGTCATCGGCCCGAACGGCGCCGGCAAGACCACGCTGTTCAAGATGATCCAGGGTCTGGAGACGCCGGACACCGGCGCGATCAAGGTCGGCGAGACGGTCAAGATCAGTTACGTCGACCAGAGCCGCGCCAACATCGACCCCAAGAAGACGCTGTGGGCCGTCGTCTCCGACGAGCTCGACTACATCAACGTCGGCCAGGTCGAGATGCCGTCGCGGGCCTACGTGTCCGCCTTCGGCTTCAAGGGCCCGGACCAGCAGAAGCCCGCGGGTGTCCTCTCCGGCGGTGAGCGCAACCGGCTGAACCTGGCGCTGACCCTCAAGGAGGGCGGCAACCTGCTGCTCCTCGACGAGCCCACCAACGACCTCGACGTGGAGACCCTGTCCTCGCTCGAGAACGCGCTGCTGGAGTTCCCCGGTGCGGCCGTGGTCATCTCCCACGACCGCTGGTTCCTGGACCGGGTCGCGACGCACATCCTCGCGTACGAGGGCGAGTCGAAGTGGTACTGGTTCGAGGGCAACTTCGAGTCGTACGAGAAGAACAAGGTCGAGCGGCTCGGTGCCGACGCGGCCCGCCCGCACCGTGCCACCTACAAGAAGCTGACCCGGGGCTGATCTTGCGGCACATCTACCGCTGCCCGCTGCGCTGGGCGGACATGGACGCGTACGGCCACGTGAACAACGTGGTCTTCCTCCGCTACCTGGAGGAAGCCCGTATCGACTTCCTGTTCCGCCCGGAGAAGGACTTCCAGCAGGGATCCGTGGTGGCGCGCCATGAGATCGACTACAAGCGGCAGTTGGTCCACCGGCACAGCCCGGTGGACATCGAGCTGTGGGTGACGCAGATACGAGCGGCGTCGTTCACGATCGCCTACGAGGTCAAGGACCCGGACCAGATCTATGTCACGGCCTCGACGGTGATCGTGCCGTTCGACTTCACGCAGCAGCGTCCGCGCCGGATCACGGCACAGGAGCGCGAGTTCCTGGAGGAGTACCGGGACGACGTGGACGAGGCCGTCGCTGCATGACCGCCCTGTACCTCGCCGACGAAGGGGAGGCGGCGGATCTCGCCGCCTTCCTCGCCCGGCTGATCCACTACGACCGCGCGGCCGCCGTGCGCCTCCAGGCGTCCGGCACCGCGCTCGCGGTCTTCGGGCGCCCGCCGGCGTTCGAGGTCCTCGCGATCCGTACCGTGCGGCTCGCCAAGCCGTACGAGGACGGGCTCGACATCACGCTCGACGTGACCGTCTCCGCCGGTGAACTCCTGGAGTCCGTCGAGGTTCCGGCGGCCACGGTCGCCGTTCCCGCGGCGGTCACCGGTCCGCCGTGGGCGGGCGTGCTGCCGCCCCGCGGCGGCTGGCGACCGGAGCCGGGGCTGCCCGCGCCGGACGCCGTGCGCGCGTCGGTCGGTGCCGCGGTCGCCGAATTCCGGTCCCGTACCGAGGAGTTGGCACCCGAGCTGCGTACCCGCGCCGAACTCGACGGCATCGGACGGGAGATCTGGTCCCGCCCGATCGGTGACAGCGGCCTTCCGGTGCGGGCCGCGCACGCGGCACAGTCGCTGGGATTCCTGCGCGCGGCCGGCCGGACCATCGCCGGGGAGAACCCGTTGGGCCTGTACTCGTCGGGAGCGTGGCTCCGGCTCCGCACGCCCTACGGGTCGGTCGCCGTGCGCCGGGCGGGGCTCGGAGCGCTGGACGTCAGCGTCCGCTGAGCCGGCCGCCCGTACGACCCGGTCCCTCGTCGCCCCCCCCCCGGGACCTCGACGGGCGTCGCCCGCCCGCCTCAGCCGGCCGTGTTCACCATCGAAGCCGCCGCGTACGTCAGGTAGTTCCACAGCGTGTGCTCGTGCTCCTCGGAGAGGCCGAGCTCGTCGACGGCCACCCGCATGTGCCTGAGCCAGGCGTCGTGCGCCGCCTGGTCGACGGCGAACGGGGCGTGACGCATCCGCAGCCGGGGGTGGCCGCGGTTCTCGCCGTACGTCGTCGGGCCGCCCCAGTACTGGATCAGGAACAGCGTGAGGCGTTCCTCGGCCGGGCCCAGGTCCTCCTCGGGATACATGGGCTTCAGCAGCGGGTCCTCGGCGACTCCCTCGTAGAAACGGTGGACGAGGCGCCGGAAGGTCTCCTCGCCGCCGACCTGCTCGTAGAAGGTCTGCTCCTGAAGCGTGCCGCGCCGAATCTCATTCACGTCTCCATGGTCTCAGACCCGATGGCCGAGGACTCGAGGCTTAGGACCAGTCCATGGGCCGACGGGCCGGGGCGGTACGGGCCCCACGCCGGGCCGGGTCCGCTCCCCGGCCTGCGCGCACCCGATCGTCCGGCCGGCGCTCGCCTCCGGGCCCCGCCGGCAGCACAGTGGAGGTATGGGCGCGCACACACTCGACAACGATCTGGACGACCTCGCCACCTCGGTGCGGGCCGCGCTGGTGCGCGTCATCGAGGCCAGCGGGGCCTGGGACGCCGACCCGGTCTGGCGGGAGGCGTTCCAGGAGATCCCGCGCCACCTCTTCGTGCCCTACTACTACGTCGGCACCTCGGACGGCTTCGAGCGGGTCTGGTGCGAGGACCCCGACCCCGGACAGCGGGAGCGCTGGCTGCGCGGCGCCTACACGGACACCGCGCTGGCCACCCGGGTGCGCGACGCCGAACTGGTCTCCTCCAGCAGCCAGCCGTCGCTGATGGCGATGATGCTGACCGCGCTGGAGATACGCGACGGGGACGCCGTCCTGGAGATCGGCGCGGGGACCGGCTACAACGCGGCGCTGCTCGCCCACCGCCTCGGAGACGGGCTGGTGACCACGGTCGACCTCGACCCGGAGATCACCGAGTCCGCGCGGCAGCACCTGGACGCCGTCGGCAGGCATCCCACCGTCGTCACCGGGGACGGCACCCGCGGGGTCCCCGAGCGGGCCCCGTTCGACCGGATCATCGCGACCTGCACGCTCACCTCGATCCCGCGCCCCTGGCTGGCGCAGTGCCGCCGGAATGCGGTGATTCTCACACCACTGGCCACCGGCCTGATCGCGCTGCGGGTCCGGGACGCCGAGCACGCCGAGGGGCGCTTCCTGCACACACCCGCCTATTTCGTCCCGCTGCGTGGCGACACCCGGCCCGACGACCCGGAGCCGCAGCATCTGGGCGGACTGCCGCGCCGGGCCCGCGGCGACGAACTCTTCCGGTTCCTGCTGACGCTCACGGCGGGCAGCCTCGATCCCTACGAGGCGTTCACGCTGTGGGAGCGCGAGCGGCGGCCGGTGCGCGAGCGGTACGGGATCACGGTCAGCGGCGCGGACGCGTGGGCGTGGCTGGACGACCCCGGGGGACCGCACGTCTGGCCGCTGCCGTAGAGCCTCGGAAACCGCCGCGCAGGCAGGGGAGAGGCCCCCGGCGGGCGCACCGGAGCGGCACCGGCGGGCGCGGAACGGAGGCCCTGGCAGGTGCTCCGGAGTGACCTTGTACGGGCACCGGGAACGACGAGGTACGCGTACGGGAGGAACCCCCGCACGCGTACCGGACGCGTCGCTCAGCCGAGCCGGATGGTGATCGTCGTCCAGGCGCCGACGTGCACCCGGTCCCCGTCCTGGAGGGGAACCGGGACGAAGGGCTGGATGGGCTCCTCGCCGCCGTTGACCGTGGTGCCGTTCGTCGAGTTCTGGTCGACGACCGCCCAGCTGCCGTCCGGCTGCTGGACCAGGACCGCGTGCTGGTGCGAGACTCCCGGGTCCTCCGGGGGCACCGCGAGGTCGATGTCGGGGGTGTCGCCGGTGGAGTGCCGGCGCCGGCCGATCGTCAGCTGGTTGCCGGTGAGCGGGCGCTGCTGCTCCGGGGAGTACGCGGGCAGGTTCAGGCCCGCGGCCTCGGGGCCGGAGCGCTGCATCATCGCCATGAAGTACTCGCGGTCGGGGCCGATCGTCACGGTCCAGGACAGCGGCTGCCGCTGCTGCTGGTAGCCGACACCGGGCGGGGCCTGGGTCGCGCCCGGCTGGGGGTAGCCGTAGCCGCCGCCCTGACCGGGGCCGGGGCCGCCGGGGCGACCGCCGGGACCGCCCTGGCCACCGGCCGGCGGGGAGATCACCCAGTCGTCGTCACCGCCGCCGAAGGACGGGCCGCCGGGGCCGCCCTGCCCCGGCCGTCCCTGCTGCCCCTGCTGCGGGAACGCGGGCGCGGCCGGCTGCTGCGTGAAGGCCTGCGGGGCGCCGGGACCTCCGGGCGGCGGGCCGGGACGCGAGGGGTCGGCACCGAAGCCGCCGTGACCACCGGGACCGCCGGAGGGGCCGGGCGGGCCGCCCTGACGCGACGGATCGCCCCGGAAACCGGACGGGTCTCCCCCGTATGGCGGAATCGGTTCCGCGGGACGGTTCATCTGCGAGGGCCGTGAGCTCTGGTAGTCGAACGGGTCGTGACCGGGGCCACCACCGGGACCACCCGGACCGCCGGGCTGTCCCGGGCCGCCGGGACCGCCGGGCTGTCCCGGGCCGCCGGGACCGCCGGGCTGTCCCGGACCGCCCGGCTGTCCCGGACCGGACTGCTGGAAGCGCAGCGCCGGATTGGGCAGCCCGGGCGCGGGCGCCTGCGGGCGCGGCGCGGCCGGGGTGTACGAGGTCGCCGTGTTCGTCAGGAAGTTCCACCGGCACTCCTCGCAGAACGGCGCACCGCCCTCACGGGGCGTACGGCACTGCGGGCAGAGCTCCGGCTCGGAGCCGGGCACGGCGGAGTGATGCGGGCGTCCGCCAGGACCGGGCGGTGAGCCCGGAGCCGGATAACCGTATCCGGCGGGCGGTGGGGGCGGAGGCACGGCACCGGCCATGCGGTGACCGCAGACCTCGCACCAGTCGTCGGAACCCGACTGGTGTCCGTTCGGGCAGGTCGGCATGTCGGCGCTTCCCCCTCTCCTCTTCCGGTCGTCATGACCGGATTTCTCCGGCTCCCCACGGGAGCCGGGCTCGCTACTTCTTTACACGAACAGTCTTTGTGGACCGTGTCTCGAGCGTCATTTCGTCGGCCTCTTCGACCTTTGCCTTCAATCGCACAGTACCTGCCGCGGCGTCGACCACGTCCACCACCTTCGCAAGCAGTTTCGCAGTATCGGCGTTGCCGGACACATTCGCGAGCTGAACGGCGCGGCCCAGCTTGGCCGTTGCGCCGTCCACATCTCCCGATTTGCGGAGATCGAGACCCTGTTGGATGACTTGTGCCAGTTCGGCCTGACCTGTGTAGTGCGCGACCTGCGAGTTGATCCTCGTCGAGGCCACCATGTCGTCGGTCCACACCGCCCGTACGAGACCCTGCGCGCCGAGGTTCTGCACGCCCCCGTCACTCTGCGGGATCACCAGCGAGACCCGGGCGGCCAGCATCTCCTGGCCGACCCCGGCCAGGGGGACCTCGACGCACACGTGGTAGTCGCGGGACTCGTCGCCCCAGGAGCCCGTGGGATAGTCGCCGGCCCGGGGGCCCGCCTCGGTACGCCGGCCGGTCAGCTCGGCGACGGTGGGGGCGACCTGCTTGACGAACTTGATCGTCGTACCGACGGGCGTCCACAGCCGCAGCGAGACGTCCGCGACCTCCTTGCCCATCGCCGTCTCCATCATCTGCGTGAAGTCGGCGGACAGGGCGGCGGGGTCGGCGACGATGTCGGCGGTGCCGAGCAGCGCCGAGGCGATCCCGGTGACCTCCTTGACCTCCCAGTCGGTGCCCACTCCACGCGCGTCACACGTGAACCGTCCGGCGCAGGAGTCCAGCGCGGCCTTCAGGTCCTCCGGCGACTCGTGTTCGTTGCGGCCGTCGGTGAGCAGGATGCCGTGCCGGATCGACACCTCCGCCGAGGACAGCAAGCGGTCGGCGAGGCGCAGCCAGGTGCCGATCGCCGTACCGCCGCCCGCGCTCAGCCTGCGCAGCGCCTGCTTGGCCTGCTCGCGGGTGGCCGCGTCGGCCACCGCGAGCCGCCCGGCGCCCGGGTAGACCTCCTTGGCCACGTGGGTGCCGCCGATGACCGCGAAGTGCACACCGTCGCGCAGGGTGTCGATCGCGGCGGCCGTCGCGTCCCGGGCGTTGCGCATCTTGGTCGGCGGGTAGTCCATCGAGCCCGAGCAGTCGACCATGATCGCCACGGCCGCGTCCGGGCCCTGCCCGGCCGTGTACAGGTGGGGCGCGCCGACCGCGCTCCCGACGGTGCCGCCGCCGGTGGCGCTCACCGTGACGATCGCGTTGACCTCACGGCCGTTCTCGGGCAGGTACTCGTTCTGGTACACGTCGACCGAGAACTGCGGCACGTTCGACTTCGAGAAATTGGCCATGCCTTCTTCGTCCCCCTCAAGGCCTCCGGTGGTTGACGGAGGTGATGACTGTCCGCGGACCGGTCCCCTCCGGTCCGCGCCCGACCCCGTTGCCGACGTCGCCGACGTGGTCGGCGCTGTCGCTGCCGTCGGTGTCGCCGACGTCGGCGTTGTCGTCGCTTGCGTGTTTTTGCGGCCTCAGGCCGATCCTGCCCCCTGCGACGGCGCGGGGAACGGTACGACGGCCACTGTTACGTTGTCGTGGCCCCCGCCGTCCAGGGCGTGACCGACCATCACCCGGGCGCTGTGCAGCGGTCGTTCGGCGGCGTCGAGCGGGACGACCTCGGCCATCTCCTCGGCCGCCTCCGCGTAGTTCCACAGTCCGTCGGTGCACACCACCACCACGCCCGGCCGGTCCGGCTTGAAGGACGCGGTATGCGGCTCCAGTTCGTACGCGTCCGCGCCGAGCCAGCCCGTGATGGCGTGGGCGCGCTCGTCGGCGTACGCCTGTGCCTCGCTCATCAGGCCCGCGGCGACCATCTGCGCGGCCCAGGAGTCGTCCTCGGTGAGCCGGGCCGGGGGCGAACTCCGGTCGACGGGGACCCAGTAGGCGCGGCTGTCGCCGACCCAGCCGACGATCAGCAGGGTGGGGGTGACGACGGCGCCGACGAGGGTGCAGGCGGGCGCGTTCTGGTGCGGAGCGTGTTCGTCCTGGGCGGGGGGCGCCTCGGCCAGGGAGTTGACGGCCTCGGCGGCGGCGACGATCGCCTCGTGCATGGCCTGCTGCGGGTGGGTGCCCAGGGGCAGGGCCGCGAGGAGCGCCTCGGCGGCCGTGCGGGAGGCGGCGAGCGAGGCCTCGTCGGGGCGGGTCGCCGAGGAGACGCCGTCGCAGACGATCGCGACGACGGCGGGTGAGCCGTCGGGCAGCGCGGTCGAGGAGACCGCGAAGGCGTCCTCGTTGCGGTGGTGGCGCAGACCGCGGTCGCGGGGGGGGGGGGGGGGGGGGGCGCAGCGCGCGGGCCTGGGGGGGTGGGGAGAGCGCGTGGGGGGGGGGGGGTGTGTCTCTGTAGGGAGCGGGCTCAGTGGGGCG
>NZ_JBHWEL010000013.1:85959-123551 GCF_042734135.1 Streptomyces sp. NPDC059668 | reverse complement strand
TTAATCACCCGCCCCCCCCCTACAAATACCCTGGATTGGTCGCGGGCCGCGACTTTTGTTTATACCCCCCCGGCCCCCGCCCGGGGCCGCGCCCCGCGGCGACCGCGGTCAACTCCTGCTCCATGTGGTCGCGTTCGCGTGGCTGGGCGTGGCCGCAGTTCTCGCAGTAGCCGTCGCTGTCGACGTGGCCCGAGCGGCAGGCGACACACAGTTTGGTGCCCGCGGGGGGTGTGCCGAGATCGGCGGTCCGCGGATCGGCCACGGGCCCGGAGGGGGCTCCGGCCGGGGGAGCGAGCGGGTACTCGTCGGGCTCCGGGGGCCGGTCGAAGCGGACACCGGCCGGTTGCGCGCCGGATGGCTGTGCGCCGGACGGTTGCGCGGCGGCGGGGTGCGCGGCGGCCGGGTGTACGCCGGACGGCTGTGCGCCGGCCGGTTGCGCGGCGGCGGGGTGCGGGCCCGAGGGCTGTACGCCGGAGGGCGGCGTGCCGCCGGGCTGTGCGCCGGGCAGGTGCGCGCCGGCACCGGGCGGCCGGACCTCCGGGGGCTGCGGGCCCGCGGCTTCCGGCTGTCCGTGCCCGGGCGCGTGCCCGGGCGCGTGCCCGGGCACGTGGTCGTGCCCGTGCGGGAGTTCCGAGCCGCCCGAGTCGGTTCCCTGGATGTCGGCGGCCCGGTGCACGGGCGTGCCGGAACTCGTCGGCTCGGGCGCCACGGGCCAGTCCACCGGGGCGACGGCGGACGGCGGACGCGCCGGCGTGCCGTTCATGGTGATCGTGGGATGGTCCTCGGGTGGCGCGGGCACCGCGGACAGGTCGAACCCGCACGCGCCGCAGAAGCGGTCACCCGCCTCCAGGGGCTCCTCGCAACTGGGGCACCGCGAAAGGGCCGTCGGCTGGGGCATCTGGGACATCAATCACACCCACGTCCGGGGGCGGTAACGGTTGGCACGTTCCACCAGGTCGATCCTCTCCTCGCCGCCCCGCGCGAGCCGGGCCAGCGTGCGGTACGAGCGCTCCAGACCGAAGCGGAGACCGCGCTCGTCCAGCTCACTGCCGAGCAGCACCCGTCCGCCGCCGGAGTGCGGGGCGGAACCCTGGCTACCGGAGAGTACCCAGTCCAGGGCGCAGCCGAGGACTTCCGTCGACAACTGCTCGCGTCGCACGGCGTCCAGGCCGTATCCGTCCAGCGCCTCGACCTGGCCCGCGGCGGCGGTCAGATCGTCCAGGAACGGCGCTGCCGCGGCCTCCTCGGCCAGCCGTTGCCGCAGCCGCGCCCGTACGGCCGCGACCCGCGCCGCCGTGTAGTGGATCGACGACTCCGGTACCGACTCCAGCGTGCGTACGGAGCCACGGCGGTCGCCCGCCGCGAGCTGGACGCGGGCCAGGCCGAACGCCGAGCTGACGTGACTGGGGTCGGTCGTCCACACCAGGCGGTAGTACTCGGCGGCGTTGTCCAGCTGCCCCAGCACCTCCGCGCACAGGCCGAGGGCCAGCTTCGGCGCGGGCTCGCCCGGGAAGGCGTCGTAGATCGCGTCGAAGGACAGCGCCGCGATCTCGTGCTCCCCGGTCGCCAGGGCCGCGACACCCCGGTACCAGACCACCCGCCAGTCGTCCGGATGGTCCGCCTCCAGGGCTTCCAGCGCCCCGGCCGCGCCGGCCTGCTCGCCCGTCTCCAGGCGCGCCCGCAGTTCACGCAGACGCAGCTCCAGGGAACCGGTGGGCGCCGCTTGCAGCGCGGTGATCAGCTCGGTGGGCGCGGACGCCATCAGGCCCGCGAGGAAGCCCGCGTTGGGGTCGCCGGGGTCGACCAGCGGGACCGGCAGCGCGAGGGCCGTCGCGGCGGTGTTCAGCGGCTTGACCAGGGTCACCTGAGCGGGGGCGGGAGCCGTCAGGAGCGCGGGTGTGCCGTGGGCGCGCGACGTGACCCGGGCGTCGGCCCGCGGTGTCGGCGCGCCCTTTCTCCGTCTCACCGGCACCGGCCGCGCGCCCAGCCGCGACACGTCGCCGTCCAGTTTCCCGAACAGCTCCGTGTCCGTGAGCTTGAGCTCGGGCCCGAACAGCGTGGACAGCGCCGGACGGGCACGCCCCGTCTGGAGGGACACGACCTCCCTGAGCACGCCGGTCAGCTGCTCCGCCATCTCCTGCGCGGAGGCGAACCGGCGGGCCGGGTCGGGATCGGTGGCGCGGACCAGCAGCCGGTAGAACGACTCGTACTGGCGGAAGACCTCGATGGTGTCCGGGTCCGGCAGGGAGTCCACGAAGACGTTCGTGTAGCCCTGGAAGTCGAAGGTGAGGACGGCGAGCGTGCGCGCGACGGTGTACAGGTCGGAGGCGACGGACGGGCCGACGTCGGCCACCTCCGGTGCCTGGTAGCCCACCGTGCCGTAGATGGCCGACTCCTCGTCGTCCATCCTGCGCACCGCGCCCATGTCGATCAGCTTGAGCTGGTCCTCGGTCTGGATCGCGTTGTCGACCTTGAAGTCGCAGTACAGCAGGTTGCGGCTGTGCAGGTGCCCGAGCGCCTCCAGGGCCTCGATCCCGTACGCGCAGGCCTGCTCCACCGGCAGCGGATCACGCTTCCCGTCCGCCGTCCGGCGGCCGTTGGCGATCTCCTTGAGGGACTTGCCGCCGACGTACTCCATCACGATGTACCCGTCCAGCGACCCGGTCCGCTGGTCCAGGTGCTCGACGAAGTTGTAGATCCGCACGATGTTGGCGTGCTCGATCTCCGCGAGGAAGCGCCGTTCGGAGATCGCCGCCTCCATCGCGTCCTGGTCGCCCGTGTCCAGCAGGCCCTTGAGGACCACCCAGCGGTCGGAGACCGCGCGGTCGACGGCGAGGTAGACCCAGCCGAGGCCACCGTGCGCGAGACAGCCCACCACCTCGTACTGGCCGTGCACGATGTCGGCCGCCTCCAGCTTCGGCACGAACGAGTACGGGTGACCGCACTTGGTGCAGAACCCCTCGGTGCGGCCGGTCCGCTCGCCCCGCGAACGCCCCACCGGAGCACCGCAGTCGGAGCGCGAGCAGAACCGCTTGCGCTCGGGCACCTCCGGGTTCTCCAGGACCATCGCGCGCGGGTCCGGCCGCGGGACGTCCGGGACCTGCACCAGACCGGCGCCGAGCCGGCCGCGCCCGCTGGTACCGGTCGACGAGCCGGAGCTGCGCACCGACACCGAGCGGCCGGTCGAGGTACCCGACACCGAGCGCGACAGCCGACCGGAGACCGAGCGCCGGGACTGCGAGGAGCGCGACGACGTACGGGAGCTGGCGGGCGAACCGGAGCGGGCGCTGCGGCCGGCGGACCCGCGCGAGCCCCGCCCGCCGGCCGTGATCCCGGTCGGGGGCGAGCCCACCATCCCGGTCGCCGAGACGACCGGTGCCAGACCGCACGTGTCGCAGTACAACTCGCCGTCGCCCATGTCCTCGTACGACCCCGGACAACCGGGTCGCTGGCACGTGCGCCGCTCCTCGCCCACAGGCTGTTCACTCATCCCGCATCACCTTCAACGCTCACGCCTGGGGCCCTCTCCGGTCGGTGGGCCCGCCCTGCTCCGGCACCCGAGGGCTCAGCAGATCGGCCGCCGCGCGCTGATAGCGCAGCACCGCGTCCTCCGCGACCCGCAGATCGCAAGGGGCGCTCCACAGCATGCGCCGCGCCGCGTCGTAGCGCTCGATGAGGAACGGATCCTCCGCGAGGCCGTGGCGCGCCACCTTCGCCTTGTACGCGTCGAGGCGGCCGCGCAGCTCCGCGCGGATCGCCAGCGGCGCGGTGACCGCCGTCAACGACTCGCGGGCACGCAGCAGTTCGTCCTCGGCCTTCTCCTCCAGGGCCTCCAGAAGCGGCGAGAGTCGGTGCCACTGGGCGTGTCTGCGGTACTCCGCGGCCGTCGCCACCTGCTCCTGCAGCGCCGTCGGCGGGCCGCTGACGGCGGGCACCTCGGACGCGGCGATCTTCGCCAGCACCTCACCGCGGGCGCTTCGCGCCTCCGCGAGCGTGCGGTCGGCACGGCTGAGCAGGTCGCGCAGCCGCACCAGGCGCGCCTCCGCGTCCTGCCGGACGGTGAGCACCGCGTCGATCTCCCGGCGTACGTCCTCCAGGGCGCGCGCCTCGCGGTCGTACGCCGTCGTGTCCGGACGGCCGCCGCCCGGTGCCGAACTGCCCTGCGCGGGCGCCCAGAAGGCCAGCGGGTCGGAGACGACCCGTTCGCGCAGGGTGGTCAGCGTCCGGGTGATCCGTTCCAGATCGTCGCCCGACGGGTGCTCACCGGGTCGCACGCCCACGGAGTGCGCGAGCTGGCGGGTGCGCTGGAGCTCCGCGGCCAGTAAATCGATCCGGGCGGGCAGCGCGGACCAGACTGCGTCCGCGGTCACGACCATGTCCAGCGAGGACGCGTACAGCTCGTTCATCCGCTCGACCAGGGCGGCCAGCGAGAACTGTTCGCTGAGCCGGTTCCCGCCGGACAGCGTGGGGGCGTTCGCCGTCGCGGTGGCCGAACCGGCGACCGTGACGCTCGCGCCGCGCAGCAGCTCGGTCAGCTCGACCAGGTCCTCGCGGCTCGACCAGCGCCGCCGAGAACGGATGTCGCGGGCGGCGCGCAGCGCGTCCGTGTACGCGTCGAAGTACGCCCACAGCAGCGTGATCGACGCGTCCGCGGTGCTCCAGCGCTCCTTGGTCGTGCCCGTGAGCTCGGCGCCTTCGAGGAGTCTGCGGCCCGCGTGGTCCTGGAGGGCGAGGAGCGAGGTCTCGATGGCCTCGTGCTCCGCGCCGAGCCGCGCCAGCGCACGGTCCACCTCGTCCCGGTCCATCACCGGCCCGGGGGGTCCCGTGACGCCCATCGATCACCTCTCGCTCTCGGTCGTGTCCCGCGCGTCCGTCCGGCCGCCGGGGTAACTCTCCAGTCGTATCAGCTCGGTGGCCCCCGCGGCTCGCGTCGAGGTGTCCGCCGGTGTCACGTCGTGGGCGGCTTCGACGACGGCGAGTCCGCGCCCAGGGTCGGGGACAGCCACTTGTCGTACGAGGCCTGCCAGCCACCGCTCTTGACGTAGTCCACCAGCACCTGGTTGACCCGGCGTACCAGACCGTCCGCGCCCCGCTTCATCGCCACGCCGTAGTACTCGGTGGTGAAGGTGCTGCCCTTCAGCTCGACCGTCGGGTCCTGCGCGGCCTGGCTCGCGGCGAGCGCGCCGTCGGTGACCACGGCGTCGACCTGACCGAGCTGAAGCCTTACCAGGCAGTCGAGTTGGTTCGGCACGGTGGTGGAGATGTCGGCGGAGGAGGCGAGCCTGCCCGCCTTCTGGTCGGCGGCCAGCTTGTCGTGGGCGGTGGACCCCGACGCCGTGCAGATCCGGTGCTTCGCCAGCGACTTGTCGTAGCCCCTGATGTCCGACGCCTTCGGGGCCAGTACCTGCTGGCCGGTCACGAAGTAGGGGGCGGAGAACGCGACGTCCTTCAGCCGGTCACAGGTGATCGTCATGGTGCGGACCACCATGTCGACCTGGCCGTTCTGGATCGCCGGGACGCGCTGGTTGGTGGGGATGGCGTGGAACCGGACGGCCTCCGGGCTGCCGAGGATCTCCTTCGCGATCTCGTGCGCGAGATCGATGTCGAAGCCCTCCAGGTCACTGCTCTTCTTCGTGCTGTTCGGATCGCGGTAGCCCCAGCGGTAGCTGTTCTGGTCCACGCCGACCGAGAGATAGCCGCGCTCCTTGATGGCCGTGATCGTGTCGCCGCTCTCGTCACCGGACGGGGCGGGGCTCTTGTCCTGCGCGGTGGCGTCGGTGCACGAGTCGGCCTTCGCCGGCGAGCCCTGGGCGACGCCCTGGCCGCCGATGCCCGCGCCGCCCTCCCCGCGGGCGCCGCTCAGCGGCAGCAGCAGGGCGAAGACCGTGGTGACGACCAGGGCGACGGCCATCGCGCCCACGCCGCCCCAGCCCTTCAGACTCGCCCTCAGGCGCCTTGCGGTCATCGCCGATCCCCCTTTCACCGGTACTCCGAAAGCCTGCGTCCGATGCCCAGCAGCGCGCCCGCGGCGGCCAGCACCGCGAGGGCGGCGGCGCCGGCCGGCAGACCGGTCATCGCGCCCAGGCCGTCGGACGCCGCCCGCTTGAACTCGCTCTCCTCGTGCGTCAGCGCCAGCGCCAGGTTGGTGTCCACGCCGTCGAAGCACTCGCCCGTCGCGCCCTTGGCGCCTATGACCTTGTCCAGCGCGCCCTGGTAGTTGCCGTCGTCGTCGGCCTTGCGGGCGTCCAGGTGACGGGCCTTCCAGACCTTCATGTTGCCGGTCGCCGCGGTCACGGGCGTCTCGCCCGCCTTGTCGTCGGCGAGGTCCGCCGCCAGGGCCAGGCCCTTGGTGAGCGTCTTCATGTCCTGCTGGAAGTCGTAGTCGTACCGGTCCACGACCTCGGTGGCCGACACCTTCTTGGTCTCCGCGCCGCGGCTGACCAGCGTCAGGTTCTCGTTGCCCCGGGCGTTCAGGGACGCGATCCGGGCGTCGTGCAGCACGTTCAGTGAACGGACGCCGTGGTCGTACGAGGCGTTCAGCTCGGCCCGGGCCACGGTGTGGCCGACCACGAGCCAGAGCAGGACGACCGTCGAGGCGGCGGTGGCGGCCACCATGCCCTGGTTCAGCACCCGGTTCGTGTGCCGGTAGTGGCGGTGCTGGGCCCAGGCGAGTCCCGCCAGCACCAGCACGCCGAGGCCGATGGCCGCCCACGGGTAGGGCTTGGCGTCCGCGTAGTCGGCGCCCAGCCGCTTGTTCTCCCGCTCGTAGAGGTCCTTGGCCGCGGGGAGCATCTCCCCCTGCATCTTCTCGTTCGCGTACCGCAGATAGGCGCCGCCCAGCGGGTAGCCCAGGCGGTTGTTGGCACGGGCCCGCTCGACCAGGCCCTTGTACTCGGGCAGCAGCTGGTTGAGCCGGGTGATGGTGTGCGCGGAGGGGGAGCCGGGGTCGGAGCTGGCCGCGGCGGTGATCAGTCCCTGGGCCGCGGTCCGGATGTCCTTCTCGTACCGGTCGCGGGAGGCCGCCGTCTCCTGGCCGCCCGCCAGGAAGCCGCTGGACGCCGCGGTGTTGGCGTCCGCGAGCGAACGGTAGATGTCCGCCGCGCCGGCGCTCAGCGGCTGGCTGCTGTGCAGCACGTCGTCCGCGGCCGCCGAACGCTCCGTCGTCTCCCAGGCGGTGACCGCGCCGAACGCGACGACCAGCAGGGCGAGCAGGGCGCCGATGATACGGAGCCGGCCCGGCTCGGTCGTCGCCGCGGCACGCAGCCGGTCGACGCCCTCCGCCCAGGCCGTGCGGCGCGCGGGCATCGCGTCCGGGGTCGTCGCCGGCGGTCTCCCCGGCGGTGCGGGGGAGCCGGACTGCGGCGGGACGGCCGGCGTCGTGGCCGCTGCCGTGGGCCGTGGTGGTGCCGTGCTGCCTTGCGGCGGGTGTGTCACTTGACCTCCCCCTGGTCATCCGTCGGTCACCGTCCCCCGCGTGCGCGGGAGCGCGAGGGGAGGTGTACGGCCGCAAGTATCGCCGCCGGGGCCGACATCCGCACAGGCCTTGACTGGATCTTGTTCGGATTAGGACGTCGGCGTGTCGCGGTATCCCCCTGACCATGAATACGCGTTCGGTATCGGTTCGGTTCCCTCGCCCCCGCCGCCCCTACCCGTCCCATCCCGTCCCTGGGGGCTCCGCCCCCAGACCCCCGCCAGGGGCGCTGCGCCCCCTGGACCCCCGCTTCGCCCGAAGGGCTCGTCCTCAAACGCCGGACGGGCTGGAAATGCGGGCCTGCGCTGGAAGGTTGCGGACGGGCTGGGGCGCTCGGCCCGTGCTGGAGATGCGCGCCTGCGCCGAAGGGTTGCGGACGGGGTGGAGCGCTCACCCGTGCTGGAGATGTGCGCCCGCGCCGGAAGGTTGCGGGCGGGCTGGAACGCTCCGGCCCGTGCTGGTCGGTTCTGGATGGTTCCGGCCAGGGGCATGCCTTTCAGCCCGTCCGGCGTTTGAGGACGAGGCCGTTCAGGCCGAACGGGGGTCTGGGGGCGGAGCCCCCAGGTACGGGCCGGGCGAGCGCAGGCCCGCACCCTCAGCCCGTCCGGCGCTTGAGGACAAGGCCGTTCAGGCCGGAGCGGGGGCCCGAGGGCGGCAGCCCCCGGGGGCGGGTGACCTCAGGAACCCTCGTAGAACTCCCGTACGCGGGTGTGCGCCTCGCCCCCGGCACCGATGTGATCCAGCCCCAGCAGCGCCGCGCCGAGCACCGGCCGGGCCGTGACCACCTGGGGCACGGCCTTGGGCGCCCGCTCGGAGAGCAGTTCGCGGATGCGGTCGTCGAGTTGGGGATGCCGCGCGGCGAGAATGCTGCCGCCGAGGAGGACGGGAGCCTCCTCGTCCATGAGGCCGAGCCGCGCCAGCGCCACCGCGGCCATCGCGACGACCTCGTCGGCGAGCCGGTCGACGAGCGCGCGGGCCACCGGATCCCCGTCCACGGCCGTGGCGAACAGCACCGGCGTCAGCTCGTGCCGCCGGGCCTGCCCGACGTGCTCCAGATGCAGCGCCTCGATCAGCGCGTACATGGAGTCGAGCCCGAAGTGGGCGGGCAGCGTGCGGGTCAGCGCGGTCGGACCGCCCCGCCCGTCCTCGGCCCGCGCCGCGTGCCACAGCGCCTCCTCGGCCAGCCCCCAACCACCGCCCCAGTCACCGGAGATGCGGCCCAGTGCCGGGAAGCGGGCGGTGCGGCCGTCGGGCAGCATGCCGACGCAGTTGATCCCGGCGCCGCACACCACGGCGACCCCGCGCGGCTCGGCGATGCCGGCCCGCAGGATCGCGAACGTGTCGTTGCGCACCTCCACGCCGGCGCCCCACGCGCGCGCCCGCAGCGCGTCCGCCAACTGCTCCTCCTCCACCGGGAGATCGGCGTTGGCCAGACACGCGGAGACATGGGCGACCGAGTCGATCCCGGCCTCGGCGAAGGCCCGTCCGACCGCCTCGGCGAGCGCGTCCACGGCCACGTCGACACCGACCGTGGGCGGCCGGAACCCCCCGCCGCGCGCGGCGGCGAGCACCGTGCCGTCGGCCGCGACCACCGCGACGTCGGTCTTGCTGTTCCCCGCGTCGATGGCGAGCACCGGACCCACGGGGCCGGACCCGGAGGCCGTCCCGGCTTCGGATCCCGATGAGGTCATGCCCACGCGAGGTGCTCCCGGTTGTGCGCGATCAACTGGTCGGTCAGGGCGTCGGCGTACGCGTACTGGCCGACCAGGGGGTGGCTGAGGAGGGCCCGGAAGACCCGGTCGCGGCCGCCGCGCAGGGCGGCCTCCAGCGCGAGGTCCTCGTACGCGGTGACGTTGGCCATCAGCCCGGCGTACAGCGGGTCCACGGTCTGGACCGGCATGGGGGTCGGCCCGTGCGGACCGACCGCCGCCTGCACCTCGATCACCGCGTCGTCCGGCAGGAACGGCAGCGTGCCCTTGTTGTACGTGTTCACCACCTGGTAGGGGCTGCCGCCCCCGCCGAGCAGCGCGGCCGCGAGGTCGACGGCCGCCTCCGAGTAGAAGGCGCCGCCCCGCTTGGCGAGCAGCGCCGGCTTCTCGTCGAGGGCCGGGTCGCCGTACATCTTCAGCAGTTCCCGTTCCATCTCGGCGACTTCGGCGGCCCGCGACGGCTTGGTGCGCAGCTCCCGTACGACCTCGTCGTGGGCGTAGAAGTAGCGCAGGTAGTAGGACGGGACGACGCCCAGCCGGTCGATGATGTCGCGCGGCAGGCGCAGGTCGTCGGCGAGGGCGTCGCCGTGCTCGGCGAGCAGCTTCGGCAGCACGTTGTCACCCTCGGGGCCGCCCAGGCGCACACCGGTCTCCCAGGTGAGGTGGTTGAGACCCACATGGTCCAGATGGACGTCCGAGGGCGCGACCCCGAGCATCGCGGCGAACCTGCGCTGGAACCCGATCGCCACGTTGCAGAGCCCGACCGCCCGGTGTCCGGCCTGGAGCAGGGCGCGGGTGACGATGCCGACGGGGTTGGTGAAGTCGATGATCCAGGCGTTCGGGTTGGCGCGGCGGACGCGCTCGGCGATGTCCAGCACCACCGGCACCGTGCGCAGCGCCTTGGCCAGGCCGCCCGCGCCCGTCGTCTCCTGGCCGACGCACCCGCACTCCAGGGGCCAGGTCTCGTCCTGCTCGCGGGCCGCCTGGCCGCCGACGCGCAGCTGGAGCAGTACGGCGTCGGCGCCCTCGACGCCCGCGTCCAGGTCGTCGGTGGTGACGATCCGGCCGGGGTGCCCCTGCTTGGCGAAGATGCGCCGGGCGAGCCCGCCCACCAGCTCCAGCCGCTCGGGGGCCGGGTCGACGAGGACCAGCTCCTCGACCGGCAGGGTGTCCCGCAACCGGGCGAAGCCGTCGATGAGTTCAGGGGTGTAGGTGGAGCCCCCGCCCACTACTGCCAGTTTCATAGTCAGCCCTTCACTCCGGTGAGCGTGACACCCTCGACGAACGCCTTCTGCGCGAAGAAGAACACGAGGATCACGGGGGCCATGACCAGTACGGTCGCGGCCATGGTGAGATTCCAGTCGGTGTGGTGCGCTCCCTTGAACGACTCCAGGCCGTAGGACAGGGTCCAGGCGCCGGGGTTCTCGGAGGCGTAGATCTGCGGCCCGAAGTAGTCGTTCCAGGCGTAGAAGAACTGGAACAGGGCCACGGCGGCGATCCCGGGGCGTGCCATCGGCAGGACGACCTTCAGCAGGGTCCGCAGGTCCCCGCAGCCGTCGACCTTCGCCGCGTCGAGGTACTCGTTCGGGATGGTCATCAGGAACTGCCGCAGCAGGAAGATGGAGAAGGCGTCGCCGAACGCCATCGGGATGATCAGCGGCCAGAGGGTCCCGGACAGGTCCAGCTGCTTCGCCCAGAACAGGTACATCGGGATGATGACGACCTGGGGCGGCAGCATCATCATCGAGATGACGAGCATGAGCGACAGGTTCCGGCCGCGGAAGCGGAACTTGGCGAGCGCGTAGGCGACGGGGATCGACGACACGACGGTCAGGACGGTGCCGGCGCCGGCGTACAGCAGGGTGTTCTTCCACCAGGTGAGGAAGCCGGGGGTGTCGAAGACCTTCTTGTAGTTGCCCCATTCCCAGGTGTGCGGGATCAGGTCGCGGCTGAGCGCCTGGGTGTCGCTCATCAGCGAGGTGAGGAAGACGAACACGAAGGGGAGGACGAAGAAGAGGGCGGCCGCGACGCCGAGCGCGTGGACCGCGATCCACTCCAGGAGCGTCCTGCGGCGGGCGGTGCGTTCGGCGGGGGAGACGGTCCTCGTCCGCGGCTCCGCCGGCCGGTCGAGGACTCGGGACACCTGAGGTGCTTGGGTCATGGTCAGTCACCTGCCTGGATGAGACCGCCCCGGCGCCGCATCAGGAACGCGGTGAACACCATGGACAGGGCGAACAGCACGAGCGCGACCACACAGGCGGAGCCGTAGTCGAAGCGCTGGAAGCCGAGGTTGTAGACGAGCTGGGGCAGGGTGAGCGTCGACTTGTCGGGGTAGCCGGGCTCGAACTGCGTCCCGGCGCCCTGGATGACGCCCGAGGCGACCTTCCCGGCGATGAGCGGTTGCGTGTAGTACTGCATGGTCTGGATCACGCCGGTGACCACGGCGAACATCACGATCGGCGAGATGTTCGGCAGCGTCACGTACCGGAACCGCTGCCAGGCCGACGCGCCGTCCAGCTCCGCCGCCTCGTACTGCTCGGTCGGTACGTCGAGCAGCGCGGCCATGAAGATGACCATCAGGTCGCCGATGCCCCACAGGGCGAGCAGGGTGAGGGCGGGCTTGGACCAGCTGGGGTCGTTGAACCAGCCGGGCGCCGGGATGCCGACCTTCTCCAGGATCGAGTTGACCGGCCCCGTACCGGGGTTGAGGAGGAAGGCGAAGGCCATCGTGGCGGCGACGGGCGGCGCGAGGTAGGGCAGGTAGAAGAGGGTGCGGAAGACGCCCGTAGCCGTCTTGATCTTCGTGATGAGGAGTCCGACGCCGAGTCCGAAGACGACCCGCAGGCTCACCATGACCAGGACCAGCCACAGGGTGTTGCGCAGCGCGGGCCAGAACAGCGGGTAGTGCTGGAAGACGTAGGACCAGTTCTTCGTCCCGCTCCACGTCGGCGGTTTGAAGCCGTCGTAGTGCATGAACGAGAAGTAGACGGTGGAGAGCAGCGGGTAGGCGAAGAAGACCGCGAAGCCGATCAGCCAGGGCGACATGAAGGCGGCTGTTCTCAGGGCCGCCCGGCGTCGCTTGGCGCGCAGGGTGTAAGTGGCGCTCATGTCCGTGCTGCTTCCTACTTCGCCTGCGCGATGTCCGTGTCGATCTGCGCGGCGGTCTTCTCCAGACCGGCCTTCAGATCCTTGGACTTGCCGCTCTCGTAGTCGTATCCGAACTGCTGGATCGTCACGAGGTAGGTGCCGCCGTTGATGGACGCGGGGGTCGTCGTCGAGTTCGGGTTCGAGGCGATGTCCAGGAAGGTCTTGAAGCGCGGGTCGTACTTCAGCTTCGGGGACTTGAGGGCCGCGAGCGTGGAGGGGACGTTGTGGATGGCGTTGGCGAAGCCGACGACGGCGTCCGTGTCCGTGGTCATGTATTTGACCAGTTCCCAGGCGGCGTTCTGCTTCTTGCTGGTGGCCGCGATGCCCGCGATGGTGCCGGTGATGTAGCCCTTGCCGTACTGGTCGGCCCGGTCGTCGGGAACGGGCAGCGGGGCGACGCCGATCTCGAAGCCGGGCTTGGCCTCCTCGGCCATGCCGAGCCGCCACTCGCCGTCCAGCTGCATGGCGACCTGACCGGTGTGGAAGGGGTGCTTGGGGCCCCACTCGTCACCGAGCTTGGAGCGGTAGGTCTCCAGCTTCTTGAAGCCGCCGAGTTCGTCGACCAGCTTCTTCTGGAGGGTGAAACCGGCCGTGAACGCGGGGTCCTTGGCGATGTTCGACTTGCCGCTGCTGTCGAAGTACGTCGGCGAGAACTGACCGAAGTAGTGCTCGGTGGTCGACTCCCAGCCGTGGTAGTTCGGCATGAAGCCGAGCTGCGAGTACGAGTCGCCCTTGGCGACGGTCAGCTTCTTGGCGTCCGCCTCGAATTCGGACCAGGTCTTCGGGGGAGCGGCGATCCCGGCCTTCTTGAACGCGTCCTTGTTGTAGTAGAGCCCGTACGCGTCACCGAGCAGCGGCACCGTGCAGCGGTCGCCGTCGAACTGGGTGTACTCGTTCATCGCCTTCGGGAAGGTCGTCGCCGGGTCGATGCCCGCCTTCTTGAAGAAGGGGTTGAGGTCGACGAGCGCGCCGGAGGAGCAGAACTTGCCCACGTTGTTGGTGGTGAACGAGGAGATCACGTCGGGCGCCTTGTCACCGCCGGAGCGCAGCGCCTGGTTGATCTTGTCGTCGGTCACGTTGGCGACGATGTTCACGTGGATGTTCGGGTGGGCCTTCTCGAACCCCGCGACCAGGGCCTTCACGCCCTGGACCTCGCCCGGCGCGCTCCAGGCGTGCCAGAAGTTGATCGTCGTCTCCTTGGAGGCGTCGTCGCTCGCGCCGGAGTCCGACTGGCCGGTACAGGCGGTGGTGAGGAGGGCGAGCGACGCGGAAGCGGCGAGTGCGGTGGCGACTTTCCTGGATATTCCGGGCATGGCGGTGTCTCCCTAGGGCAGGGCCGGGGCGGTGGTGTGGGCGGGACGGGCGAGTGGGTCGAGGGGGTTCAGCGGGAGGTGTCGAACACCTCGTCGCGGGTGGCTGCCAGCGCGCTCTCCAACGCGCCGCGCAGCACGGGGTGTTCGTGTACGTCGCCGACCACGAGGCGCGGGCGGGACGCGGCCAGCTCCTCCAGTTCGGCCTGCACCAGGGCGCGCAGCGGTTCGCCGCCGGCGGTGAGTGAGGAGCCGCTGAGGACGACGAGTTCGGGGTCGAGCACGGAGACGAGCGAGGCGAGACCGGTGGCCAGGCCGGTCGCGTACGTCTCCAGGAGTCTGCGGTGGGGGCCTTCGTCGCGGGTGGCGGCCTGTGCGACGAGGGCGGCGGCGACCTCGGTGGACGACCCGCCGGGAATCGGCTGGACGCCCAGCTCGCGGGCGAGTTTCGGGAGGGCCTGGGAGCCGGCGAGTTCCTGGTAGCCGCCGCTGTTGGCCTTGGTCACCTGCCGTACGAGGGGTGCGCCGGGCACGGGCAGGAAGCCGACCTCGCCGGCGCCGCCGGTCCAGCCGCGGTGCAGCCGTCCGCCGAGCACGAGGGCGGCGCCCAGGCCCCCCTCGTTCCACAGCAGGACGAAGTCCTCGTGTCCGCGGGCCGCGCCGAGCCGCTGTTCGGCGATGGCGACGAGGTTCACGTCGTTCTCGTACTCGACCGGCATGGGCAGCGCGGCGGCGAGTTCGTCGAGGAGGCTCGGGGCGTGCCAGCCGGGGAGGTGGGAGGCGTACCGCAGCCGTCCGGTGTTGGGGTCGAAGGCGCCGGGGGTGCCGATGACCAGGCGGTGCACGTCGTCGCGGGCCAGCCCCGCCTCCTTCACCGCGCCGTCGAGGGCGTCGGTGACCTGGCGTACGACGGGCTGCGCGGGGCGCCGGCCGGGCGTCGGCAGCTCGTACTCACCCACGGTCCGGCCCGTCATGTCGGCGACGGCGGCGAGGATGCGCTCGGGCGTGACGTCCAGGCCCGCCGCGTGGGCGGCGACCGGATTCACCGCGTACAGCTGGGCGTTGGGGCCCGGCCGCCCCTCGCTGGTGCCGGTGGCGAGCACCAGACCGGCCGCTTCCAGGCGGGCGAGGAGCTGGGAGGCGGTGGGCTTGGACAGCCCGGTCAGCTTTCCTATCCTGGTCCGCGAGAGCGGGCCGTGCGCGAGCAGCAGGTCGAGGGCGGCGCGGTCGTTCATGGCGCGCAGGACGCGCGGGGTGCCCGGAGTGCCGGCGGATCCTGCCATGTCGGTCGACACCTGCCTTTCGACTGCCCAGTCGCTCAGCTTCCCAGGACGGCCGCGGGGAAGTCCACTGCAAGATCATTGTTAGGAAGGTTTCCTATTGGTGGGAGGACCGTAGGCCGCGGGTTGCGGGGGCGTCAAGAGAAACCGCCCCCGAGGCAACAGAGTCGTTACCTGCGGGGGCGGGGGATTTCCCGTCCGGGGCGGCTGGGTGGGGGCGCGTGGCCGTCCGGTGCGGCCGCGGCCGCCTGCACCTGATTCCGCTCTCCGCCGAGGGTGAGGGGCTCCTGGGGGTGACCGGGCTGGGAGAGGGCTCCTCGTTGGCCGCGGTGTGCCGGATGGCCGGGGCCACGGGGCTGGAGTCCGGGCGTCTTCGGCGGGCGGAGCGGAAGGGGGCGGCACCCAGGTTCTCCGGGTGCCGCCCCCTCCCGCGTACGGCAGTGGCCTCGCGTGTGGCCGGGGCCTACTTCGGCGCGCTCGACGGTGTCGGGCCCGGGACGGGCGCCGGGATGGGGGCGGTCGCCTCCGACTGCGGGGACGCCGGGTTGCCGAGGGCCGACGGGGCCGCCACCGCGGCGGACGGGTCGACGGGCTCCTCCTCCACGGCCGCGGTGGGGCCGCCCACGATGCGGATGTCCGCGGCGTCGAAGGCGCGCTTGATGCGCCAGCGCAGCTCACGTTCGACGGAGAGCGCCTTGCCGGGCATCGTCCGGGCCGAGACCCGCACCACCATGGAGTCGAGGAGCACGCTCTCCAGGCCGAGGACCTCGACCGGGCCCCAGAGGCGCTCGTTCCAGGGCTCCTCCTTGCTCATCGCCTCGGCGACCTCGTTCAGCACGGACTGGACGTGGTCCAGGTCCTCGGAGGCGCGGACCGTGACGTCGACACCGGCCGTGGCCCAGCCCTGGGAGAGGTTGCCGATGCGCTTGACCTCGCCGTTGCGGACATACCAGATCTCGCCGTTGTCGCCGCGCAGCTTGGTGACGCGCAGACCCACCTCGATGACCTCGCCGGAGGCCACCCCCGCGTCGATCGTGTCGCCCACGCCGTACTGGTCCTCAAGGATCATGAAGACCCCGGAGAGGAAGTCCGTCACCAGGTTGCGGGCGCCGAAACCGATGGCGACACCGGCGACACCGGCCGAGGCCAGCAGCGGGGCGAGATTGATCTCGAACGTGCCGAGGATCATCAGGGCGGCCGTGCCCATGATCAGGAAGGACGCCACCGAGCGCAGTACGGAGCCGATGGCCTGGGAGCGCTGACGGCGGCGCTCGACGTTCACCAGGAGGCCGCCGAGGGCCGTCCCGTCGACCGCCTGGACGGTACGGGTCATGCGGTCGATCAGCTTGGTGATCGCCCGCCGGACCGCCACTCTCAGTACCGCCGCGATGACCAGGATCAGCAGCACGCGCAGGCCTATCGCGAGCCAGGTGGACCAGTTCTGCTCGACCCAGCTCGCGGCGTTGGTCGCGCTTTCCTGGGCGTCCTGGAGCGTGGCGACCGTAGGGTCCGTCGTCGCCGAGGGAGAGGGCGACGGACTGGACCCTGCGGCCCGCAGGACGGTCGAGAACACAGCAGGTACCTCCAGGCGTAGCGGTCTGCCCGCGGCTCGGGGACAGGTAAGGCGCCGCCGGGCAGAACAACCACACTAACGGGGCATCGTGTGTGGATCGTTGTGATGTTCGGGGGAGAGACGGTACTCACCTGGGGATGAACAGGATGTGGTCGAAAACACTCCCAGCCCGTTACCGGGACATGGTGGCGCTTCCACCAGGCAAGAGGGGAGACTGACTGCAGATCGTCCCGGCGCGAGCCACGCGCCGCCGGCGTACAAGGAGGCATCCGTGCCGCATGTCCTGGTCCTCAATGCGTCGTACGAGCCACTCGGCGTCGTACCGCTCCGCCGCGCGCTCGTCCTCGTCCTTGAGAACAAGGCCGTCTCTCTCGAGGAATCCGGCGCCTTCATGCACAGCGCGACCGTTACTGTCCCCGCACCCAGCGTGGTCCGGCTGAAGAGGTTTGTGCGGGTCCCTTACCGGGGGCCCGTTCCGCTGACCCGTCGGGCACTGTTCGCCCGCGACGGCGGCCGGTGCATGTACTGCGGTGGCGTCGCAACCAGCGTCGACCACGTCATCCCGCGCTCCCGCGGAGGTCAGCACGCCTGGGACAACGTGGTGGCGTCCTGCCGCCGCTGCAACCACACCAAGGCCGACCGCCATCTGGTCGAGATCGGCTGGCGCCTGCGCCACAAACCGGCCCCGCCGACGGGGCTCGCCTGGCGCATCATCGGAACAGGACACAGGGACCCGCGCTGGCTGCCCTACCTGCAGCCGTACGGCGCGGAGGACGCGATGGCCCGGATCGACGGCATTTCCGCCTGACGATCCGGGCTTTTGTGCACCCCTGGCCCGGGTACACCGTGGCCCGCCCTGTGCGCCCCGTGGTCAGCCGCGGGGTCCTTCGGGGCGGGCGCCACGTGCCGCGTACAGCCCGGCGCCCAGTACGAACAGGGCGAGGGCCGCGGCCCACGCGCCGCTCTGGGGGCCCGTCTGCAGGGGCCAGGCCAGAACCGTCGCCTCCCGCATGCGCGGCGAGGCCGCCGACAGGTACACGGCGCTGAAGTAGAGCATCGTGGGCATCCAGGCGGCCCGGGCGCCGAACACCACCGCCCCGAGCGCGGTGGCCGCGAGCGTGGTGAGGACCAGGAGATGGGCCAGGCGCCTGCGCCACCAGGGGCGCACCGCGGTGTCGTCCAGTTCCCGTCCGTGCACCCGCAGGCCCGTACCGATCGCCGCCGAGACCGTCAGCGGGGCCAGGGACAGCAGCGGGACCCTGCGGTACGGGTCGAGGAAGACGTCCGGGACGCTCGCCGCCCACCGGGTGAGGAGGGCGGCGCAGACGAGGGCGGCCAGGGTGGCCGGGACGGCACGGGAGCGGGCGTAGAGGGCGAGGGGGGTGGGCCGGGTGACTCCGTGCGGGGCGTTCACAGGGACGGGACCTCGCTCGTGTCGGGGTCGCACGTCCGGGCCGTGGCGAAGTAGCGGCCGAGCCAGGAGCGGCGCTGGTCGTCGGTCAGGGCGGCCAGGCGCGCGTACGCCGTGTCCTCGGCACGGAACCTCGCGAGTTCCTCCGTGTCCCCGCGTCGGCGGGCCGATGCCTCGAAGTGCTCGCGGAGGTCGTCCTCCATGTCGGAGGGGGCCAGCCAGCGCAGTACGGCCTCGTCGGTGGCCCGGACGCGCCCTGTGGACGGCGGCCGGTCGCAATCGCCGCGGACCATCAGCTGCGCGGCTTCCCAGGCGTACTGCTCCGGATCGGTCAGTTCCCCGCGCACGGTGCTCCAGCCGAACGGGGTGAGCATCGGCAGTTGTGCCTCGTCCGCGCGGGGCGAGCGCGGCAGGTCCTCGAAGCGGACCGGCAGATTCTGTACGCCCCGCAGTCGCCCGGTGAGGCCCGACAGCGCGCGGTTCACCTCCGGCAGCAGGCCCGGGTGGGTGGCGTTGACGCAGACGTGCGGGGTGGTCGATCCGTCGCACACCTGGCGGTGCGCGAGCGGGTTGTCGCGCAGCATCCCGTCACCCGTGTGGACCAGCAGCACGGCCGCGGCGGCCGCGGCGGCGAGCGGCAGCAGCGCGGTGACGCGGCGGCGCGCGGCATGGGCCAGGGCCACGGCGGCGGCGAGGCCGACCGGCCAGAGGGCCGATACGAGGGGGTACCACCAGACCGGGAGGTAGCCGTCGCCGAACGGGGGCAGCGAGGCGGGGGCGAGGGCGGCCGGAGCCGACCGCGAGCCGATGCCGCTGGTGACGGCCATGACGTATCCGCAGATCGCGAACGCGGGAGCGGTCAGCCGCCAGGGCATCACCCGCCCGGCCACATGGCCCAGGAGCGTGCACGCGGCGATCGACAGCGCGGCCCCGGCGAAGACGGTCGGGACCGGGCCGCCCGCCGACGCGTAGGGCGCGCAGGCGAGCAGCACGCCGGCCACCGCCACCAGGTACGACCCCGCCAGCGCGCAGGCGAGCGGCAGGGCGGCCGTCAGGAGCTGGGCGAGCGGTGGACGAGGGGTCGAGGCCCGCAGCTCCGTCATCCGCCGCCGGTGCTCCCGGCCGCCGTGCCAGGCTCCCGCGGCGAGGCCGAAGGGAACGGCGATCACCCCGGCCGCGGTGTCCAGCCTGTCCGTCGTCCCGCCCCAGCTGCCCTGCCACTGCGCCGCCGTGGCGGCGAGCGCCCAGGCGAGGGCGAGCAGCAGCCCGGCGGCCGCCCAGGGGACGAAGCCGCGCAGGAACTCGGTGCGGAGGGGGTGGGCCGCGCCCACCGTGGCTGAGGCGCCCGCCGCACGGACGGGCGCCTCCCGCGGCGGCGTGCTCGGCCCAGGGCCTTCGGGGAACCGGGGGCGGCGGTCTGCCGGGCGGGTGTCGCGGGGGCGGGGCCGGGGGTCTGCCGGGCAGGTGCGGGCGGCCTGGGGTCGTGGGTCTGCCGGGGGGTGGTCGGTCGGGTGGTGGTTGGTCGGCTCGGGCCGTGGGTTCGTCGCGTGGTGGTCGGGGGGCGGGGGACCTGGGTGCCGGACGGACGGGTGGCTGCCGTCCGGTTCGGGCCATCGGCGCGCCGGCGCCGCTTCGCCGGTCCGGGTTTCCGTGTCGGCCCGGGGGCCCGCGCCGTCCGGGCGGTCGTCCTCCGGCCGGATGCGTACGGTCATCGGCCCGCCCCCCTCGTCGCGCGATGGCCGCGCAGAGCCGTGGTGTAGCCGCGCTCGATCGCGTTGCCGTCGGACTCGTGGCCGTCCGCGCCGAGGGCCGCCAGTGTCCTCGGGGTGCCGCGATAGGCGACCCGGCCCGCCTCGATCAGCGTCACCCCCGTGCACGCCGCGGCCACGTCCTCCACCAGGTGGGTGGAGACGATCACGGTGGCCTCCTCGCCCAGCTCCCGCAGCAGCGCCCGGAACTCGACCCGCTGCTCCGGATCCAGTCCCGCGGTGGGTTCGTCGAGGAGCAGCACGCGCGGGTCGTTCACGATGGCCTGGGCGATGCCGACCCGGCGGATCATGCCGCCGGACAGCGTCCGGACCTTCGCGTCGATGCGGTCGGTGAGCCCGACCCGGGCCACGGCCCGTTCGACCGCTGCCGGGGCGGCGGTGGCCGGAAGCTCCTTGAGCCAGGCCACGTACGCCACGAACTCCCGGACCGTGAACCCCGGGTAGTAGCCGAAGTCCTGCGGCAGATAGCCGAGTTCGCGGCGGAACGCGCCACGCTCGCGGTGCCGGCGCAGATCGTTGCCGAGCATCTCCACACGGCCCGCGGCGGGTTCGGCCACGGTCGCGAGGACCCGGATGAGGGAGGTCTTGCCGGCGCCGTTGGGGCCGAGCAGCCCGTGGACGCCGGGGCCGAAGTCCAGGTCGACCGCGTCGAGCGCGGTGGTTCTGCGGTGCCGGACGGTCAGGCCCGACACCCGTACCGAGGCGCATCCGGTGCCCGGACTCGCGTTCCGCACGGAAGTGCCGGGCGGGGCAGGGGTGTTCACATCGTCTCCAGACGGTCGTACGCGGTGCGGCGCGCGGCGAGCAGCAGGGCGCAGAGCGCGGCCCCCGCCGCCCATCCCCACTGCGCGGGCGCGCCGGTGAAGTAGAGGGAGAGCTGCTGGGCGAGACGGTCCGTCAGGCCCGGACCGGTGGCCGTCGGTCCCGGGCCGCCCGAGGCGAGGACCGGTGCCGTCAGCGCGAGCAGCCAGCCGCCGCCCACCACCGCGGAGCCGGTACGGCAGCCCGTGTACCCGGACAACGCCAGCGTGGCCAGCGTCAGGGCGAGCCCCGGCAGCAGCCAGGCCGCCGCCATGGGCACCTGCGGAAGGCGGGGACCGGCGGCGGGGAGCAGCAGCCCCGCCGCCGTCAGCAGCGGCACGCTCACCGCCAGTACGGCGGCCGTCCGGGTGAGCAGCAGCCGCAGTCCGCCGGAGGGCGACGTCGCGACGAGCTCGTACAGCGGGTCGGCGTACCGGCCGTAGGAGAGGGCGACCCCGGCGACGGGGACCACCGGCGCGACGGCCAGCAGCAGCGGGCGCGCGCTGTCGGAGCCGCCGCCGTGGGCCAGCGCGAGCGCCCCCACGGCCACCAGCAGCACGGCCCCGGTCCAGGCACCGCGCAGCGCGGGCCCGGCGGCCCAGACGATCCGCCCGAGCCGCCCCCCGACGGCTCGGGCCCGCCACGGCACCGTGGCCGTGGACACCGCGGGCGGGCCGAGCGGCGGAGCCGGAAGCGGGGCCCGGGCCGTGTGCGCGACGGTGTCCAGGACCGCGTCCCGCACCCGGGCCAGGACCGGCCCCGCCGCTCCCGCGCGCGCCGCGTGCGAGACGCGTGCGGCGCAGGAGCCGCAGCTCTCCAGGTGCTTCTCCAGGGACCAGGCGTCCGGCTCCGGAAGGGAGCCGTCCGTGTAACGGGCGACGAGGTCGTCGGCGGCGTGCCAGCCGGTCATACCGGGCCTCCCAGCGGTGACGGGCCCCCGGAGGGGTCGAGGTGGGCGAGTGCCGCCCTGAGTTCCGCGCGCGCCCGCATCGCGCGGGTCTTGACCGTGCCCTCGGGGATCCCGAGCAGCCGGGCCGTCTCACGCGTGGTCAGTCCGTCGACGACGGTGGCACGCAGCACCTCGCGCAGTTCGGGGGAGATGCGGTCCAGGGCCGTGCCCACGTCCCCGTACTCCAGGCCCGCCAGCACGCGCTCCTCCGCGGAGGGCACGGGCGGCGGCGCCGCGTACTCGTTCCGCTCGGCCCGTTCGACCCGTACGGTCCGCTCCCGCGCCCGTCCGGCGTCGACCAGCCGGCGTGCCGCGATCGTCCACAGCCAGCCGCCCGCCTCCGTGCCCCGGTGCCCGGCCGCCGACCGCCACACGGTCACGAAGGTGTCCTGGAGCACCTCCCTGACGACCTCGGGATCACCGCAGCGCCGGGTCAGCCGCGTGTGCAGCCAGCCGCCGTGCCGGTCGTACAGTGCGGCCAGCGCCGCCGAGTCCCCGTCCGCGACGGCCCGCAGCAGTGCCGCGTCCGTGACGTCCTCCCGGTGGCCCCTCACGGGGCGGAACAGTCTCACACCCCGTCTATCGAACCCACCGGCGTCACCGGTTCACGGTTGCTCCGTCGCCCGCTGTTCCGCGTTCGCCCTTCCCCACGGACCCGGCGGGCCCGGGCCGGAACAGAACGTGACCAAAAGCACATTGTTCGCCCGTGTACGTCTGCCGTCCCGCGCGTTGGGTAGGGCTGCGGTAACCCGCCCGCCGCCGTACCCGACAAGGAGGCCCCCGTGGCCGCATCGGCACACCTTCTGCTCTCGGCCCTCTCCAAACGTCCGACGGAAGCGACCGTCGAGCCTCGCTTCTCCGTCGAACCCCGCTTCTCCGCCGAACCCCGCTTCTGCCTCTTCACCGCGGAGGGCACCGCCGCCGAGCTCCCGCTCACCAGCGAACCTCCCCTGCCCGACGCCGAGCCGCTGACCAGTGAGCCGCCGCTGGCCGACGCCGCGCACCTGACCAGCGAACCCATCTCCACCGGCGCCGCCACGGATGCCTCGGGGGTCTAGATGCCGCTGTCCCGGCTCGCCGCACTGCACGGCGTCGCCACCTCCTACAGCCCCTCGCCCGGCCGGACCGTCGCGGCCGCCGACACCGCGGTCGTCGCGGCCCTCGCGGCGCTCGGCGTCGACGCGAGCACCCCGGACGCCGTCCGCGCCGCCCTCGCCGCCCGGGAGGCCGAGACACGGGACCGGCTCCTGCCGCCGACCGTGGTCTGCTGGGGCGGCCGCCCGCCCGACGCGCTCGCCGCGCTGCCCGACGGCACCCGTCTGCGCATCACGACCGAACAGGGCGAGACCCGTGCCGCGGCCGAACAACTCCCGCTCGGCGTCCACGCGTTACGGGCCACCGCCCCCGACGGCCGGACCGCCGACGCCCACCTCGTCGTCGCCCCCGACCGGCTGCCCATCCCGCCCGGACGCAGCTACGGACTGCTGGTCCAGCTCTACTCCCTCCTCTCCGGCCGCTCCTGGGGCATGGGCGACCTCGGCGACCTCGCCGAGCTGACCGCCTGGGCCGGACGGGCACTGGGCGCCGGATTCGTCCAGGTCAACCCGCTGCACGCGGCCGTCCCCGGCACCCCCACGGACCCCTCTCCCTACCGCCCGTCCTCCCGCCGCTTCCCCGACCCGGTGCACCTGCGGATCGAGGACATCCCCGAGTTCGCCCACGTCGACGACCGCGACCGTGTCCGCGCGCTGCTGGAACGCGCCGAGCGACTGCGCGCGTCCGTGCTCGACAAGGACGCGCTGATCGACCGCGACGCCGTCTGGGAACTCAAGCGCGAGGCGCTGGAACTGATCCGCGAGGTACCGCTCGGTCCCGGACGCCGGGCCGCGTACGTCGACTTCCTCGCCGAGGAGGGCGAGGCGCTGGAGGACCACGTCACCTGGTGCGCGCTCGCCGAGGTCCACGGCCCGGAGTGGCAGCGGTGGCCCGTGGGCCTGCGCGACCCCCGCTCACCCGAAACCGCCCGCGCCCGGACCGAGTTGATGGACCGCGTCGACTTCCACAGCCGCCTCGCGTGGCTCACCGACGCCCAGCTCGCCGCCGCACAGCGCTCCGCGCGCGACGCCGGCATGCCCGTAGGACTCGTGCACGACCTCGCGGTCGGGGTGCATCCGGGCGGAGCCGACGCCTGGGCACAGCAGGAGTACTACGCGCCGGGCATGTCGGTCGGCGCGCCCCCGGACGCCTTCAACGCCCGCGGCCAGGACTGGGGTCTGCCGCCGTGGCGCCCGGACCGGCTGGCCGCCTCCGGCTACGCCCCCTACCGCCGCCTGCTGCGCGCCCTCTTCCGCTACACGGGCGCGCTGCGCATCGACCACGTCATGGGCCTGTTCCGGCTCTGGTGGATCCCGCAGGGGCAGCCGCCCACGGAGGGGACGTACGTCCGCTACGACGCCGAGGCGATGCTCGCCGTCCTGACGCTGGAGGCCTCGCGCGCCGGGGCGCTCGTGATCGGCGAGGACCTCGGCACCGTCGAGCCCGGGGTGCGCGAGACGCTCCAGGAGCGCGGGGTGCTGGGCACCTCGGTGCTGTGGTTCGAACGCGACTGGGACGGCGACGGGCAGCCCCTTCCCCCGGAGCGCTGGCGCGCGGACTGCCTGGCCACCGCCACCACCCACGACCTGCCGCCCACCGCCTCCCGCCTCACCGGTGACCACGTCGAACTCCGCGACCGGCTCGGACTGCTGACGGGCGTCCTGGCGGAGGAGCGCGCCGCGGCCTCGGCGGAGACGGCGGAGTGGCTGGCCCTCTTCGCCCGGCTCGGGCTGCTGCGCGGCTCGGGCTCCGCGGTGTCGGAGGAGGCCGAGATCCAGGCCGTGCACCGGTTCCTGCTGCGCACTCCGGCCCGCATGATCGGCATCTGGCTCCCCGACGCGGTCGGTGACCGGCGCCCGCAGAACCTGCCCGGCACCTGGGACCAGTACCCCAACTGGCGGCTGCCCGTCGCCGACGCGACCGGCCGTCCGGTCACGCTGGAGGAACTGGCCGCCTCGCCGCGGCTGTACGCCCTCGTCGACGTGCTGCGGGCGCGTCCGGAGGGCGGCGGGGGAGGTCACCCACAGCGCTGAGACGCCCCGGCCGCACTGCCGAGACAGCCCTGGGGCGCCGCCGGGACCCTCCGTACGGCACCCCCGGGCGCGCGGCTCATTCAGGTGTTCGCTACGTTTGCACCGTGGACAAGAAGAACGCCCTGCGCGCCGGCGCCCTGGCTTCCGGTACGACGCTGATGATGCTGCTCATGTCGTCCCCCGCGCTCGCGCTGACCCGCGACGACGGTGACGACCCCGGCACCGGCCTGAGCGTGATCGAGACGGTCGGCCTCTACGTCGTCGCGCCGATCGTGCTGTTCGCGATCATCGCGGGTCTCGTGATGGTCCTGGACAAGTCCCCCAAGCCGGCGAAGCGGAGCTGATCCAGGCTCTCTTCCGCCCTTCCGTCTCTCCGCCGAGGGAGTTCGCGCCCACCCACCCGGGTGTGCGCGGACTCCCTCGACGTGTTTTTGGGGTCGCGTCCTCCCGGGTGCCGGGTGCCGGGTGCCGGGTGCCGGGTGCCGGGCGGTGCCGTGTGCCGGGCGCACGGTCCGGGAGCGCGGTGTGGATCCCGGACGTGGTCTCTTCGTGGTCTCTAGGGGTGCGGCGCCGTGAGGTACCGCTGCACCGTCGGCGCCAGCCACGCCACGATCTCCTCCCGCGGCAGCGCCACGGCCGGCGGGAAGCGCAGGACGTAGCGGGCGAGGGCGAGGCCAAGCAGCTGTGAGGCGGTGAGCGCGGCCCGGACCGGTGCCTGCTCCGGGTCGGGACACAGGTGCAGGGAGATCGGCAGCAGCTGATCCCGGAAGATCCCCTGCAGGCGTTCGGCGCCGGCCTGATTGGTGACGCCGACCCTCAGTACCGCGGTGAGCACCTCGTTCTCCTCCCAGAGGTCCAGGAAGTGCTGGACGAGGGCGTGGCCCACCTCCTGCCGGTTCAGCCGCTCCGGCGCCGGCAGCCGCAGATCGACGTCGAGGACCGCGGCGAACAGTCCCTCCTTCGAGCCGTAGTACCGCATGACCATGGACGGATCGATACGGGCGTCCTTGGCGATGGCGCGGATGGTGGCGCGCTCGTAACCGTCGGCGGCGAAGCGCTCGCGGGCGGCGGTGAGGATCGCGGTGCGGGTGGTGTCGGAGCGGCGCGGCGGGGGCTGGGGGCCGGCGGCCGAGGGTTCCTTGACGGGCATGCCAACAACCGTAGGCCAACATGTGTTGACAGTCCAGTGTCGCCGTTCTACGTTTGTCAACGAGCGTTGGCCAACAAGCGTTGACAAGGCATTGACCAGCGATCACTCAGCAGCACCCGGCGGGGGATCGCCCGTCGGGAATGGTTGGTCAACGAATGTTGGCCTGCGATTGTTGGCATCAGGAGGCCGCCATGACCGGCAAGACCCGCACCGACGCCGCCGCCCGGACCGTGATCATCGTCGGCGCCGGCCCCACCGGCCTTCTGCTGGCCGCCGACCTCGCCACCGCCGGCGTCCCCGTGACCCTCGTCGAGAAGCGCCCGCACAGGACCAGCAACCTCTCCCGCGCCTTCGTCCTGCACGCCCGCACCCTGGAACAGCTCGACGCCCGCGGTCTCGCCGACGAGCTGGAGGCGAAGGGCCGGCCCCTCGACCGCATCCGGCTCTTCGGCCGGCTCTCCGTCGAGCTAGACACCCTCCCCTCCCGCTTCAACCACCTGCTGGTGATCCCGCAGTACGAGGTGGAGGGGGTGCTGGAGCGGCGGGCGGTCGCGGCCGGGGTGCGGTTCGTGTACGAGACCGAGGTGACCGGCCTGCGCCAGGACGCGGACGGCGTGACGCTCGACGTCCGGCACCCGGACGGGGAGCCCGGGGAGCTGCGCGGCGCGTACGTGGTCGGCACGGACGGGATGCGCAGCGCGGTGCGCGAGGCGGTCGGACTGCCGTTCCCCGGCAGGTCGGTCATCCGGTCCGTCGTCCTCGCGGACGTCCGGCTGGCCGAGGAACCCGAGTCGGTGCTCACCGCCGACGCGGTCGGTGACGCCTTCGCCTTCATCGCGCCCTTCGGCGACGGCTACTACCGCGTGATCGGCTGGCACCGCGGCCGGAACGTCCCCGACAGCGAGCCGCTCGGACTCGACGAGGTCAAGGAGATCACCCGGCTCTCCCTGGGCCGCGACTACGGCATGCACGACGCCCGCTGGATGTCCCGCTTCCACAGTGACGAGCGCCAGGCGCCCGCGTACCGCGTCGGCCGGGTCTTCCTCGCCGGTGACGCCGCCCACGTCCACACCCCGGCCGGCGGTCAGGGCATGAACACCGGCCTCCAGGACGCGGCGAACCTCGGCTGGAAGCTGGCCCTGGTCGTCAACGGTCACGCGGCGCCCGCCCTGCTGGACACCTACCAGGCCGAGCGCCACCCCGTCGGCAGGTCGGTGCTGCGCAGCAGCGGCGGGATCGTCCGGCTCGCGATGGCCAGGCGTCCGTGGACGCTGGCGCTGCGTGCCGCGCTCACCACGGTCCTCAACCGCGTCGGCCCGGCCGGCCGGAAGGCGGCAGGCCAGATCACCGGCATCGGCTACGCCTACCGGGCGCCCCGCGGCTCGCACGCCCTCGTCGGCACCCGTGTCCCCGATGTCGCCCTGCGCGGCGGCGGACGTCTCTACGAGGCTCTGCGGGGCGGCAGGTTCGTGCTCGTGACGCCGGGATCGGCCCCCCGGCCGTACGAGGCCGGCGCCCGCGAGGACCGCCTCGCCGTGGAGAGCTGGGCGAGTGACCGGCGGACGACGCTGCTCGTGCGGCCCGACGGATACGTGGCCTGGGCCGCCGAGGCACCCGACGAGCCGGCGGTCGAGGCGGCGGTGACGGCCGCCGTGGGCGCCTGACGGCCGACGGCCACCGTGGGCGGCCGGCGGCCGGCGGGCGTCGGCCGTAGCGGGCCGATCGCCCTCGCGAGGCGGGGCCGCGGCGATAGCGTCACCCATCCCGCGTGACGTGTCCCCCGGAGGTTCCCGTGACCGATGCCGTGTGCCGCAGTTGTGCCGAGCCGCTGGCCGGGCGGTCCGGACGGGCCGGACGGAACTCGGTGTACTGCTCCGCCGCCTGCCGGCAGAAGGCGTACCGGGATCGGCAGGCGGGGCCCGTCGACACCGTGCGCGGGCTGATCGAGGAGGTCGGACGTCAGGTCGAGGCGCTGGTTCCGCAGCCGCCGTCCGTCTTCTACTCCGGCGTGAGCGACCTGGCGTCCTCGGTCGGACGGCTGCGCCGCATCGCCCGGGTCGCCCGGGACACCGCGACGGATGATTCCGTCACGCGGGCCGCCGTGACGAAAGCGCCGGGCTCACCGGCTCCCGCCGAAGAAGCCACCACCGAGGACCCCACCGACCCGAACGCCACCGCTCCGCGGACGTCACCGGACCAGGGCTCCCGTACACGGGATTCCGTCACGCCGACTCCCGTCACGCCGACTCCCGTCACGCCGACTCCCGTCACGCCGACTCCCGTCACACGGACTCCTGCCGGGCAGGCCTTCGCCGAGCAGCCGTCCGGCACGCGGGATTCCAGCACACAGGATCCCGCCACACAGGATCCCGGCACACAGGATTCCGTCACGCGGACCTCCGTGACGCAGGACTCCGGTCCGCACGCCGCCCTCGGGGAGAGCGACTTCGCCGCGCTCGTCGAGCCGTACCGGCGCGAGCTGCGCGTGCACTGCTACCGCATGGCGGGCTCGTACGACGACGCCGAGGACCTCGTGCAGGAGACGTTCCTGCGGGCCTGGCGGGCCCGGGACGGCTTCGCGGGACGGGCGAGCGTACGGACCTGGCTGTACCGGATCGCCACGAACACCTGTCTGGACTTCCAGCGGCGCACCGCCCGCCGTCCCCAGCGCTACGAGCCACTGCCCGGGATGAACCACGGCAGCGCGGATCCCCCGGCCCGCATCACCTGGCTCCAGCCGTACCCCGACGAGGACCTGCCCTCCGCCGACGACCAGCCGGACGCCCTCGCCGTCTCCCGGGAGACCATGGAGCTCGTCTTCCTCGCCGCCATCCAGCATCTGCCGCCCCGCCAGCGTGCCGTCCTGGTCCTGCGCGACGTGCTCGGACTCTCCGCGGCCGAGACCGGGCAGGCGCTGGAGATGACGGTGGCCTCGGTCAACAGCGCCCTGCAACGCGCCCGGCCCACCCTGCGCGACCGGCTGCCCCGCCGCCGCACCGAATGGACCGCCGGGGCCGACGCCCGCGAGCGCGAGGTGCTCGGGCGTTACATGGCCGCCGCCGAACGCCTCGACCTCGCCGCGTTCACCGACCTGCTCAGCGAGGACATCAGGCTCACCATGCCGCCGAACCCGTACTGGTTCGTCGGCCGCGCCGCGATCACCGAGTTCCTCGGGATCAGTCTCGACCCCGGGTCCCCGCTGTTCCTCGGGCACTGGCGCCACCTTCCCGCCCGGGCCAACGGGCAGCCGGCGGCGGGGGGTTACGTACGACGCCCGGGTACGACCGTGTACCGCGCCCAGGTTCTCGACGTCCTGCGCGTCGAGGGCGACCGCATCGTGGAGATCACCTCCTTCGAGCCGCACCTCTTCCCGGCGTTCGGACTGCCCCTGCGGCTCCCCGCCGACCGATGAGTGCGGGAGGGCGCGTACGTCTGCATGACCGACACGTTCGACGGACCCGTACGACGCACTCGTACGGTCACGCACCCCAGGAGAGATCACCATGCTGCTCACCGACAAGACCGCGATCATCTACGGCGCCGGCGGATCCATCGGCGGTGCCGTCGCGCGCACCTTCGCGCAGGAGGGCGCCCGCGTGCACCTGGTGGGGCGTACGGGCGAGACGCTGGACGCGGTGGCGAAGGACATCGTGGCGGCGGGCGGGCACGCCGAGACCGCGGTGCTCGACGCCCTGGACGAGGCGGCGGTCGAGGCGCACGTCGCCTCGCTGGACGCCGTCGACATCTCGTTCAACCTGGTCACGCGGGGCGACGTGCAAGGGGTGCCGCTGGTGGACCTGCCGGTCGAGGACTTCGTACGGCCCGTCGAGACCGGCATCCGAGCCACCTTCACGACCGCCCGCGCCGCCGCCCGGCGGATGGCCGAGGCGGGTTCCGGCGTGGTGCTCACGCTCAACAGCGGCTCCGCGCACGGCAGTCCGATGATGGGCGGCACGGGACCTGCCGACGCGGCGATCGACACGCTGGTGCGGAACCTGGCGACGGAGCTGGGTCCGCGCGGGCTGCGGGTCGTGGGCCTGTGGGCGGCCGGGGTGCCCGAGACGCTGACCCGGGAGAAGCTCGCCGCGGTCGACAGCCGTATGGACCTCGACGAGGCGGCTCTTCAGGGACTGCTCGCGAACCTCGCGGGGATGCGGATGACCCGGCGCAACCCCACCCTCGCCGAGATCGCCGCCACCGCCGCCTTCCTCGCCTCCGACCGGGCGGGCGGCATCACCGGCACGTTCGTCAACGTCACGGGCGGGATGGTCCCGCACTGAGCCTGCGCCCCCGCCACCAGGTGCGCGCCCACAGCAGGTGGACCCCGCCGAGCACGACCACGACCGCCGCGGAGTCGAGGCGCTGCGCGGCGGAGTGGCCGGGGCCGAGCCGGGTCACCGCGCGGGCGAACAGGGTGACGTCCGCGGGCAGGGTGACAGTCGCGAGGAACGCGAGACACAGCGTGGTGCCCACGACGAGCACGGCGCTGTACACGCGCACGGCCCGCCGTTCGTGGACGGGCAGTTCGAGACTGGGGTCCGGGGCGGACGCGCGCCGCAGCAGGCGCCGGACCGCGTACCTGGAGAACGCCACCCCGTCCCCGTAGAGATCGCGGCAGCGCGTCAGGTCCTGGAGCACGAAGTACAGGTCCGTACGCATGAAGACCATGAGCTGGAAGGGCAGCGGGAGCAGGGCGAGCAGTGCGACGGCGGCGAGGACCCGGCGGCCCGTGCCGTCCGTGGCACCCGCCGCGAGGGCGGCGAGCGAGGCGACGGACAGGTTGGTCGCGACACCGGCGAGGTAGGCGGTCAGACGGTGGCGGCGCGGGGCGAGTTCGATACCGCTGATGTCCGTCTGCATGACCAGGAACTGGAGCCGTGTGCCCAGCCGTATCCGGCCGGGCACACCGGTCGCGCGGGCGGTCACCAGGTGCGCGCACTCGTGGAGCAGCAGCAGTGTCCAGCCGACGCCCGCGCCGAGCGCGATCACCGCGCTTCCGTGGGGGCTCCACAGGAGGGTGCGGTAACCGAGCGGTACGGGCGGGCAGGTGACGAGGGCGGCTGCGATCAGCAGTCCGACCAGGACGGGGACGACGGGGCTGAGCACCCAACGCACGTGCCGGGGACGGAGCTTGGCGAACGTGGGCTTCGGCGGGGGCGGCGACCCGGTCGGCCGTCCGTCCACCTCGGCCACGAACCCGAGGTCCACCAGGGCCTCGACGAAATCGGGTACGTCGATGTCGTCGCCGGTCGTCTCCCGCAGCCGCCGTCCGACCTCGGCGGCGCCCAGCCCCTGGCCGAGCAGGTCCAGCGCCTGCTTGCCGACCTCGGGCAGCGCGACGAACCGGCCGGTCGCGAGCCGTCCGACGATCCATTCGTCCCCGTCGGGGCGGGAGTCGAGCCGGTGGAACCGTACGTGGGGGGTGGGGCCCGGGGCCGCCGGTGGCCGGCCGCCGGGGCCGACGCACCCGTGACGCTCCCCGGCGGACCGGGTCACCCCTGCCCTCCGTCCCGCTCTCCTGATCGCCCTTCGACGCCGACTCCAGTCGGTTCCTCGATCGGGCCTCCGGCGAGTCCTCCGGCCGGTTCCTCGGTCCGGTCCTCGGCCGGTTCCTCCGTCTGGCCCCCGGCCCGCCTTCCCGCCGGTCCCTCGGTATGGCCCCCGGCCCCTCCCTCGGTCCGGCCCCCGGTCGGTGACCCGGCGGGTTCTCCGGCGGGCCGGTCGTCGCCGCAGGCCGGGCAGTCGGGTCGCCGTGGGCACCGCTCCAGCAGCGGGTCCCCCGGCAGCATCAGGTTCATCCCGAAGCGGAAACCCGGTTCGAGCGCGGGCACGCCGGTGAGCAGGGCCAGGGCCGCGTGGGCGAGCAGACCGCCGGAGAGGCCGGCGGTGACCGCGCTCGCGGGGTTCCACGGCAGATGCGGGGAGGCGGCCTGCTCGTCCTGGCCCGGCGCCAGCCGCAGATCGCGGCGGGCGACCTCCGCGGCCCGCAGACACTCCCAGCAGGCTCCCCGCCCGGGCACGTGCACCCCGGCGGTCACCAGGGGACCCCGGTATCCGGCATCGACCCACGGCAGGCCCGCGGCGAGGCAGACACGGTTCGCCCAGCGCCGGATGTCGTCCGGACGGTCGGCGGCGAGAACGAGCAGGTCGTACGGCCCGGCGGCGCGCGGGCCCGCGGGCGGACGCGTGACCTCGGGCGCCCCGGACCGCACCAGCTCCGCCAGATCCTCCTGCCCCCGCACCTCCCGCCGCTCCCCGGTCACCGTCACGTCCGAGTTCAGGTCCCGCAGCGTGCCGAGCGCGGCCTCCACCTTGGGACGACCGAGGTCGGACTCGCGGAACAGGGGCTGGCGGTTGAGGTTCGACAGTTCGACCACGTCCGGGTCCACGCAGTGCAGACGGCCGACCCCGGAGGCGACCAGGCTCTGCGCGGCATGGCCCCCCGTGCCGCCGACGCCGATCAGCAGGACCCGGGCGCTGCCCAGCAGGAGCTGGGCGTCCCACGCGTTCGCCCGGGGACCGAGGTCCATCCAGCGCAGCAGCGGCACGCCCCGGCTGTAGCGGACGCGCTCCCGCACGGACACCGGTACGGGTGCTCCCGCGTCCTCCACGAACCCGGCGTCGAGCAGGTCCGCCATCGCCTGCCGGGTGTCCTCGTCCGTGAGGCCGGGGAGTCCGGGATGCGCCCGCAGCACCGCCTCGGCCACCTCGGCGGGTTCCCGTGTCCCGTCCATCGCCTCGACCAGGGTCCAGACCCAGCCCTCCGGGTCCGCGATCTCGGCGCCGATCCCGTGGACGACGCTGCCGATACGGACGTTGCCGTCGATCGTGCGGTAGGCCCGGTGCTCGGGTTTGATGCGGGGCCGCAGGAGCGTCTCGACCGTGACCGTCACCGGGACCCCTTCCCGTTACAGGTACATGGCTTGACACTCTGGTGCCCCGAGTCGAGCCTTGACAAGACGCGGTCGGCGATCGCGCCGCTATGCGCAACATCCTTGCGAGGGGGAGGAGTTGGCATGCCCACCAAGATCGTGATCCGTCCGTTGGACAAGAAGGAGACCACGGGCGACAGCAGCGGGGGCAACGGCGGCTGACAGCCCGTCGTACCGGCTCGACGGCCCGGCGCGGTCCGGGATCCGCTGTCGCGCGCACCGTCGGTTGTGAAGGAGAGGGGACCACATGGCTGCCAAGATCGTGATCCGTCCGCTGGACAAGAAGGAGACCACCGGGGCCAGCAACGCGAACGGCACCTGACCGGAGTCCGGCATGCGGGGAACCCCGTATCCCACCCTGGACGAGCTGCTGCGAGGCGCTCGTGCGACGGTGGCCGCGCGGCCCGGCGACTTGCGTCTGCGCGACATCGGGGCCTCGCGTGCCGGTCGGCCGTTGTGGCTGCTGTCGGCCGGACACGGCCCGCGCCAGCTGCTCACGGTCGCCGGCGCGCATGCCAACGAGCCGGTGGGCGGGGTCACTTCACTCCGGCTCGCCCAGCGGCTCGCCCGTGATCCGAGTGTCCTGGGCAGGGGTGCCGGAGGGCTGAACTGCACCTGGCACTTCCTGCTCTGCCTCGATCCCGACGGCGCGCGTCTCGCCGAGGGCTGGATGTCCGGGAACCCCTCCGGTGTCCCGGACACCGTCGCACCGCCCCCCATCGGGGACTACTACCGGGGCTTCTACCGCCCCGCCTTCGCCGCGCAGCCCGAGTTCCCGCCCGTCGCGGGGGACCCGCGCGCGCCGATGCCGGAGTCCGAGGCCCTGCTGCGGCTCCTCGACGAACTGCGTCCGGTCGTGCAGTTCTCGCTGCACGGTGTCGAAGTAGGAGGAACCTTCCTTCAGCTGACCCGCGCGGTGCCCGGCGTGCCGGCCGCCTATCGCGGGATCGCGGCGGACCTGGGCGTTCCGGTGGAACACCGCCCTTTCGACGGCATGGGGTGGCTCGTCGAGGGACCGGGCGTGCTCGTGCTGCCCGACGGCAGCCCGACCGAGGAACGGGACCCCTCCGGCTTCGTCTCGCGGGCCACCTGGCTGCACGCGATGCGGCACGGCACCGTCTCGGCCGTGGTCGAGGCGCCCCTCTGGAGCGTGGCGGGTGTCGGCGATCCACGGCCGGTGGCGGAGCCACGCCGTGAACTCGCCGACGTCAGCGAGATCCTGCTCGGCCGGGTCAAACAACTGGCGTCGGTGGTCGACGAGTTGGACCCGCGTCCGCCCGAGACACCGGACGGTCTTGCGCACTTCACCGCGGCCCGCGAACTCATGGACATCGGCTCCGGCGTCGTGGACACCTGGAGCGCCGCCGAACTGGCCACCACCGTGGGCAATTCCGTCTCGCTCGGTATCGCCGCCCGCCGCATCCCGCTGCGCGCGGCGGCCATGATGAGCCGGGCCCTGGGCGGCGCACCGGCACTGGACACGCTCGTGGACGGGTGGGCGCGCGAGCTGGAGAGGACGTTCGGCGCCCGCTGGGTCCCCCTCGCCGACCAGACCGCGCTCCAGGCCCGCACCATGCTCCTGCTCGCCCGCGCCCTGACGTGAGGACGCCCCCGGACGGAAGAGGCGCCCGGCACAACGCCGGGCGCCCCCTGTCCGTACCCGCGTACGCCGTACGACCGGCTACGAGGCCGCCGCGTCCGCCGCCTGGGCCTTCAGCGCGCGCTCGATCCCGGCACGGGACTCCGAGACCAGACGCCGCAGGGCCGCGTTGGACTCGGCGTCGGCCAGCCACGCGTCCGTCTTGGCGAGGGTCTCCTCGGAGACCTGGATCGACGGGTACAGGCCGACCGCGATCTGCTGGGCGATCTCGTGCGAACGGGAGTCCCAGATGTCCTTCACCACGGCGAAGAACCGGTCCGCGTACGGAGCGAGCAGCTCGCGCTGGTCGGTCTGGACGAAGCCGCCGATCACCGCCTCCTGCACGGCGTTCGGAAGCTTGTCGGACTCGATGACCGAGACCCAGGCCTCCTCCTTCGCCTCCGCGGTGGGACGGCCCGCCCGCGCGGTGGCCGCGTGCCGCTCACCGGCCGCCGTGCGGTCCCGCTCGTACTCGGCCGCGATCTCGGCCTCGTCGTAGCGCCCGACCGCCGCGAGGCGCTGGACGAACGCCCAGCGCAGCTCGGTGTCGACGGCGAGACCCTCGACGGTCTCCCGGTCCTCCAGCAGCCCCTCCAGGAGGTCCAGCTGCTCCGGGGTCCTCGCGGTCGCCGCGAACGCGCGCGCCCAGGCGAGCTGGTGGTCGCCGCCGGCCTCGGCCGCGCGCAGGTGCGCGAGGGTCGCCTCGGTCCAGCGGGTCAGCAGCGTCTCGCGGGTGGCCGGGTCGGCGTACATCTCGATCGCCAGCTTGAGCTGCCGCTGGAGCGACTGCACGACACCGATGTCGGACTCCTTGCCGATGCCGGACAGCACCAGGGACAGGTAGTCGCGGGTGGCGAGCTCCCCGTCGCGGGTCATGTCCCAGGCGGAGGCCCAGCACAGCGCGCGCGGCAGCGAGGACTCGAAGTCGCCGAGGTGTTCCGTCACGAACGCCAGCGAGTCCTCGTCGAGACGGACCTTGGCGTACGACAGGTCGTCGTCGTTGAGCAGGAAGACGGCCGGACGGCGGGTGCCGGTCAGCTCGGGCACGGCGGTCAGCTCACCGTCGACGTCGAGCTCGATCCGCTCGTCGCGCACCAGCTTGCCGCTCGCGTCGTCGAGGTTGTACAGGCCGATCGCGATGCGGTGGGGGCGGAGCGTCGGCTCGCCCTTGGCGCCCGCCGGCAGCGCCGGGGCCTCCTGGCGGATCGCGAAGGAGGTGATGACCCCGTCCGCGTCCGTCTCGACCTCCGGGCGCAGGACGTTGATGCCCGCGGTCCGCAGCCACTTCTCCGACCAGTTCTTCAGGTCGCGCCCGGAGGTCTCCTCCAGCGCGCCCAGCAGGTCGGACAGGCGCGTGTTGCCGTACGCGTGCCGCTTGAAGTACGCCTGCACGCCCCGGAAGAACTCGTCCATGCCGACGTACGCGACGAGCTGCTTCAGCACGCTCGCTCCCTTCGCGTACGTGATCCCGTCGAAGTTGACGAGCACGTCGTCCAGGTCGCGGATCTCCGCCATGATCGGGTGGGTGGAGGGCAGCTGGTCCTGCCGGTAGGCCCACGTCTTCATGGAGTTGGCGAAGGTGGTCCAGGAGTGCGGCCAGCGGCTGCCCTCGGCGTACGCCTGGCAGGCGATGGAGGTGTAGGTGGCGAACGACTCGTTCAGCCACAGGTCGTTCCACCACTCCATGGTCACGAGGTCGCCGAACCACATGTGGGCCAGCTCGTGCAGGATCGTCTCGGCGCGCACCTCGTACGCGGCGTCGGTGACCTTCGACCGGAACACGTACTGGTCCCGGATCGTCACCGCGCCCGCGTTCTCCATCGCGCCCGCGTTGAACTCCGGCACGAAGAGCTGGTCGTACTTCTTGAAGGGGTACGCGAAGTCGAACTTCTCCTGGAACCAGTCGAAGCCCTGCCGGGTGACCTCGAAGATCGCGTCCGAGTCCAGGAACTCGGCGAGCGAGGGACGACAGTAGATGCCGAGCGGCACGCTCTGTCCGTCCTTCTCGTACACGCTGTGCACGGAGTGGTACGGGCCGACGATCAGCGCGGTGATGTACGTGGAGATCCGCGGCGTCGGCTCGAAGGCCCAGGTGTCGTCCTTGGGCTCGGGCGACGGCGAGTTGGAAATGACGGTCCAGCCGGAGGGCGCCTTCACGGTGAACCGGAAGGTGGCCTTCAGGTCGGGCTGCTCGAAGGACGCGAAGACGCGCCGGGCGTCCGGGACCTCGAACTGGGTGTACAGGTAGGCCTGCTGGTCGACCGGGTCGACGAACCGGTGCAGCCCCTCACCGGTGTTGGTGTACGCGCAGTCCGCGACGACCCGCAGGACGTTGCGTCCCTCCAGCAGGCCCGGCAGCGTGATCCGCGAGTCCTCGAAGACTTCGGCGGGGGCGAGGGCGTCCCCGTTCAGGACCACCTCGTGAACGGCCGGGGCCACCAGGTCGATGAAGGACTCCGCGCCGCTCTCCGCGACGTCGAAGCGCACTGTGGTCACGGACCGGTAGGTGCCGCCCTCCTGCGCGCCCGAGAGGTCGAGATCGATCTCGTACGAGTCAACGGTGAGCAGCTTCGCGCGCTGCTGCGCCTCTTCGCGGGTCAGGTTTGTGCCAGGCACGCGGTCATCTCCTCGTTATGTGACGGTTGCGCCATCCTTCCACGGGACCGGCACGGAACGCGATGTCCGTATCCCGCCGGTGACCGGGGCTTTCGGGCGCGAGTCTGGAGCGCATGACGACCTACATCGCACGCCCCATCGAAGCGGAGGTCCTGAAGGATCTCCGCACAGCTGACGACGCCGGGCGCCCGATGGTTCCCTTCACGGAGGAGGAGGGCGGCGCTCCGCTCCGCTGCTGTCTGCGCCGTGCTGAGCCGGGGGAGCTGATCGCCCTGGTCTCGTACGCCCCGCTGCGCCGCTGGGCCGCCGCGGCCGGCGTCGATCCGGGGGCGTACGACGAGCAGGGCCCGGTCTTCGTCCATGCGCGGGAGTGCGCGGGTCCGGCCGCGGACGTCCGGCCGTTCGAGGGCGCCCACCGCACCGTGCGGCGCTACTCCGCCGGGGGCCGCATCCTCGGGGGCCGGCTGGTGGAGGTCCCGGAGTGGTCCGCTCTCGAGGTCGCCTTCGAGGCGGCGTTCGCCGATCCGGCGGTGGAACTGGTCCACGTAAGGGCCGTCGAGTACGGCTGCTTCCTCTACGAGGTGCGCCGGGCGTGACGGGCGCGGGGCGGCGGGGGGGGGGGGGCCCCCCCCCCGGCGGGGGGGGGGGGGGGGGGGGGGGGGGTTTAAAAAAAATAAGCGACCGCCCACCAGAGAAATGTTGATATA